>PLSY01000349.1 GCA_003164275.1 Acidimicrobiaceae bacterium | reverse complement strand
GGTCAGTCCGCCGGCGATGAAGAACGTCGTGGAGAAGGCATGGCCGTAGGAGACGACGGCGTCCCGGAGGGCCGCCTTGCCCGCCGAAGTGGTGGGAGCGGTGCCCTTCGACGCGTACACGTTCACGGCGTCGAGACCGGTCGAAAGCTGATTGGCCGGCACGCCGGCGTGGTCCAGACGGTGGACGACACCCCCGACGGTGAGCCGGTCGATCACCACGGCCGAGAACGAGAAGCCGATCGTGTAGAAGAACTGTCCGAACGTGGTCCGCGAGCTCGACACCGGCCCCAGGTACCGGGCGGGCGCCTCCGCCAGGATCAGGCTGCCGAACGGCACGGCGGCGATGACCACGCCCGAACCGGTCAGGACCAGGCCGGGCAGGAACCCGATCAGGCTGGTGGAGCCGTGGGCCACCGCCAGGAGTACGAACCCCGCAGCGGACACGATGCCGCCGGTCAGGATGGTCGTCCGGCTGGTCAGGCCCCTGGTCATGAGCCGTCCGGTCACCAAGCCCGCCACGATGCCCGCCAGCAGCAGCGGCAGTTGCCAGACGGCGACCCTGGCGGTGGCCAGCCCGTTCACGTACTGCCACAGGTTGGTCACCTGCAGGAACGCCACGGCGGTGCCGAAGGTGTAGATGAACCCGGCACACAGGGCGGCGAGGAAGGCGGGCGAGCGGAAAAGCCCCACCGGGTAGAAGTGGCCCCCGTACCGGGACTCCCAGACGAAGAAGGCAACGAGGAGCAGGGCGCCGAGGAGCAGCGGCACAACGGTCCGGGGGCTGGTCAGGCTGTGGGCGAACTGGCTGGCGGAATAGAGGACGAGGATGATGCCGGCCATGAGGAAGCCCTGGCCCGGCAGATCCAGCTTGGTGCCCGTGATCCGTTCGACCCGGGGCAGGAGCACGGGGGTGACGACCAGGCAAGCGATGCACGCGACCGGGATCAGCAGGAACGCCATCCGCCAGTGGGCACTCGCCAGGTTGCCGCCGACGAACGTAAGTACGACGGTGCCCGCCATGACGACGGCGGTGAACACGCCCATGGCGCCCGCCATCCGCTCCCTGGGGACGATCGCGGCCATGAAGCCGAAGGCCGCACAGTAGACGGCCCCCAGCCCGACGCCGGTGATCGCCATACCGAGCATGTAGAAGGCCGAGGTCGGCGCGGCCACCACTACCAGGTTGCCGATCGCGCCGACGACGAGGGCCACCATCAGCACGTTGCGTCGACCAAGGCGATCGGCGAGGAGGCCCGTCGAGATGACGGTAGCGGCGATGGCCAGGGTCTGGACGCTGGCCGCCAGCGCCTGGGTGCTCCCTGCCATGTGGAGCGACCGACTGGCGCCCACCAGCGCCGTCGAGGCGATGTTCGGGCACGAGCCCTGCACGGCGCCAAGTAGCCCGAGGAAGGGGACCGCCAGCTTGGAGACCTGCGTGACCGCGTGCGCCGGGGACGGCGCCACGGCCTCGGTCGTAGAGTCGATCGTGGTGCTCACGGATTCCCCCTGGCGACGTATTGCACTCCGTTCGGGTGAACTCGTGCCGCCCGCCGTTCGCACCGGATCCAGCTGGAACGACATAGGGCCCTCCTCTCACGCCGGAGGGTCCACCCCCAACATGGGCCGCCGGTGTTCTCCCCAACCCCGCGTTATCGACACAGCATCGCCTCAACTTGAGGTCTGCGGGGCCGAGGACGCATCGCCGGCTCCCGGTCGGATGATCATCTCCATGGCGAACGGAGTGCGTCCCCCGGCCGGACTCGGATGTCTCAGAATGATCATCGGAGCGAATGTGGTGGCTGCAGTCGTCCTGCCGTTCTTCCCCCAGGCGAGGTCCGTCGAAGCCGCGAAGAGCTTGGCGCCCATCCGATCGGACTCCGCCGCGGACGGTCGGAAGTAAGGGTCTGCCTCCCGAAGCGAACCAGCACCGCGCCCCTCATGATCGGAACCAGGAACCCCTTGAGCTGGTGCTTTGCCGTTCCCTTTGACCTACCTACCCAGCAGCGGTGCAGCTCCGAACGGAACCGAGGCGGACATCGCGCACGCCTCAACATGACAATCATGAGGGGCCTGAGCTGGCACTTTCCTACCGCAGCACCCAGCGTGGCCGCGACCAGATCTGCCAGTGCTCAAGCGTCACGTACCCCTCCTGCCGGTACAGGCGCTGGCCGGCGTTGGTGGCCATGAGCAATCCGATGCGGGGCCCCTTGTGGAGCCGTCGATAGGCCAGTGCCCGCACCAGCCGACGTCCGTAGCCCGCCCGTTGATTTTCAGGTGCGGTCGCCAGTGCCCATCCCACTGAATACCCCTCCACATTCATGGTCAGGAGACAAGACATGAGCTCGTCGCCTTCGAACAAGCCCCACGTCCGGCATCCCGGGAGGTTTACCCGGTCGTCAGCGTAGGCAATGGCACCGACCTCCTCGGGAACTCCGAAGGCGGCGGCGGCCAGACTCCGCGCCTTCACCAGTTCCTGCGGGGCGAGTCGGCGCAGGCTGGGGTCGTCTTCCGCAGACCCTCCCCGCTTGCCCATGAAAGGCAACGTGCCAGTGCACACCCATCCTGTTTCGATCAGCGTCTGGCTGGCTCCCAAGCCCGCCCCGGCCAACATGATCAGACTGGGGACGCCTGCCTGCTGGATCTCGCTGAGCACCTGCGGTGCCGCCTCGACTGAGCGATCGCCATGGAGGAGCGCGAGGTTGTAGTCGACGTAGGGAGTGCCGCTCAGCCCAATCCACCAATCGTCCTCAACGTGGTGCCTACAGGACTCAGCCCACACGATCGTGCTCCGGCCGTAGCAGGTCCGAGCAGAAGAAAGCTCGGCAAACTCGATCGGATTTACCCCAGCCGGAACACCGAGATCTGGCTGGGTTGCCGGGTCGGCAAGAGCCGAGGATGGCAAACCACGGTCGGAGACCGGTGTGTTCACGTTTTCTCCTTGAGTCGAAGCGCAACGGCTGGGCCGAGCTGTGTACCAGTGACTATATGAGCGACGGCCCGGTCCGAAAGGGCGGGGATCCGAGGCTGGGTCGTATGAGATCCAGGGATGTACGAACCGGTTTGGATCAGCGAGGTCAGCATAATGAGCCACAAGACGGGAGGTCTCATCGGGCGAAACCCGCCTCCCTGACCTCACCATCTGTGCTGTTTGACGAAGTCGGGGATCAGCAGTTCTCAGCGCATGATCTGAGCGGGTATTCAATGCATTGCCTCGACATCCGGCCGTCGGTGCCGGTGCATCCAACCGACTCGGCGAAGCTATAGCTGCGGCATCTCGGAGCGTGCTCGGAGCATCCGTCGGCGATCCTCAGCACCGAGGTGGGCGGGTTCGGTCGTATCGATGAAGTCGACGAGCGCCTCAACGAACTGCTCCGGTGCCTCGATCTGGGGGAAGTGGCCCACGCCTTCGATGACCACCAGCCGGCTCCCGGGTATGGCCTGGTGAGCGGCGTAGGCGTGGCTCACGGGGATGATGTCATCCCGGTCGCCCCAGATGATCAGGGTCGGCATCGAAGATGCCAAGTAGAGCCGGTCCATCGCACTGACCGTCTGACCGCCGGGATCGATCACGGACTTGATGGTGCGGGCGAAGGCGCGGCGGTTGTCCGACTCGGCCAACGAGGCGTAGGCGCTCCACATCTCGGTGAAGCGACCCAGGCGGATCCCCCGGTCATTGATCACCCGGAACAGCCTGTCTCCCCAGTCGCGGACGAACGACGGAAAGAGCACCGGCATCACGTACTCGCTCGCCGGTAGGGCCATGAGTCGGAGCATCCAGTTGACTTCCCGTCCGAGACCGCCACTGTCGACAAGGACGAGGCGTTCACAATGCCCGGGGTACTGGTAGACGAACTGCATGGCGACGCCACCGCCGAAGGACTGACCTACGACGATCGCCCGGTCGATGCCGAGCACTTCCAGAAGATCACGGATCCCGCTCGCGAAGGCACCCAGCGAGTAGTCCCCGACGGGCTTGTCGGACTGACCGTGACCAGTGAGGTCGGGTGCAAGCACCGTGAAGCGATCCGTCAGCCGGGGGATCACGTCCCGCCATGTCCGGGAACTGCCGGCGATGCCGTGGAGGAGCAGAAGGACGGGGCCGCTGCCCTCCATCCGGTACGCCATATCGTGACCGTGGATCGAAACGTGCTGGATCTGGCCTTCCATGCCAACATCTTCCCTCACCGGTGCGCTCTGAGTTGCGCAGGCAGGTCTACCTCCGCCCAGAGCCGGTGTTGACCTGCTCTCGTGCACCCACCCGCTGAGCGGTTCGTTGTGCGACATTGCCTCGTCGCAATAATCAAATACCAAGGGCGTTCAGGAAAACGACCGTCGTCGAATCCTGGGTTTGGGTGCCCCTGATCAATGGGGTGGACCATGGTGCTCTGGACAGGATGACGACGGTTGTCGCTCTGCGCTCGGTCAGAGAGGCGAGATCGCCGACTCCGTACCCAATAGCCTCAATTGTCAGGTGACTGGAACCGTCGAAGCTCTGGTAGAGCGCCTCGCCCTGCGGTCAGGTGCCAAGCCCAAAGATCTCGTCCTGGGGGGTGAGGCGGTGCTGGCGGGCTTCGGTCCGGGCGGCGCTTGTCGTCGCTGTGGCCGACATTGAGCTTCCCGATGGAACCGACCCATATTGGGTCGCCGATGCCATGATCGAAGGGCGCCCTGGCAAGAATGCCGTCCCGAGGGCGCTGTCCGGGGCAACCGGTAGAGCGCCCTTGGAATTGGGTGCGGCGATGGCAGTGCCCGCGTCGTGGACGCCGTTTACTACCGAAAAGGCCGCTGCCAGCACCACCGCGACCACCGGCCGACCCTCTCACGACCATCGGAACCTCTAAGTGAGTGGTCGTTGTGACTAATGACCCTAACGACCCCGTCGACGCGAAGACCAAGATGACCGTATGGGCATTGGGCATGGAATCGAACTCCTGAACGGTCATGCCCTGTGGGGTCAGCCGTTGGATGCTTCCCGACTTTCCCGGCCCGTTGGGTCGATGGCCCTTAGCATGGATGGTCCGTCGCATGACTAGTTGCCATGGGGATGCGAGCGACAGGGCGCCCTCAGCTGGTCACGGGCCGGGGCACGTCCCCGCTGCTGTCCGGATCGATCAGCTCGAGGCGGTCATCTTCGATATGGACGGTGTGGTCACAGACACCGCCCGGGTCCACGCCCGGTGCTGGAAAGGGGTCTTTGACCGGTATCTGCGCTCCCTGACCCAACGAACTAGCGCGGTGGTCCGCCCCTTCGATATCGAGGACTATCTCGACTATGTCGACGGGAAGCCGCGCCAGGACGGAGCGCAGAGCTTCCTGACGTCACGG
Organism: Acidimicrobiaceae bacterium; assembly: GCA_003164275.1. The sequence goes on along the minus strand of PLSY01000349.1, from coordinate 8,111 downwards.
GGCATCGATCTTCCCCTTGGAGCTCCGTCAGATTCGCCGGGCTTCGAGACCGTCTTCGGCCTGGCCAATCTCAAGGACAGCGAGTTCCAGCAAACCATCGAGCATGAGGGGGTGACCCTGTTCGCGTCGACCGCTACGTTCATACACTCGCTTCGTTCGCTGGGAATCCGGACAGCCCTGATCTCATCGAGCAGGCATACCGCCATGATTCTGGCCACGGCGGGGGTCACCGAGCTCTTCGACGTGGTGGTGGACGGTATCGAGGCCGATGCGATGGACCTACCAGGCAAGCCCGACCCGGCAATCTTTCTCGCCGCGGCGCTTCAACTGGACGCTCTGCCAAGTCGGACTGCGGTGGTCGAGGACGCACTCGCCGGAGTGGAGGCTGGGAGAAGGGGGGGCTTTTGCATGGTCGTCGGAGTCGATCGGACGGGCCACGCTGACGCGCTCCGCCGCCACGGTGCTGACATTGTCGTCGCCGATCTGTCCCAACTCGAGCTGCACCAGCCCATCGCCACGGAGTTGCCGTGAGCTGGCTACCGCCACCCGCGAGCGATTCCGGCCCGGTGGAGCAGGACGAATGGACGCTCACCTACGATCGCTTCGATCCTGGGCACGAAGGACTGCGCGAGGCCCTGTGCACCCTGGGGAACGGTTACCTCGCCACCCGGGGCGCAGCCCCTGAGGCGACTGCCGACGGCACTCACTATCCCGGTACCTACGTTGCCGGGTTGTACAACCGGCGAACCACCGAGGTGATGGGGCACACTGTCGAGAACGAGAGCATGGTTAATCTTCCCAATTGGCTGGTGTTCACTTTTCGTATCGACGGTGGCCCGTGGTTCGACCTCGGCACCGTGGACATTCTCGACTTCTCCCAGCAACTCGATCTTCGCTCTGCCGTCCTCACGCGTACCGTACGGGTCCGCGACCCGGCGGGGCGAGTGACTCGAGTGCAGCAACGCCGATTCGTGAGCATGGCCGATCGACACGTGGCAGCACTCGAAACAGTTCTGTCGGCCGAGAATTGGTCGGGCCACCTCACCATCCGCTCCGGCCTCGACGGCCGGGTCACCAACGCCGGCGTTGACCGGTACAGCCAATTCGACGAACACCATCTGGTCGATGTGGCCACCATGGCGGTCGACGATCAGACGGTCACACTGACCGCTCGCACCAGTCAGTCGGGAGTAGAGGTCGCCGAGACGGCCAGAGTCCGGATCACCCGGGCAGAGAGGGAACTTGCTCCCCCTCGTCATGTGGTCGGGGATCCGGGTGCGATCGCTCACGAGTTCACCGTCGAGATCGACCCCACCGAGTCGATCGTCGTCGAGAAGATCATCTCCCTGTTCACCTCCAAAGACCGCTCGATCAGCAGTGCCGGCGCAGCGTCGCGCTCATGGAGCCCACGCCTCGGCACCTTCGACGAGCTTCTTTACCTCCACGCCCGCGAATGGGATGGCCTGTGGAAGCGCTTCTCCCTCGAGGTCGAGTGCGACGAAGGGACCACCCGGTTTGCCCTCCATCTCCACATCTTCCATCTCCTGCAGACCACCTCCCGCAACACACTCGACCTCGATGTCGGCGTGCCCGCCCGTGGCCTCCACGGCGAGGCCTACCGCGGCCATGTCTTCTGGGACGAGATCTTCATCTTCCCGTACCTCAACCTCCACCTTCCCGAGCTGGTGCGATCACTCCTGTTGTACCGCTACCGGCGGCTACCAGAAGCCCGGTGGTCCGCCCGGCAGGTCGGTCTGCGCGGTGCGATGTACCCGTGGCAGAGCGGCAGCGACGGCAGCGAAGAGGCACAGGTGCTCCACTTCAACCCCTTGTCAGGCCGATGGCTACCCGATGCCTCCCACCTGCAGCGGCACATCGGCTCGGCCATAGCCTTCAACGTCTGGCAGTACTACCAGGCGACCGGGGACCTCGATTTCATGGTCTCCTATGGGGCCGAGATGCTCTTCGAGATCAGCAGATTCTGGGCCAGTCTGGCCCGGTACCGACCCGAGCTCGATCGTTACGAGATCGTCGGGGTGATGGGACCCGACGAGTACCACGACGGCTATGTGGGTGCCCCATCCACAGGTTTGAACAACAACTCTTACACCAACGTCATGGCCGTATGGGTCCTGTGCCGGTCCCTCGAACTGATTGAGCTCCTGCCTGAGCCTCGGCGCACCGAACTACGGGTGCACCTCTCGCTGGACGACGCGGAGATCGCCCACTGGGAGGACGTCAGTCGCAAGATGCGAATCGTCTTCCACGACGGCATCATCAGCCAATTCGAGGGCTACGAGGACCTGGCCGAGCTGGACTGGAACGCGTATCGAGAACGCTACGGTGACATCTCCCGTCTTGACCGGATCCTGGAGGCTGAGAACGACACCCCCAATGCTTACAAGGCGTCCAAGCAGGCCGATGTCCTGATGCTCTTCTACCTGCTCTCCACCGATGAGTTGCAAGAGATTTTCAGTCGGTTGGGGTACCGCTTCGACCCCAGCTCAACCTCGCTGACCATCGACTACTACTTGCAGAGGACGTCCCACGGATCCACCCTCAGCCGGGTGGTGCACAGCTGGGTGTTGGCCCGCTCCGATCGTCAACGTTCGTGGAAGCACTTTGAAGATGCCCTCCGCAGCGATCTGAACGGGGGTCAGGACGGCACCACCGCCGAAGGCATCCATCTGGGAGCCATGGCCGGAACAGTCGACCTTCTCCAGCGTTGCTACCTCGGTATCGAGATCCGGGACAATGCTATCTGGTTCGACCCTCACCTTCCCTCCGAGGTGCGGAGCCTCGCGCTGGACATTCGCTATCGCCGCCGTTGGATGAACATCACCGTGGCCAACGGCGAACTGACCGTTGAGGTCGAGGAATGGGGTGAAGGCGCCGCTCGTGTCGGACTCGGAGGAGAACCTGTCGAGCTCCTCCCGGGTGAATGCCGCCACCTTGCCCTGTAATCAGGTCGAGTCACGTGGAACGTGGCCGGAGGCGGGAGAAGGGGGCGTCCTGTCGTCACCAGCCATTCCGTTGCTCGTGCCATGGTTGTGAGGACATTCGCAGGCGGGCGCCAGTTGGATCCCGAGGGAAGATCAAGGCCATCATCCTCGACCCAGCCCCCACCAGTCGGGCCCAGGGACCTCTCGAGGTGGAACGCCGGCGGACAGACGAGGGATGCCCTTTCAGGTGACTTCGCTCCAGCTGCGCAGAGGCTGAAGCAGCGAGGTCTTCTTGCGTTGATGACGGGACATCCGTCGGAGGATGTCATCGAGCACGACCATCGCATCGTCGACGTGAGGTCCTTTGTTGAGCATGACACACTCGGCTCGTTGACCCATCGCGGCATCGGTGACTTCGGCTCGCGACGGGTGGCCGGTGCGAGCAAGTTGGTCAAGGACCTCGGTGGCCCAGATGACCGGGACGTGCGCGGCTTCACACAGCCAGAGGATCTCCTCCTGCACTTCGGCGAGGCGCTCGTAACCAACCTCGACGGCCAGGTCCCCTCGGGCGATCATGACCCCAACGAGTGGCGAGCGCATGGCGTGCAGCAAGATCTCGGGGAGGCGAGTAAATGCCGCTTTGGTCTCGATCTTCAGGATGAGCCCCAATTGCTCGCCTCGGACTCGATGGAGATACCTGTGTACGTCATCGACGTCGTGTTCGTAGCGCAGAAAGGACACGCCCAGCATGTCGGCGTACGCCGCGGCGACCTCGAGCAAGGGAAGGTCGGCGTCGGTCACCGCACTCGCGACAAGATCGGTGTCGGGCAGGTTGATTCCCTTCTCCGCCCGGAGCCGTGACCCTCTCGCTGCGGCGGAAAGAATCCGCACGTGGAGCTCGTCGGGGGCGACGTCTTCAATGACGGCCGTCATTTTCCCGTCGTCGAGATTCACCCGCTGGCCGACTTTGGCCGAATCAAAGGCGCCCGCAAACGTGCACCCTATGTGGGCACACCCGGGCTGCCCGTGATGCCACGGCACGGCCGGGTCGAGTTCGCGGGTGAGAACGAGCGTATCCCCACTGCACAGCAGGTGATATTGGGGAATCCTCGCCAATTCACCCACTCTGGTCACATCATCGCGGCAGGACAGGGCAGTGCCGGTCTCCACATACGTGGTGTCCCATACCTCTACCTGGCAGCTTCTGGCAGCCCCTTCGAGGATTCGCAGCTCACGTCGGGACCCTCGCGCGTCGACCAAACTGACGACGTCCCCCGAGTGGCGGCGCTCGATCCAGGACGGGTCTACAGGAAGGCCCGTCGCATGGGCGCCGGACCCAGAGCTGGCGATGAGCGTCGCCACGGCGGGTGTGACCGGCACCCCTCGCAGGTCACGCTCGGGTCGCAGCTTCACGACCTGCGGTCCTTCGGCAAGTGGTCCGGTCCGCAATTTTGGTCCTGGAAGGTCCATTGAAACTCGGCAAGATCTGCCAACCTCGGAGGACGCTCTGCGGACATGGCGTGCCATGCGTTCCCATGTAGCCGGGTCGTCGTGTGCGCCGTTGATTCGGGCAACGTCCATGCCCAGAGACACAAGACGCTGCACGAGTGGGTACTCATCGGCGGCCTCAGTGGGAAGAGTCACCATGATCCGAGGCACTCGGCCCGGGGGACGGGGACCAAACATGGCATCAGTGTTGTGGTCCAAGGCGGCTCGGCCTTCCTCGAAGCTCTGGATCGCCGGCCCGAACCGCGGTGCTGTCCCTTCAAGTGCCGCACGAACGGACTCGACGGTGGCCAGTACGTGAGCCTCACACCTTCCGAGCGACGAGAGACCACGCGCACCTAACCAGCGCTGCAGGTCAACTACGTCGCCTTGTCGGAGCGCCAAATAGTGAACGAGATTGACGGCATCGCGACGGTGTGCGGGGTCCGATGCCATGATGTCCGACTCGCGATGCTTCTCCAGCCGACGCATCAGTACTTCCAGCCGAGCAAGTTCCGCACTCATCGAGGCCCGTTCGACCTCCACGTCGTGGAAGGGACCGCCGGCGCTTGTCAACCGAAGCGTCCATTGAGGTAGTCCAGCGTGCGCGGGTCTGTGGGATTGTTGAAGAGCTTGGCGGTTGTGCTGCATTCGATCAATTCGCCGCACTTGTCCGCAGCCATGAGGAGAAAGGCGCACTGGTCAGATACCCGGGCAGCCTGCTCCATGTTGTGGGTCACGATCACAATCGTCACTCGAGTCCTCATCTCGCTCATCAATTCCTCTATGAGCTCAGTCGCAACGGGATCGAGCGCCGACGTCGGTTCGTCCATCAATAGAACCTCCGGCTCCACGGCCAGTGCTCGTGCGATGCAGAGTCGTTGCGCCTCGCCACCGGACAGCGTGCTCGCCTTTTGCTTCAGGCGGTCCCGTACGCTGTCCCAGAGTGCTGCGGCAACGAGGGCCGACTCCGCCGCCTCGTCGAGAAGCGTCCGCTCCCGTACGCCGTTGAACTTGAGGCCCACGACCACGTTCTCATAGATGCTCATGGAAGGGAACGGATTGGGTTGTTGGAACACCATCCCTACTCGGGAGCGTAGGAGGATCGGATTGGTAGCCCGGTCGTAGATGTCCATGTCGCCCAGCAGCACTTTGCCGCTAACCGAAGCAGTGTGCACCTCGTCGTGCATCCGGTTGAGCGCCCGCAGCAATGTCGTCTTTCCGGAACCCGAAGGACCGATGAGCGCTGTCACCTCTCCTTCGTGGATGTTGAAAGTCACCCCTCGCACCGCATCGCGCCCGGCAAAGGATACGGACACATCGTTCAGCCGCATGACCGGTTTGCCAGGAAGTCCGACCTCCCCGGCCCCAAGGCTGAGCTCGTCTTCGACCCGCTCTCCCGCCGAGTCGGTGACCGAAGTCGGATCGGTCATCGCCTGTCTTTCTGCAGCCTGTTCCAGGCAAACGCCGCCACAGATTGGGTTGATCCCAGTGACTGTGAGAACTCGGCGATCCGCACGTTGGTCTCCTCCTGTGGGTGCAGATGATCCCGATTCGGTTTCCGGGCACGAGAGAGGGCAGGTCTTGCCTCAAGGCAACCTAACAAGCGAAGGTGAACGGAGTAACAAGCGAAGGTGAACGGACTACTACATGCCGGTGAACTGATCGGTGTCAACCGACGTGATTCGACTGGCCTTCCGCTCGACCGGGACGTTCATGACCATGGGTCAGTCCCACCGCAGACAGCGTGGTTGTCCCACCGAACCGGCAGGAGCACTACGCCCTCGCGTGTGTCACAGAACGATCACTCTTCGGTAACGATTGGATTACCCAGATTGGTCAGACTTACATCTTCTATGCAGTTACCTGGGCTCGGCCTTGACTACGACCTGGTGGTCGGTAATTCCGAACAACATCATGTCGTGTACCACTGGGGTCGACTGTCGGGATCGACCCGCATCTCGGTTGACGGACTGGAGGTACTGAAGAAGCATCGCATGTTCAACGTTTTTCGGACGAAGTGGCGATGCGAAGTATCGATAGGCAAGATCGAGGTGCACCGATTCGCTGTCGAGCAGAGAATCCTTTGGTTCTGGGGGGGGTTCACGACTTATACCTTCCAATTCTTTGTTGACGACGAACTGGTGTGGACCTATTGAGCGAACAATGAAGGCACATCCCCGAGGTGACTGGTTGCCACCGAGGACGAGGTCCGCCGGATGGCTCTCGCACTCGGCGACATGACCAAGGTGCTCTGAGAGGCCGATCCGAAAGACAAGGCGAAGGTCTACGCTGGCCTCGGGGTCAGCGTCACCTGTCATCCTGACCAGCGGAAGGTCGTCGCCGAGGCGAGCCCAACTGGCGGTGTACTTTTGAGTGTGTCGGAAGGGGGCTCCAACCGTCTTCCTTGGGCTCTAACCCTGTCCACTTGATCGTGTACAAGGTCAACAGGGTCGGACGCACCAAACGTGCTATTGATGACCATCGCCCATAGCAGCACATGTCCGAACCGCCAAACAATGGATACGTGGCCTTCAACAAGCATGTTTCACCGCTCTTCGCCACGAAATGGGGCTCGTATGAATAGGNNTCCCCCCTCCGACGGTGACGGTCCCCCGTCGGCTGCAGAGGGGATTGCAACGTGAGCGTCGGTCCATGGACAAGGGCATCATGAGCAGACAAGTAGCCGAACTGCCGTTCGGCCCACTCGATCGAAACGGTTTCGCTCGTGTCGCCGTTGGCGTGCCGAAGGTGCGGGTCGTCGATCCGAAGCCAAATGTCGAGGCGACCCTCACCCTCGCTGGGCTGTCGAACGAGCACCACGCGCTGTTGATCGCATTCCCCGAACTCGGCCTCTCCTCGTACACCGCTGGTCCGAACCTCCTGTTCGGATCAAACGGAGTTGAGCATCGACGCCCAGCTGTGGACCCGCCCGCCCGGGCGGATGGTCGTCATCTTCGTATGGGCGTTCGTCGGAGAGCTTGTGCTCGCCCGGAACACCCTGCACGGCTGAACGGTGACGGCTCAGCCCCGCAGCCACCCACGACACTCTGCCGCCTTCTTCGAACGGTGGTGACTTCGCACCTCCGTTCGACAGGCGCCTGCGAGTGCAAGCGGGCCATCTGGAACGGATCGGCGTGACTGCGGCGGTCTCGCCTGTGAGCTACTGGTCGTCGGTGGCCCTCGGCGGGATCGTCTGCGTCGCTCTCTGCACGGTGGCCAGCCGGCATCCGGGCCCCTGGGTGCCAATGACCGCTCGTCTCATCGGACTGGCGCTCGCCGCTGATGCCGCGAGCTACTCCATTGCCCTCGTGGTCCAGGGCACGTGGTCACCCAAGACATCCCTGCCCTTGGCGCTATGCAACGTCGGTGTGGTCATCGCCGCTGTGGCCTGCTGGTGGCGGGTGGCTCTGCTCGTCGAGCTCACCTACTTCTGGGGCATGGCTGGCACATTGCAAGGGGTCATCACGCCCGACCTGAACGTCGGGTTCCCGCACCTGGTGTTCTTCGAGTACGTCGTCGGCCATGTCGGCATCGTCATGGCCGCCCTTTTCCTCGTGGTCGGTATGCGGATCGTGCCGCGGCCTGGTTCGGTGCCCAGGGTATTCGCCGTCACTGCCGCGTATACCGCTCTGGTCGGCCTCGTCGACGCCGTGACCGGGGCCAACTACATGTTCCTCCGCC
>PLSY01000016.1 GCA_003164275.1 Acidimicrobiaceae bacterium | reverse complement strand
GTCACCGTGGGTTTAATCGCAAGCTGAACAGAAGGCGCTCGACTCGGGTATCTCATGACCGTTGACACATCGTCGGGCGGTGGGAACTGCAACTGCTGACCGGTCGGTTGACGGCTCGTCCGCAGGATCGCTCCTGGTCGGACCTTGCGCAACCGGAGGCTCTGAAGGAGGGGCTGAGGGAGGGGCTGAGGGAGGGGCTGAACTGTACTCGGGGTGCAGATCTGGGGCGTACCACTTCCCATCGGATGCCACCCACCATCCGTCGCCTTGGCTGACATCGCTCACAGTGATCCGCCTTTCAGATTGCCGACACCGAACAGAGGGGTCTGTTGTTGGTTGTCACACGGCACTGGATGCGAAGTAGCGAGCAGATTTCACTGACGGGGTCAGCCATTACTCGTTGCAGCTTCGCATCCTTGTATCCATTGAGATTGGTTATCGCCGTTGGGTGCACCGACAACGTCCAACTGGCACATTCCTCCGGCGTATGTTGATGCTCCTGATGTGGACATACCAGATCCTTCAGCAGCGTAGAGTTGCGACTGTCCATTGGCGTAACCGTCCTTATAGGACTGGGACTGACCTCCTCCTCCTCCTCCTCCTCCCAGTGTCACCACAAGAACGATGATGATGGCGATAACACCAATCACAGCGAAGATTGATACTCGTGCATACGGAGACAGACCAGACGGAGAAGACGGCATGTTTGCTGAAGGTCCACCGGCTTCGGTCTTCACCGGAGCGGTCTTCCGTGCGCCTCCGCAGACCGAGCAATAGGCGTGGCTTGCTTCGATCACGTGGCCGTTGGCGCATGTTCCAGTGACAACCTGTGGAACGAGTGACGTTGACTCGGTCGTGCCGTCGATTCGCTTGCTGCCGCAGACGGCGCAGAAGGCGCTCCGCTCCGGCATCTCATGACCGTTGACACACTGTTGGGCCATAGCAACTGCGACCGCTGACCGGTTGGTTGATGGCGCTTCCGCTGCTGTGCTTCCTTTGGGAAGAGAAGCCGCCGCTGACGGATCATTGCCAATCAAAGCCGAGAAGGAGGTCGTCGTAAGTCCTCTCCAAGATGACAACATACGATTACATTGTCGACACCACTCTATGTCGGTCTTGCGTATGAAGGGACCTTGTATCGCACATGGTTGAGCCGCATCGCACTTCGGGCACTTGACGAAGTCAAAGACGCAACGGCACTTGCATCTTACAGACAGTGCCCGATAATCTAACTCAATGGCGGCGTTGCAAGCCGGACAGATGAAGATACCCGCACCCGGTTGCTCTTCCCCCGAATCGCTACTGGTTGCACCTTGCACAACCGGAGTCTGTGGGGATGCCGTTGGTCCGACTTCAGGATGCGACTCATGTGCCTCTGATGCTCTCTTGGCAGAAGACCCCTTGCCCGTTGCGTCCGTGAACCACTGGACAGGGGATTCGGGTCCTGTTGGTGGCGGTTGAACGTACTCAGGATGTAACTCCGGTGCGTACCATTTCCCGTCCGACGCCACCCACCAACCGTCGCCTTGGCTCGCATCACTCATGTTCGATCCGCCCTTCGAAACCGTCTCTCGTGAGACAGGTTCATCATCGGCAGGGTTCGCTTGGAACTGAACTCAGCAATGGCTCACAGGGGCCAGGTACGGGACGCTCGCCTCTGTCTGGTCGCCTGGCTGCCAGGTATTCTCAGACCGACGCAATAGTCCTCACTGCACGATCAGGCCGCTCTGCTCGAAGCAGGTTTCGTAGTGATCCCCCAGCCCTTTGATGGTGTGCACGAGTTGCCACATCGTGGCCCACCCATTCGTGATGGTCTCCGTGTCGGTTTGAGGTAGGAATACTGACGAAGTACGCCTTGGTCGATCAGTCGTGTTCGAAGGAGCCGGACCCGGAGCATTAGGTGGCGGGACCTTCTGCTCGACGGGTCCGACTCTTACCTATCGTCCTGGAACACCTGTTGCTAAAGCGAACCCTACGGCGACGGATGTACCGGTCTCACCTTTGTAAACACGTGTGGCAAGATGGCCGCATGGCAGCGAAAACGACACCTAAGGCGAAGAAGGTCCCCTCGAAAGCAATGAGTGCTTCTCACAAGACGGCACTGGCCAAAGGGCGAGAGGAGGGTCGAGTCGTTCGCAACTACTTGGAGGCCCTTGAGGAGGCCAAGCCGAAGCGGGGTCGGAAGCGGACGCCACAGTCGATCACTCGACGGCTCCACGTGATCGATGCTCAGTTTGGCGAGGCTTCGGCATTGCAGCGGTTGCAGCTAACCCAGGAGGGCATGGATCTCGAAGCTGAACTAGCCACTGCCGAAGATCCGGTCGATCTTGCTCAGTTCGAGGGCAGCTTCGTCAAGGTCGCCAAGAGCTACGGACAGCGCAAGGGGATCTCCTACGGCGCATGGAGGACCGTAGGAGTCAGTCCAGCGGTGCTGAAACGTGCGGGCATCGCCCGGAGTGCCAGTACCGGGTAGTGCCGTTGCTGATGGACGCAAGCTCTGAGGCACCGTCGTCACGGTGAACGCCCCACCCATCCGGCAGCGAGGGCTACAGGAGGCCCGTCCCTTCATGCGTTCGATACCCTGGATTCGATGGGAGAGCGGGAGTGGAAGGCAGTTGTGGCGCTGGTCGTCCTAACGCTGTCGGTGGTGGCAACTGCCCTCGTGCTGACCTCAACGCCTGTCCTGTACTCGACGACCGTTGCCTCGGCGTTGCTGGTGCTCTTGCCATTGTCAGCACTTGGTCTGTCGCTTGCTGCGATTGGTCCTGGACGCACCAGACTTGGCACCGAATCGGGTGATCGGCTCGGAATCGCCGTTGCCTGCGTCAGTGTTCCGGTCCTTCTTGTGGGCATCGGCGTAGCGGTGCTGATGGCGGGTACCTACTAGGCGAATCCCCGCCCTCTGGATCGCCTGGAGTATGGCAGAAGTGCCGTTCGGGCCGAGGGTGTAACCGTGATGCTCGACGAGTTCGGCACCATCCTGCCAAGGCGGCTCTCAATCGCCATTCAGTGCGAGGTTCAGCCAGGAGACCTTTTCGACAGATTGCAGGAGCGCATCAAGCTTCCTCGGTCGCCGCCTTCCGCTGACGATTCCACCGGCCAAGACCGGGCTGAAGCTCGTGATCGTCGGTGGTGTGGCATGAATGGAGATCTCGCTCACCGTCGCCTCCTCTAGTTCAGTCCACCAGCTGCGCCATTTCCGCACTTACCATTCGTTAGGTGCGGAAGACACATCCTGCGGCTGCGATGTTCCCTCTTTTGGAAGGTAGCGAGTATCGGGCGCTAGTCGAATCGATCCGGGCGGATGGCCTGCAATCTCCAATCGTGGTTACTGCGGATGGTCAGATCCTCGACGGACGCAATCGCTTACGGGCATGTGTTGAGGCAGGGGTCCGAACACGGCTCACCACGTATAAGGGTGCGGACCCGTGGGGATTCGTGGTCGCTGCGAACATCCACCGACGACACCTCACGACCGACCAGCGAGCATCACTAGCACTTCGACTACTTCCACGACTCAAGCGTGACCATCCCAAGGGGATGGCTTCAAAAGAAGCCATCAGGAAGACCGCTACCGCCGCCGCTCGTCTGGCGGGTGTCTCGACCAGCACGGTCGAGCGGGCAATACGGGTCGAGCAGCATGCGGACCTGGCATTAGAAGTCCGTAGCGGACGGATGACGTACTCACGTGCGGACCATATCCTCCGAGCACGAGAGCACGAGAAGTCACTGCCACGTAAACCCGTTACGTGCGAAGTGAGGCACGGAGACTTTCGCAAGGTGCTCACGGACCTAGAGAACGTTGATGCGATTATCACGGACCCTCCGTATGCACGTGCGTCCCTAAAGTTGTTTGGGGATCTAGCGATTTTCGCTGACAAGGTGCTAGCTCCGACAGGAGTGCTCGCAGTTATGACGGGTCTGATGTATCTACCGGATGTCATGCGGGAGCTGGACGGACGAAGGCCATACCGTTGGACGTTGGCAGTAGTACATCATCAAATGATGGCTGTCTACGCTCGAAAGGTTGCGCAGCTATGGAAGCCCGTTTTGGTATACGGCAACGGAGAACGCATTAATGGGGACGTTATCGATGCAACCAGTGGATCGACCAGACATCACGTGTGGGCGATCACTGATTCTCGCG
>PLSY01000050.1 GCA_003164275.1 Acidimicrobiaceae bacterium | reverse complement strand
TTACGTCCGACGGTTCGAAGCCTCGTTGAAGAGGTTGTGGGCAGCAACGTGTTGGCGAGCGTTGCTTGCCCCGGAACGGCATGTGGGCGTGTCGGAGCGAGCTTAAAGGAGCGTGTTCTGGGACAGTCCGCTGTCATTGGCAGAAGTGCCGAATGCCGGTTCTGTCGCGGTGAAGATCGCCCCAGATCGCTGCGACGGCGTAGTTCGGTGCTCTAGGAGGGCTATACCTTCGGAAATCTGCGTCCCTCCAACAAGCGCCGGTGCCGGTGACCGTTCGTGTGGTGACCGGGACCTGTCCCCAGGGGGTAAGTGCGGACGGAGAGCGGACTCGTTGAGGAGAGACCAGGCGTACAGGAGCGCGGTGGCGTCAGGGCGCCGATGGTCGTTCGCCGTGACCGGGTTCAATGCTGCCGTCCAAACCCACCTTGTGCTCTTCTTGAATAACTAGGTAACGCCGCCATACTCGGCGAAGCTCATCTTCTGAGAGTGATTTCTGCGGTGGCCACTGCAGCGGGCCATAGGCGGGCGAAAATATCATGATGGTGTCATCAGTGATCGGGGATGGAGCAAATGCAACAGGTTGCCTGCTCGGGTTGAGAATGACCCATACAACGAAGTCCCCAAGCGCGATTGCGGTCGCAGAGATAGCGTCGTGATCGGCACCGGGCGTACGCTCGACCTCGAGGAAGACATGCTGAAGTGAGAACTCGGAATAGTCGGACGACGGAACCCGAGCGGCAACAACTAGCGCATAGCCCGGCGGTTGCTGACTGCCATACATGAGCGCGCGGTCTATCCTTCGGGACACCACACCCTGCTCTGCCACCGCCTCCCAGACTTCGACCTTGAGGCACGCCCAGGTCGCAAGATCAAGCTGTGCAGCAACGTTCAGTGAGGTCACTTGCCCCTACATCATCTGTACCAAGTGCGTTTTGGCCGTATCCTCGATGCGGCTCATCCAGGTGTTGTTGCAAATCTCGCATACAGTCTTTATCTTCAGAAACGCAAGAGTCTGAGAGTTCCACTTCTTCACTTCGGCGCCATGCACCGAGTACGTAACTGGATTCACGCTGCCCGGCAGGGTGAAGTTCTGCCGGGCAATCCATGACGGAATGATGTCTTCTTTCGAACCAGCAGGTTCGCCACAAAAGATGCACGGCGGATTCCCCGGCAAGTCCTTTCCACTGAACTTGCCTCGGCCCAGGAACTGCGACCCGCTCACTCTTCCGTCTTCCATCGACATCCCCAAGATACGTTAGCCAACTACCGTCAGCCTCGGAACGGGATGGTGGAAGGCAGCACTGCGGCTTTGGACTTGACTGACTTGAGTAGGCGCCGCACGGCTGCCTCTCGAATCTCAGCTCTGTCGCCAGGTCCGACCCGGACACTCACAACTGCATCCATCGGGACGCTCAGCTCGACGTAGGGCGAGAGGCCTACGTTGGATGGACGAAACTTGGTGGGGTTCGAGTGCAGACCGAATTCCTCACCTTCGTTGTCCTGGAAGGCGGTAATCAGTCGCCATTCCCGTTCCTCGGAGAAGCCCGGATGCTTAATCGTTGCGAGAATGGCTGCAACCGTTAGCGCCTTATACGAGGCCTTCACTCCGGGATGATTGAGATTGAACAGCTCAACCGCCGCGATGGTCCTAGCCACGCCATCACTCACTGCCTCCTCGCCGTATCCGACCGGAAACAGTCCGGTGGCTTCTGGATAGGCGCCGATGGCCCTATGACCCTCCTGAAGTGAGTCGGCTCGGAACTCGATGACGTAGCCTTCATTCTTGCCGTACCCGCGCCACTGGCTGAGCAGGTCACCCGACTCGCAGAAGCAGACGACGTACACGCCGAGATTCCCAGCGGCAACGTTGTCGAGTACGAAGCCCTTGTACTTTTCAAAGGTTTGGACGGCGCGGTTACCTAGCTCGTGGGCCCAGTGGTCCTCGCGGAGGGTTGGGCTCGACATCGTCTTTATGCCATCGACGACGGCATCCTGGGCGTAGAGGAGTTCTTGAGCATCGTTCATGAAACGCACGTCGCTTGCCCAGAGCTTCGGCTCCTCATGGAGAATGCCCAGCAGCCCGGCTGTATCCGTGTAGTGGAGGGAGTCATCGGGATCCTTCAGGTAGGCAGGGAAGACCCAACATCCGGCGTAAGACGGGGCAGCGGCCGATGGTATCGCAGCGCAGAATGTGTGACCCCCGGCGCCTCTTCGGGCAGCCTTACTGGATGGCACCCCCACATGTAGACGAGGTCGGCGCCGGGGTGCCGCCGTCCGGCGAAGTTCCAGTCGGATCGTTCGCCACAGGTGGGCGAACACCGGGGAACGACACCCATCCTGCTCCGTCGGCGAGGTGGAACCAGACGTCGCTGTTCCAAGGTGCGGTATCGGTTGGATACGCCGGGCGGCCGTGAGCCCAGCCGTTGACTGAGATCGACATGTTCGCCGGGAAACTGCCCACCTGTTCTGACTGTACGTTTGGCGCCGCCCGGATTGCGGTTCCGACTGGAGCCCAGCGGTTCTGGGCGAACACCTGGAATGGTGCGCAACCGCCCGACATTCCAACGATCGCCGACGCCGGTTGTTGGAGATGGCTGCGCGGCCACCACCATGGTGCCGAGCCTGCGCCGACGATAGCGACCGCCACGGTGACAATGATCCCGATCCAGGCGTCTCGGGACAGTTTCAAACGACGGTGTCTGCCCATGTCCGCCAAATCTACGTGTTGTTGTAAACCAATCCCGACCGCAGGATGATTGTCAGAGAATCATGGAACTTGACGGGCGATTCCCTGACAACCCGGTCAGCCTAGATTCAGCGAGTTGGGCGTCGTATGACTGGCGTCGGTACCCAGGGTGATGGACTTGATCCCCTTTGCGGGGGGCGTGTTGGCCTCGGCCACCAGTGTCGCAATACTCTGTGTGGTCTCGGCGTACAGGTTCGAGGCCGCACCGGAATCGCCACCGGAGAAGCCTCCTGACACCGAGGCGTTCCCGGAGTCGACCGCTAGCGAGGCGTAGCCGTCATCGGTCAATCCGCCGGTATATACAGTGACGGTCACCGTGCTCACCTTGGTGGTGAGCTTCGATGTGCTGTCCCATCTGATCTTGACTTGGCCGGTCAGCTCGTTGGGCACCCACAAGGTAAGGGCTGCCGTGTTCGTGCCAAGGAGCACCCCTGCGCCCTTACCGCTAGTCACGATGACTGGAGTCGCCGTTCCCGACACAGTGCAGTCGCCAATGTCCAACTTCACGCTGACGCTCTCGGAATGTCCATTTCCGAACTCGGTCAGCGCGGGCGTGAACTTGGCCGATCCAGTCACCGTCGCACAGGCGATTGTGGCATCAGTGACATCCACTTTGTGTGCCCCAGCACCGGCAATCCCGGCTGTCGAGATGATCACAGTCATGGGTATGGTGACCGCGGCAAGGCTTAGAAGCAGTTTCTTCATCGGTTCTTCCCCTGTTCATGCAAGAGTTGACGATCACCAGCGAACGGCTCCGCCGACCGTTGCGGACAAATACTACCTGGCCAGATTCCCCTCCGCGTGATTCACATAAAGCGCCAACGCTGACACGAAGCGTCTGCCTAGAATCAATCCACCGTCCTATTTCACGCCGAGACAACGATTGTGAGAACTGATGTAGCGGAATTCTGGGTAGCTGGTTTTCCAGTCTTTGTATCCAAGACCTCCACCTTGAAGCTGAATGTTCCAGCTGCGATTGGAGTGCCAGTGATAGCCCCTGTCGACTTATTCAACTGCAATCCCTTCGGAAGATCACCCGAACGCTTAACCAGACTCCAAGAGTAAGGAGGGCTCACGTATGAGTATGAAGGATTACCACCAGTGGCCGTCAGACTTGCGGAGTAGGCGATCCCCACCTGACCACCAGGAAGTGAAGACGTTGCAATAGTGAGTGGCTGCGGCGGGAAAAAGCCTTGGATGAATAACGCCCCGATTGTGTCGGGACCGGCGCCGACAGCAATGCAGTCCGAAACAGTCAGACATGCAACTCCATTCAACTCTCTGGTACCCGACGGGATCGTCTCTGGCGTCCAACTCTTGCCCCCATTGGTGCTGACTAGGATCAGACCTCCCCCATAGCTATCAGTCTGATCCTGACTCCCGAGTCCAACTGCATAACAGACACTCGTCGATGTACACGCTACAGAATTGATCGTGCTTGGCAGTACATCTTTCCCAAATGCGCGACCACTCCACGTCCACCTCAATCCACCGTCGGTAGTCCTCAAGATGTCACCCCCTCCAACATTGTTCTGGCTTTGCCCGGCAGCCAAACAGGCAGTCGCAGACAAGCACGTGATCGAAGCAAAACTCTCCGCTCCGGAAGGCAGCGCGTCGATTCTCCACGTTGCACCAGCATTCGAGGTTTGAGCAACGAAACCATTGATCTGAGCATTCGCACCTGCGACGAAGCAACTCGTAAGAGTTGGACAGGCAATGGCGCTCACGTCGACCATGTCAAGGGGAAAATTCTGATATGTCCAATTCGCACCCGAGTCAGTCGAAGAAGCCAATCCATAGACACTGGCCATAAAGCAATTAGAAGTAGATGGACACGCGATTCCAATCGGAGCGATATTGACCGCGGATTGCCCCCATGTGTTACCGCCATTCGTCGTTTTGAATACAAAGCTACTGAAATCAGGATAATCCTCCATCCCCGAGATATAACATATCAATGATGACGGGCACGCTATCCCAGTGAGCTGAAGATTAGGAGCATTATTTGGGAGAACACGTTCTGTCCAGTCTACTCCAGAATCCGAGGATATAAACACTATGCCACCAATAGTTGAGTCCCGCCCTATGGCCATGCACTCCGTCTGAGAAGGACACACGATAGCCTTAGGTCCAGTGGTTCCCTCTGGGAGTGCGTCAGGTGTCCACGTAGTTCCCGAATTGACAGTGGAAAGAATGCCCATATTGAGTAGAAAATTGTTCGATGATGACGCCACGCACTGTGTGTCTGACATACAAGTTATGGATGTCATGGAATCGGTTCGCGTCCCGGTATCCCAAGAGGCGCCTGCATCACTGGTACTGAAGAGGTTGCCGTTGAAATCGACGGAGTAACAAGTTGTGATCGACGGACACGAGATTCCTCGGAGTGTCAATGTATCCATGGGTCCGGCCAGAGCAGTCCAGGAGGACCCTGAATCAGTAGTCGAGAGAGCCTCTCCGGTCTCAGTTGTACCTTGTTCACCCACTGCGACGCATTGGGTTGTAGACGGGCAAGCAATTGCGTCGAGGAGTCCGGTGCCAGTTGGCAACGCGTCATTTGTCCACGTGCTTCCTGCGTCTGATGTCATGACGATCGAGCCATTTCCGACAGTCGATTGCCCAACCGCGTAGCAGCTGGAAGCAGAGGGACACGCAATTCCATTGAGGGAAGTGACGGAGGCTACGGTCTGGGAAGTCCAGGTGAGGCCAGAGTTACCAGTGCTTAGAATCTCGCCTCCCAATTCGACCACGTAGCACGAGGTCGTTGAAGGACAAGCAATACCAGCGGGGCCTTCTCCTGCAGCAGGCTGCGCCATCCAAGTGAGTCCGGAGTCGAACGTCGCGAGGATTTCAGGCTCTGACGTTGAGGCGTCGCCGACGGCAAAGCACTCGACGGTGGATGGACATGCGATGGCACTCAGGTACCCGGTCCCTGATGGGACGGATTGACTAGTCCAGTCGGCCCCGCCGTCACTTGACTCTAGAATACTTCCGAACCGCGATGAGTTCTCTCCTGCGGAGTAACAGACAGACGACGATGGACAGGCAATTGCAATTGAGTCGGGAGGGGCAACGTACGACGCGACGGCGCGCCAGGCCGTGCTCCCAGGCAGTGCCTCGGCACTGTTAGTCACATAGGAACTCGCCGCCTGGCCAAAGCCCGCAGCTCTGGCAGGCATTCCCCCGGTGCCGATGACGACAAGGATCGCTATCGGCACAATAGCGATCATCCGCCATCGTCGTCCGCCAGTATTCCCGAGAATGCTCACCTTGGCGATCCCCCCCCTGATTCTTGTTGGGCCTTTGCCCAAGCTGACTTGTGGCGAATGTTGGCACAGTCGCGTATCACGCTTCAGAACTCGTGCTTTCTG
This sequence comes from Acidimicrobiaceae bacterium, assembly GCA_003164275.1. The sequence continues at coordinate 2,929 of PLSY01000050.1, read as the reverse complement.
ATAGCTGCGATCATCTGCGGCATCCGATGGCTGGCGCACAATTCACCCTATGGTATCGTCTCCTGACTCAATTGCTCACTGCCGAACAATTTGGCTTCTCACCGCAGTCAGCTCTGAGCAGTCGGGCGACCTGTCTCTCGTAGTTAGGACACGACCTGGCCGAGGCAGATGGTGCGCTGCCCAACATGACTCGCTATCCACTTAGCGGTGCTCTTCCGAGTCCCTCGCCGTGGACGGTGATCCTTCTAACAAGCTTCGAGAGCACCGGCAAATCGGTCTACCCCGCTGCCGACGCTTCGGCCGCCGAGGTGGCCAGCACGGTGCACTGAGGGCTGGGATTATCTAGGGATGGCTATGGATGACATTCTTCGAATTGCTGCAATGCAGTATGGCTTGGCGCCCGATGAGGTAGTGGAGGCCCATCGCTCGGCAATGGATGAACTGCCTTCAGTCGAATCCCTTCATCAGATTGAAGGCTTGCTTTGGAACGCGTTCCGTGAAGCGTCTCTGGTGCTGGGGGGTCCGTTTCCTCACGCTCAGCTGATCGCGTGGACTTGGCTTGCGCAGGCAGTTCGCCATTCTCATGCGGCCTTTCACCTTGAAGCTTCTGGCTTGGCGGACACCGCTGCAGTCCACGCCCGGGCAGCCGTGGAGCACGGCGTCTATCTCTCACTGTTGGCCACCGCGGAAGATCCGAATACGGTGTTAGACAGGCTTGAACACGAATACGCGAGGACGGTGAACCTTGCGCTTGACACCTCCGATGCCGACATACAGGTGCCTGGAATCTTCGCTCTCTTGATCGGCGATTTGGGTGACACAGCAAAGCCTGAGGGCACGGACTGGGTTTCGCACTTCCAGCAAGTGTGCGGAAGATTGCGCACTGGCGGCCTGATCTATACGCACTACCGGGGGTTATCGACCCAGAGTCATCCGGGATTCGGCACAGCCGCTCCGTATATTGTGGGCGGATTCCCCGGCGTCGCTAAGGGCGCACCCATTGGCTTGGTGCACGATCCCCAAGTTGTTGATGTCCAGATCACGCTCTGGCTCTCGGTCGGCGCGTCGTGCTGGGCTGGCTGGTCTGCGGATCAAATCTTTGGTGTGGACCACTTCGGTCCAGTGCTCAGTCAGTTCGCGCCTCGACTCGGATTTAGTCGACTCGATCGAGTGTGACATTGAGTTACTGAACTGCCTGGTCGCGGCCTCGTGTGATCTGGTCCTCTGACGCGCCGCTCCGGAGCCGTAGGGTCATTCGGTAGTGAAACTTGAGCTGGAGGGCAAAGTGACAACGGCGGATGAGAAATGGCAACCGGCACGACTGTTTCCGATTACCGGCATTGGTGGTGCACAAGAGCAGGAGCGGCGAGGATGCTCCGCCTTCTTGGCTGTGCTCCAATCCGTTCGCGAGTTCGGGCGTGCTTTGACCATGCGGTGTGGTGCGCCAGCTGGGGCGATCGAGACATTCATCGAAGTTCCATTCACGCTCGGCGATGCAAAGTACCGACCGGATGGCTTGATTCGAGTCACCCGAGGTCAGAAATCGTGGACTGCACTGGTGGAAGTGAAGACTGGAAGTAACGATCTTGAGTCAGACCAGATCACGCACTACCTCGACATTGCACGCGAACAGTGCTTCGACGCAGTCATCACAATCAGCCATGAGGTTGCGACGACCCCTGGCGTGCACCCGGTTGCTGTCGACAAGCGAAAGCTGAAGCGGGTGGACTTGTATCACCTTTCATGGAGTCGGATACACACTGAGGCGCTACTGGAGCAGACGAACCAGTCGGTCTCTGATCCCGATCAGGCGTGGATACTTTCGGAGTTTGTGCGCTATCTGCAGAATCCAAAATCTGGGGCGTGGGACTTTGACGACATGGGGCCAGATTGGGTCAACGTCAGAAATGCGGCGGGACTTCAGACGTTGCGGGCGGGAGATCCGGAGACGCTACGAGTTGTCGCTCGGTTCGACCAGCTCCTTGCATTCGCCGGCATGGAACTGTCCCGTCAACTCGGTGCAAACGTTCAGCAGAAGCTGAGTAAGCAGGACAGGTCTGAACCAGCCCAGCGGCTCCAGGTTCAAGCCGCAACCCTGGCAAAGACCGGCCAACTCTCTGGCTCACTCGTCGTCCCAAATGCTGCAGCGCCCATCGACATCCTCGTGGACCTCCGGGCCAATCGGGTCGACTGCACGGCAACTCTCGTGGCTCCATCTGAAGGGAGGGCCTCGACACGTGTCAACTGGGTTCTTCGGCAGCTCAGGAATGCCCCAGGCGACCTGCTAGTCACGTCGACAGCTGCGCGATCGAGAGGTGCCGGTCCGTGCCATCCACTCAGTGCGCTGATCGACAATCCCATGCTCCTCGTTGAGAATCCACAGACTGATATCCGATCCTTCAGTATCACCATGAGCCATTCAGCGGGAACGAAGCGCGGCCAAGGGAAGGGGTCGTTTGTGGGATCGGTCACAGCGTTGGTTGATCGCTTCTACTCCGAGGTGATGCTCAACCTGAAGTCATGGTCGGCGCCACCCCCAAGACCAAAGGCACCGCCGAAGGAAGATGCGCAGGAAGTCGATCCGCCTATGCTCGAGGATCCCCCGGATTCGGCCCAACCTGTCGAGGCGGCGGCAACTGACGGAGCCCGAAAGCAACCGAGTCCGTAACTATTCAGGTCCCCTGAAGGTCGCGTCCACCACCCGCTCGGTCGCCGCGCGTACCGTGGGGAATTCCACCCCGCGATCCCTCTCCTGACGCTCCGACCTATGACCAGCTGGTCGGGTTGGTGCACGACCTGCAAGCCGTGGTGGCGGCCCAGGCTGCTGAGATGACGGCACTGCGGTCCGAGGTGGCCGATCTTCGTGAGCGCCTCGACCGGAACCCCCGGAACTCTTCGATGCCGCCGTCGGCCGAACTGTTCACGAAGC
>PLSY01000048.1 GCA_003164275.1 Acidimicrobiaceae bacterium | reverse complement strand
CACCCCGCTGAAACGCGAAGAGCCGACAAGGTGCTCACCAGGTCCGCCTCGGTGGCGGTCAGACCCAGCAACTCGCCCGTCCGGGCGACCTCGCCGGGCGACTGGGCGTAGACGACGCGGGTCTCCGAGTCGGCCAGCAGTCCTTCGGCCAGGCCCACCTGCTCCGATCCCGCCGCCCCCACCGATCCGAGGTCGGACAGCCGGTGGAGGACGGCGATGTTCGCCACCCCCATCGCCCGGGACAGCTTCCACGACGACTGGAGCCAGCGGGCCACCCCGAGGTTCCTCAGCAATCAGTTACACCAGGGTTCTGGCGTCGGCCTCGTGAACTATCAGGGCTAAAAGTTATTGGCGCAAATGTTGCCGTCGTTGGTGCTGATGGAGCCGTCGGGGCACTTCGTGTTCGACCACTTAGTGCCATTCAGGTTTGGTTCGGACCCGGTGGCACCAGTCAGATCGGCATTGCTCACGTTTGCACCGGAAAGATTGACGTTTGTCACATCGGCACGCACCAGCTCGGCGTCGGACAAGTTGGCGTCCGTGAAGATCGCACCGGTGAGATTGGCACCGGTGAGATTGGCACCGGTGAGATTGGCACCGGTGAGATTGGCGCCGGTGAGATTCGCGCGCGTGAGATTCGAAGCCGTGCCGCCGTAGGCCGTTGAGGGCCACATAACTACGCCAGTGAGGTTCGCGCCAGTGAGATTGGCACCGGCGAGGTTGACGCCATTGAAGTTATTGTCCGAGCCAGCCAAATTGGCATTGACGCATACCGTTGCTGGACGGATGGCGCAACCGTTGACAACTTGGGAAGACGTTGAAGGTGCTGAACTGCAGGCTGCGAACAGCATGGTCACCGCAGTAAGGCTGATGGCCACTGGAGCTGACAAATATCGCGAGCTGCTCATAGATTGCACAGTAGTCATGATTCATTGGGAATGCGTGAAGTGAATCGCCTGCGGATGGAGCGTCGATCAGGCGGCCGCTACACCAGGTACGGGCGTCTACGCGTCTACGTCGGCGTGCCAAGCGAAGTCGGTCCGTTCTTGGTAGGTAGATAGCGGAGATGGTGGACGCGGGAGTCAGGAGGCTCAACAATTCACAATGGGACGAGGACGTCAAGGGTTAATTGGCAAATTCAGGCGTGCAGATGGAGAACGCATTGCTTGGATCGAACGACTGACCGTATTCGGGAAAGTACCACTCAAGGTTTTCATATGCAGGAACGCCACCGCACGTTCCCAGATTGAAGGCGACGGCTGTTGCCTGAGCTGGAGTTGCGTCGGCGGCAACCTGCCCTGGCGCTTGGTATGAGGCGGTACCTGTGCCTATGGCTTGTGAAGCGCCCCAGTTCCGCCAGCTAACTCCATTAATGACCCCCGTCGGATCTCCCGCATTGTTAATGTCTGATGGTGCGACCTGCCCATAGCCGGTCGCATCAGGACGCCAGTTGGCAATACCGAGAACCGGAGGAGCTTCGGCGGGAACGCTTTGAACTGCTGATCTCGAAGTAGCGATCACTGCCGAAGGACCTGCCGGCCCCCCAATGATGTCGGTTGCTCCCAGGAATGCGGTTTCGAAGACTGATGCCACGAGTCCGGCCGCCACGGCAAGCGCTCCCTGGAGCGCACCGAGTGCGCCGAGGTCAACGACCTGACCGGCACAGTCAACGGCAACCTTGGTGAGGTCCTTCAAGTTGGAAGTCGTGAGCGCGGCCCCGATGCTCCCGATCTGACTGATCTCATGCACGCACTTCGCGTCCGAGATGGCGTTGAGGTTGGTCTTCGTCTTGGCCCCGAGGTGGTCGGCCATCACCGTCAGCTCGCTGATTGCAACGTCGATGATCCCGGTCAAGTACGCCTCGACGTCGATCCCGGTCGTGACCTTCACAGTCCCACCGGTCGCCAAGGGGAACGACACATCGGCTTCCGAGCCAGCAGCGATAACGTTGAGGTTCGGTGGTGGATGGCCGATCTTCCTTGAGTAGGCCGTAGTGATGAGTCCGGCGATCTGGGTGAAGAGATCGTTCGGTGGCGTGATCGATGCCGTCGCTCCCGGCGGGATCGTGACATCGGCCGGGAATGCCAGAGTTGAGTTCAACTTCAAGGTGGCGTTGGTGCCCGTGCCGTTCTGCGGACAGAACTGATAGAGGCCACTGTTCGGCGCGATGTCTGCCTGAAGACCCGACGAGTCGCCACAGGTCGGAGCCGGGTCCGTCACCTTGATTGCCCCGAAGGTCGAGTCCCAGATGTCCTTGGCAATCGTCTTGATCGCCACCCCGCTGAATGAGAAGACGCCCCAGATCGAGAAGTGGGTAGCGTGCGCCTGGACGATTCCTGATCTTGCGTCGTAGGTGCTAGTCACGGGCGTCCAGACTCCTGGGGCGGTCTGCGTGGCGACGAAAGGGGTCATCCCCGGAGGTAGAAGGCTCGGATCCACGCGGAACTTCAGCACCACGCCTGCCTGGGGGAACGGGCCACTGAAGCCCAGATGCATCGGCGTCACTAGCGCTACAAAGGGGCTGGGTGCGATCCCTCCACCGCCCGGGAGCGTCACATCGGACAGAACGGACGTGTCTGCGCCGGAGACAGAAGCACCAGTGGGTTGAAATGATGACGAATCAGCCGGGACATCGACCGTCAGGGCCTTGGACACTGGGACCGAGCGCACCGAAGCACTGCTGGAGCAGCCCGCCAGTACTGAGGCAACAGAGATACAACTGACCGCGACGACCGCCATTCGCCTGAGCATCGTTGTCACAGTAGGTGAGTTCCCTTCGCTGGGCGATGTAACAAGGAGTGGAATCTACGGCGCAGATCAACGGACAAGCCGTTGAGGTCACCAGCCGTGGGCCATCCTCGACCGCCATCCCTTCGGACCGGAGGTTCCTCAGGATTCAGTTACACCGGGGTTCCCGCGATCGGTACGAAGCAGGGCTTCGAACCGTGAATCCGCAGTTCAGGGCACCGATTGGCCGGACTTGCTCCGGTTCACTGGGACAGTCACCTGCGGGTGTGGTGACGCCGCCGGGGTGCTCGCGGTAGCAAGCTTCGCGCAACGTGAGCCCGAGATATTGCGGCGCGTAACCGGCATTGTTGTGGGGCAAAGTTGAGTCCCGACCAGTGGTGTACGACCCTCTGAGCTGAGGGACATCCCCCAGACGCGACGATCACCGCGTCAACCTCAAGAAGCAGTTCCTACACAAACAACTTGAGGAGGATCACGGTGAACGTCACACCCACTATCGACGCGGCTGCATGGCTGGGCAAGTACCTCGAAGGCGCCGACGGCGACCAGGATCTGGCCAGGGCCATGTTGGCGGCCTTTGCCGAGGCACTGATGTCGGCCCAGGCCTCGATGCAGTGCGGCGCCGCCTACGGCGAGCGCACCGAGGAGCGGGAGAACTCCCGCAACGGCTACCGGATGCGGCCCTGGGACACCCGGGTCGGCTCGGTCGACCTGGCTGTCCCGAAGCTCCGCCAGGGCGTCTATTCCCCGGAGTTCTTGTTGCAGCCCCGACGCCGGGCCGAGAAGGCCCTGGTGGCCGTGGTCTGCCAGGCCTACGTCGAAGGTGTCTCGACGCGGCGGGTCGACGACCTGGTCAAGGCCATGGGGATCGACGGGATCTCCAA
>PLSY01000329.1 GCA_003164275.1 Acidimicrobiaceae bacterium | reverse complement strand
AACCCCCCGGAGATCCGAAGTGCCTCCAATCCTGCTCAGGACCCCTCCTGTGGTCGTCCCGGGGGAACCACTCCGGGTGCCGTAGTCGGCTCAGGCAGGCAGGAGGCCCAGTGCGCGCGCCCGTTCGGTGAGCCCACCCATCTTCCACTGCTGGTCGAGCACGCCGGGCCCGTAGTCCTGTGAGCCACCGAGGCTCTCTGCGAGCAGTTGGAGGGCGGCGCCCTCCTCGAGCAGGAGAATCACCTCGGCAGTTCTCGCCGCTCCCTCGCGACCCCAAACCGTGGCTCCGCCATTGGCCTCGAGGATGGCGAAGTGCTCGGGGTTCTCGTTGAGGCGGTCGAGGATGAAATCTGCCTCCTGTTGCCGCCGATCGATGTAGATCGGGAGCTCGAGGGCGAGCGTGTGGCGCTGAACCGGAACATAGCGGATGGGCAGGGGTCGATGGGACTGGGCCCACGCTCCGAGCGATGGGCTGTGGACGTGAGAGACGGTCGTGATGTCGGGGTGCGCGACGAAGAGCGGGACGAAACGGGCTCCACTTGACGCCACCCCGGCGGGCCCCGACACGAACGTCCCGTCGAACGCCACGATGGCCGGTTCTACCGGTGTTGACCGATGGAAGGGTCCCGGATCGCTCGCCACGACGACCAACTCTTGTCCCGGCACCCGTTCGACCAGATTGACGGTGCCGTTCGCCGTGATCGTGCCTGTCTCGCGGAAAACCTCGAACACCCGAGCGGCGAGCGATGCCGTTTCGTCTGCGAAATGTGCCGTCGCCTCGTCGACTGAAGCTGTGGTGATTGTCATCTGCTCTCCCTGGTCTGTGCTTGGTAGATGCTGTTCAGTTCAGCTGCGGCTCGCAGCGGTTCATGGTCTGCCCATTCCCGGATGTCGATGTCACTGTCCAAGTAGCCGTAGCGGAGGAGGAAGTCCTTCTGCGCGACCAGGAGCGCGAGACGTTCATCGCTGAGATCCACGCCGATACCGTCGCCGGCTGACCGGCCGTAGGCGGCCAGAACACCTTCCCGTCCAGCCCCGGTCTCTTCCGCGATGATTCGGTCTCGTTCATCGGGATGGGAATCGGCCCATGTGACGGCACGTAGAACGACGCTCAGATAACGAGCGACCAGGTCCGGCCGCTCCTCTAGTAGTTGCTGGTGCACGGTAATTGGTCGAGGCGTGCCGTTGTTGAACCTGACTCTCCGATCGGCGATGGCGTCGAGGTCTATCGCAACGCGAAGCGCACCGCGTGCGGTCAGTTCAGCCGCTACTGCGCCCTTCACATAGATAGCGTCCACATTCCCCTGGGTCAGCTCGTCGATCTCCCGATGCCACTGGGAAACGGCTGGCACCCGCGCTCCGGTCGTTTCTCTCGCCGGCCAGGCCACATCGACGAGGTCGGCATCCGAGAGGGTCCGTCCGACGACGGAAAGGGCGCCCTCGAAGCCTCGTAGCGCCATCGCACTCCAAAAATCGATAGGAACTTCCCGATGCCGGGGAATCGCCAGCCGCCGCCCATACAGATCGTCTGGTCCGGTGATGTCGCTGTCTTGGCGTACGAGGATCGCCTGGCGTTCTTCGATCCAGGTGAGGCCGATCAGCCGGGTCGCCTGCCCCCCGGCCTTGGCCCAAAGGGCTGGCACGTTGCCACCCTCGCGGAACAACGTGGGGATCCCGTGACCGTAGTGCTCGGGCGAGAAAGGGCCGTGTCGCTCCTGGAGAGACCGCACGATGATGCCGTCATCGTCGAACTCCTCGTCGAACCAACCCAGGTCTGCTGCTATGCCTGTCGCAGTTGGCACCGGGCATCTGGTGAACCAGAGCTCTTCCACTGCCGAGAGATTGCTGTCGCGTAACCCGGTCTCCGTCAAGACTCCAACCAACTTTCAGGTAGTCCACTGTTGCGATCGAACCACAAGGGTCCATTGGCGGTCTGCAGGGCCTCTGCACCGGATGGTGGTCTGGCCGCTCCCGTGAACAGCTCGAGTTCGGCGTTCGTCAGGGTTCCGAAGTGATCTATCGCCACGTCGGGTGATATCTGCTCGAACCGTTGGGCTGAACCCGGAGCAACCGCTTCGAGCGCCTCAAGGTAGGTCTCCATCGGGCGCCAGCCCGGTATGAACCGAATCCCGTGAGGCCCCGAAATAATCAACGTCGGAAAGCTGTAGCGCACATGGTCACCATCCTGCTTGGCTGCCCCAGGCCACGGGAGGGGACCCTCCAACCCGAAAACTTCCGGCTTTGGGTTGCGCGTCTCAACCCAGTCACCTTCGACTGACTCTTGGACAGCTCCCGAATCGACCGCCACGAGCAGTTGCCCGAGATCAAGTCCGGGGACACCAGCCAGTGTCTCTTCCGTCTCCTTCGTCGTCTGGGGCGGCCTGCTGGCCACAAACACCGACTCGCGAAGCCGGCGCAACACGCGGTCGGCTATCTCTCGACCTTGGGCCTCGGAGGCCTTGGCTACCAACGCAAGAGGACGCGTCGACTTGAAGACTCGAACGGGATCTGATCGCAGGGGAGCACCTGTGTCGTCGACCACGCCGGACCAGCGCTTGAATATGGCCGGGGCGCTCTCGACCGGATCGAACCCTGGATCGTCGATGGACAGATCCCCGTGAGCGATTCCGAACACCCTCCGCCAATCAGCATCGTCCCCTAGCTGGAAGCGGAGCCATCGGAGCTTGGGGTCACTGGACCACGACCAGATGCAACCAGGATCGGTGTACTCCACGATTGAGACAGGGCTTGCCGGGTCATCGGTCACTGTCGCCCCCTCTCGAGTAGGAATGAGGTCAATACATCGTTGAAGCGCTCGGTCTCCTCGAGGAAGGGGAAGTGCCCCGAGTGGTGGAACCATTCGAGGCGTCCGTTGTGAGCCGTCGCCGCCAGTCGGGTCGCGGCGTCATTGCTCACGAATCGGTCATGGACTCCATGGATGACCAGTAGGGGTACTTTGAGCTCGCTTATGTCCGGTACGACCGAGGAGGCCAGTGCACCCTCCCATGAGCCGATGGCCGCCCATGACGGACTCCTCAAGGCGAGGTGGAAGAGCCACTGCTCAGTCGCCTCCCCGATATCCGAATAAACGGAGTCAGCCACGATCTGCCTCATCGTCGTCTCTCTCGCCACCCGCTGGTGCTCAACGAAGCTGCCGACCACTTCGGCTGGTCGACCCTCCGGCCAGTGCTCGTCGGCGATCAGCTGCGGTGGGCAGCCGACGGTGACAACCTGATCAATCCGCCCCGGCTCCGAGGCAGCCACGCGAACTGCTATTGAGCCACCCATCGAAGAGCCGACGAGCGTCACGTGGTCGGCTTCGAGCCGATCGATGACGGCACGCACATCACTGGCATGGTCGTCATACGAGTACCCGGTAAGCGGCTTCGATGACGCACCATGGCCTCGGAGGTCGACCGTCACGCACTGAAACTTGGGCGCGAGTGCAGTGACCTGCCGATCCCACAGTTCATGGTCCATCGTCCACCCATGAAGAAACACGACCGGATGGCCGTGTCCAGTCTGTTCGTAGAAAATCTCGACACCATCTCGCTCAATAGTCGGCACGGCCGGCCTCCTCATTCTTTGCCGTTATCTACTAAACCTAGCAATATGATCAACTTAGTCGGTTTTTACCATCTGCGCGGCGGCCTGTCATCAGATCGCTCCCCGATTGTGACCGGGTTGGCGAGGGTCTTGACGGTGATCGAGTGGCCTTCGTCTACGGGATCCCAGTGGCTTCAACACGATGCCCAGACCGTTGAGCCGGACGGGTAGTTGCAGGATCCCGTAGAGGCGAGTCTCCAGCGACGGCAACTTCAATGGCGAACGCTATTGCCTTGGCTCGCCAATCCGAGCATCGAAAGAATCCGTCAACATCACTGCTATCCGGCTCGGTGCGCCTGTTCGGTGCGCCTGTTCGGGGCCTAGCAAAATGGGGGACTCCCCCACGTGAAGTCGTCGATTCGGTTGACGGATTGTGATGCTGAGTCGTCCGACGAGTACAACCGCCGACGCCTTCTCGAGCTAAGACTCTCGAGCGGCAACCCTCACGTCGCCTCCCACCGCAGCCCGCTGGACGCCCTTCCGGCACCCAAGGTCTTGGAGTCTCTGTTCGGAGGCTGGCGCGGAATGCCCGGGCCCATGCGGAGCATTGGCACTTCAGGCGTCACGAAACTCCATAGGGCGAGGCCCAATCTGGGGATGAGGGGCGGAGGTGTTCATTGCCCATTGACGACGATTTCTTCTGCGGCTGCCCCGGTTTCCACAGTGCGGGCACTGTGAGTAGCGGACCGTTGCCCAGCCATGACGCTGCAGGCGGGAGCCCCTAGCTCCCGAGCTTTGGCATCTCGGTCTGCAGCTCGGCGACCGTCCAGCGGTCGTTCTTCTCGATAGTGTCGGTCATCTTCCAGGGCTGGAAGACCCGCACCGTCCCGCCTTGGACATAGAAGACCTTGCCGGTGGCCGGGCAGCCCTCGGTCGCCAGGTAGGCGACCAGCGGCGAGATGTTGGCCGGGTCCCAGCTGTCGAAGACAGCGGCATCCGTCGGTGCCTTCACGTGCTCGGCAAGTCCCGGGGTCTGCTGGGTCATTCGGGTCCTGGCCGCCGGCGCGATGGAGTTCACCCGCACGCCGTAGCGGACGAGCTCGTCGGCGGCGATGTTGGAGAACGAGGCGATGCCGGCCTTGGCTGCTCCGTAGTTTGACTGGCCGGGATTGCCGAGGAGGCCCGAGGTCGACGAGGTGTTGATGACCGACGCCTTGACCTCTTTACCCGCCTTGGTCTGCTCGCGCCAGTNNCCCTTCAGGTGGACGTGGATGACCGAGTCCCAATCCTCTTCGGACATGTTGACGAGCACCCGGTCCCGCAGGATCCCTGCGTTGTTCACCAGGACATGGAGGTCGCCGAAGCTCTCGATGGCTGTGTCGACCAGTTTCTTGCCACCCTCCCAGTCGGTGATGTCATCGGTGTTGGCGACGGCCTCGCCGCCTGCTGCTTTGATCTCGTCGACCACCTGCTGGGCGGCGGACCTGTCGTCCCCCGAGCCGTCGACGGAACCACCGAGGTCGTTGACCACCACTTTGGCCCCCTCGGAGGCGAACAGCAGCGCATGCTCCCGTCCGATGCCCCGACCGGCACCGGTGATGATCGCGATGCGTCCCTCGAGTGCTCCCATGTCTGCGTTCCCCATCTTTTCTCTGCTCGGGCCAGGCCGTCGAAGTTCGCGACAGCCGTGACAGGTTCCCAAACACGTTGGCAGGGGCCTGCCCCTCCGTCAAACCGGAAGGGCGGCCGAGGGCGCATCTGAGGGAAGGGGAACCGGACGGTCGACCCTGGCCCCGAGCCCTGCATCAGCTACAGCGGCGACCATCGATGCCACCCGTCTCCGATCCCCGGTGACCAGGATGTATTCGGTATTCCGGAGATGCGAGACCGTGCCCACCTTCTTGCCCGCCGGGCTGTGGATGCCGATCTTTGCCCCGACGTAGCGGGCTGAATCGAATCCGAGGACCTCCACGTGGCCCCGGCCGGCACAGAGCTCGAACAGCTCGTCGAAGCTCAGCCACGACTCGTTGTTGTAGGAGAGGATCATCACCTCGGCGTCCACCGAGGCCAGCACCTGGGCGAGGGCGACCGGCATGGTGCGCCGGCCGTTGAAGGCACTCCGCTGGTCGGGCTCACGCAGGTCCACCCGCTTGCAGGCCACCCCGTAGTGGTCCGGGGCGTCCCAGGCGGTGATGGTCTCCCACACGTGGTAGTTCGAGTCATATCGGTGCTGGTTGTACGGCGGGTCGAGGTAGGCGAGCCCCACCGGTCCGACATGCGGTCCCCCGGCAAGGTTGCAGGCGTCGCCACGAAGAGCCCGGCCGGGACCGGCCAGGAGCTCGGGGAGCCGTAGGCGCAGGGGCTGGAAGGCCCGGGGGGCCCACTGCTTCAGGTAGGCCATCTGCAGGCCGGTGGTCGAGTCGACCCGGTCGGCCGCCTCCAACAGGCTGGTGAGGAGGACGGGCCACAGCTCGGAGCCCTGGTAGTCGGCCTCGATGACCTCCCTGATGGCATCGATCCTGGCCCCGTTCTCAGGCCGGAAGAAGCGCGATGCCTCACAGAAGGTTTCGGTCACGTAGCCCGGGTCCCCGACCACCTCGTTCAAACGGTCGATGGCATCGGTGGCCTCGGACACGAGGGCCGGCCTCGCCCCGGGGTCGGTGGCGATGTAGCAGCGGGCCAGGACATGGGCGAAGCGGGCACTGTCGACAGCCGTCATCTCGAGGCCGAGTTGCTTCCAGGACTGTGCAACCCGGGTGGTGCCGCAGAACAGGTCGAGCCCGGTCGTCGCCCCCGAGGCCCGGGCCAGCACGGAGAGCGCCGGCACCAGCCGTCGCTTGGATCCCAGGTACTTGATCACCCGGGAGGCCTCATCGACGGTTGAAGCGGCGCGAGTACCAGTTGGGATCTCGGGCATGGGCGTGGAAGTGGTCGGGGATCTGCCGCATTACCCGGTCGAAGGACCAGCCCCCAACGCCCAGTTGGGCGTCGGCGGCGACGGCCAGTCGGTCCAGCATGTGCTCTACGGCCTCCTCGGGGGGCTCGTTGCCGTGCTCCCGCCAGACAACCATCGGCACGTCACATACCTCGCAGGCGGCCACCCAGCAGGTGTCGTCCTCGTGGTACCACTCGGTCATGCGGGCTGCCTCGCACAGCTCGCAGTTCGGGTCCTTTGCCATCACTGCCTCACAGTTGGAAGTGGGAGAGCCGCTACAGGGTGTAGAGGTTCACGGTCGTGCCCGGCGGTACCGACGTACCGGCCACCGGGTCGGTCGAGAGCACGGTCGTCGATCCGGGCGGCCCGTAGGGGCCAGCGACCTTCAGGCCGAGGGCCTCCAAGGCGGACGTGGCCGCCGTGACCGACTGGCCGATCTCGTTCGGGATGATCACCGGTTGGGGGCCGAGTGACACGTTCACGACCACCTTGGACCCGTAGGCCACCGGGCCGGCCGAGGCGTCGGGGGTTGTCGAGATGACCTCGCCGGTCGGGATGGTCGAGCTGTAGGCATGGGCCTCGGCCGGCACGAAGCCCGCCGCGGTGAGCGCTGCCGCGGCGGTGGCGTAGGTCGACCCGCTGCCGTTCACCGTGGGCACGGCCAAGGGGGCGTGGCCCTTCGAGGTGACGATGGTCACCGCCGACCCGTACGGTGCCGTGCCGGTCGGCGAGGTGCCGAGGATGCCGCCGGCGGGGACGGTCGAGCTGTACTGGGCCGCGGCGGCCGGGCACGAGCCGACCAGGTGCACGGCCACCAGGGCCTGGACGGCGTCGTTGCACGAGGAGAACGACGTGAGGGCGGGGATGGCCACCGGGGGCGGTCCTTCGGACAGCTCGACGGCGATGGTCGACCCCTGTTTGGCCGTGGCTTGTCGACCCTTGCTCTGGGCCGACGGGGACTGGCTGACGATCAGGCCGGAGGCGAGGGTGATGGAGAACTTGTGGCCGCTCTGGCGGATGGTGAAGTGATCGGGCGAGACGGCCTGTTCGGCCTGGGCCATGGTCTTGCCCACCAGGGCGGGGACGGGGTGGCTGGGTGTGAAGAGCTTGGTCTGGGTGCCGACAACGATCCCGGCAATGACCAGGGCCACCACGATGGCCGCCGTGGCCAGCACCCAGGGCCGCTTGCCGCCCGGCTTTTTGACCTTCTTGGCCTTCGGCTCGAGCGGTGTCGGGCCGTGCTTGCCCGGGGCCACGAGAGCAGGGGCCCCGAGCTCGGTGAACTCGGAGCGGTCGAGGCCGTTGGCCGGCCGAACGACCTGTCGGCTCATGGTCCGGCCTGCCTCTTCAAGCCGGTCGAACGGCACGGCCTCCAAGATGGGCAGCGGCTCGGGCTTCGGGAGGATGAGAGCCAGGGCCTCCAGGTGGAACAAGAGCTTGGTTGCGTCGTAGCGCTCCGACGGCTCGGGGGCGGCGGCCCACACCAGCACGTCGTAGAGCGGGCCGAGGGCCTCGTGCTCGGGAAGCAGCGAGCCCATGCGTGCCCCGAGGGTGGAGGCAATGGTGTCCCCGATGAACGGCGCCTCGCCGGTAACCCCCTCGTAGAGCACGAGGGCCAGGGCGTAGATGTCGACCTTCCCGTCCAGCACGAAGTTCTCCACCTGCTCGGGGGAGGCGTAACGGGCGGTGCCCAGCATGGCGCCCTCAGGCTCGGTCCAGGCCGCCTCGGCCAGGGCGCGGGCCAGACCGAAGTCGGCGATGCGCAGCCGCTGGTCGGCATCGAACAACAAGTTGGCCGGCTTGATGTCCCGGTGGATGAGGCCCCGCTTGTGGGCGTACTCCAGTCCCGAGGCGGCCTGGAGCCCCACACGGACGGCCTGCTCAGGGGTGAGGAGGGCACCGGTGTCGAAGACCTGGCGGAGGCTTCCCCCCGCCAGGTACTCGAGGACCAGGTAGGGCTCGTCGTTCTCACTGCCCCAGTCGTAGACCTGGAGGATGTTCGGGTGGTTGAGTCCGGCCACGGCCTGGGCCTCGGCCTGGAAGCGCTTCAAGAAGGCCCGGTCGCCCGAAAGCCCGGGGTGGAGGATCTTGATGGCCACCGGACGGTGGAGGGTGACGTCGTCGGCCAGATAGACGTGCGCGGACGCACCGGTACCTAGTGCTGTCACCAGTCGGTAGCGGTCGCCGAGGACACGCCCGATGGAGTCGGTGATACTCGGCATGGTTCTCGCTACAGGGTACCCAGTACCCCGTCGCAGTTGGTGGAGGGTCAGCGCCGCCCAAACCGACCCGGATAAACCGTCGACACAGCCGTCAGGTCACGACCCCCGACGGCCGGCGGCCACGACCGGACGGTCAATCCGGCAGTTCGCCGGTGTCGAGCAGCGCCTGGAATTCGAGTTCTTGCAGTATCGGCACGCCGTTGGCCTCCGCCTTAGTCACCTTCGACGCTCCTGGCGAGTCGCCGACGATCAGAGCCAGCGTCTTTTTCGATACGGTCCCGGGCGACTTGCCGCCACGGGCCAGGATGGCCTCTTCGGCCTCTTCTCTGGTCCAGCCCTCCAATGTGCCGGTGACCACCACGGACTTCCCACTGAGGGTCTGGGTAAGCACCAGTCGGCTGGCGCCCCCACCGCTCGGTTCGCTCAGATTGACTCCGGCCGCCACCAGCCGCTCGACCACCGAGCAGTTCACCGGGGAGGCGAACCAGCGGGCCACGCTGGCGGCGATGACCGGGCCGACCCCGTCGATGGCGGCCAGGGTCTGCTCGTCGGCAGCCATGATGGCGTCGACGTCGCCGAGGCCTCGGGCGAGGGCGATCGACCCGACCTGGCCCAGATGGCGGATGCCGAGTCCGATCAGGACATTGTGCAGCGGACGGCTACGCGAATCGTCGATGGCACCGAGCAGGTTGGCGATCGACAGAGTGGCGAACCCCTCGAGGCCGGAGAACGTCTCGGCGGTGAAGCCGTACAGGTCGGCCACGTCGTTGAGCACTCCATGATCGACGAAGAGCTGCACCCTTTGCTCGCCCAGGCCCTCGATGTCCATGGCCGAGCGGGAGGCGAAGTGGGCGATGCGTTGGACCCGCTGGGCCGGGCAGTCGAGGTTGGTGCAGAAGGTGTCGCTCTCTTCGGGCAGCCGCTGCAGCGGGCTGCCGCAACTCGGGCAGACGACCGGAAATTTCCATGCCGGCTTGCGTCGGCGCCTCTTGCCGTCGGGGTCGGGGGCGAGCACCGGGCCGACCACCTCGGGGATGACATCCCCGGCCTTGCGCACCACCACGGTGTCGCCGGGGCGGACATCTTTGGCCCGTACCTGGTCCTCGTTGTGCAAGGTGGCGAGCGAGACGGTCGAGCCGCTCACGAACACCGGCTCGAGCACGGCGAACGGCGTGGCCTTGCCGGTCCTGCCGATGGACACGGCAATGTCCCGGAGGGTGGTGGTGCGCTCCTCGGGCGGGAATTTGTAGGCGATGGCCCAGCGCGGGGCCCGAGAGGTCGCCCCGAGCTGGCGTTGGAGGGCGAGGTCGTCGACCTTGATCACCACGCCGTCGATCTCGTAGTCGAGGTCGTGACGGCTGTGCTGGGCGTGCAGGCAGAACTCGAGGACCTCGTCCAGCCCGTGAACGAGTTTGCGCTCAGGGTTGACTGGGAAGCCGGCCCGCTCCAGCCACGCCAGGGTGTCCGAGTGGCTCTCGGCCAAGCCCGTCGGGATCGACTCCTCGCTGTCGGCGACCATGGCACCCTCTTGCACCTCCAGGTCGCCGACCTGGTAAGCCCAAAACGAGAGGGCCCGGCTGGCGGTGATGGAGGCGTCTTTTTGCCGCAGCGAGCCGGCCGCCGAGTTGCGGGGGTTGACGAACAGGCGGCCGCCGGCCTCGGCCTGGCGGCGGTTGAGCTCGGCGAAGGCGGCGACCGGCATGTACACCTCCCCCCGGACCTCGATGACGGCCGGAGGCGTACCGACATCGACGCTCAGTGCGTCGGGGATATCCACGATGGTCGCCACATTGGCGGTCACGTCCTCCCCGGTCCGACCGTCCCCTCGGGTGGCTGCCTGGATGAATCGGCCACCGCGATAGGTGAGCGACATGGCCAGGCCGTCGATCTTGAGCTCGCACACAAAGGCCGTGTCGGCCGGGATCTGACGGGCCAGACGGTCGGCCCAGGCCTCGAGCTCCTCCCGGCTGAAGGCGTTGTCGAGGCTCATCATCGGGACGCGGTGGGCAACGGCCGAGAACAGTGCCGACGGAGCGGCGCCGACTTTGCCGGTGGGCGAGTCGGGCACGACAAGGTCGGGGTGCTCGGACTCGAGGATGCGGAGCTCGCGCACCAGCGAGTCGTACTCCCCGTCGGTGATCTCGGGATCGTCCAGTCGGTGGTAGCGGTCGTTGTGGTACTCAATGAGCGAGCGGAGCTCCTCAGCCCGGGCCACCGGGTCGAACCCTCCGGCCGGCGGTTCGGAGCCGTTGCGGTCGGGGTCTGAGGGCCCGGGCGTGGTCACCTCGTCCACCTGCGCTCCCCTCTCCACGGCGACTGGTGGCCGCTCACTCGGCGATTCCCGAGCCCACGACGGCGTCAGGTCGGTCGGGATCGTAGAGGGCCACGGTCTGGCCCGGGGCGATCCGGCGCTGCGGCGTCTCGAAGCAGACGAGCAGGCCGTCGCCCTGACGCACGGCGGTGGCATTGACCGGGCGGCCATGGGCACTGCACTGGGCGATCACCGACACCCCGGCCGGTAGCCCGGGTCGAGAGACTCCCGGATCGTCAGCCTGCGAGGTCGGGTCCCCGTCCACCCAGGTGACGGTGTGGAGGGCCACATCGGTGGCGTGGGCGGCCTCGGGAGTCCCGAGCGAGACGCGTCGGGCGGGCACGTCAACGGCGGTGACGAAGCGGCGGCGGCCGTCGGTGCCGTGGCCCATCCCCCGCCGCTGGCCGACCGTCACCAGCTCGACGGCATCGACGGCTCCGAGGTCCTCTCCGGTCTGATGGTCGATCAACCGCCCGGGGTGGAGTGCCAGCCGCGCCCCCAAAAATCCCTCCCTCCCTTCGTCGGAGCGGATGAAACACACGTCTTGGCTGTCGGGCTTGTCGGCCGTGCGCAGGCCGAGTCGGTGGGCCTCGTGGCGAACCTCGGCCTTGGTCATCACCCCAACCGGGAAGATGACCCGGGACAGCTGGTCCTGTCCGAGCATGGCCAGCACGTAGGACTGGTCCTTCAGCGGGTCAGCTCCCCGGACAAGGCGGAAGCGGCCGTCGGCGCTGGTCTCGCACCGGGCATGGTGGCCCGTGGCCACGGCGTCGAAGCCGAGGGTCCGGGCCCGCTCGAGCAGACGATCGAACTTCACATGGCGGTTGCACTCGATGCACGGGTTGGGCGTGCGGCCCTCGGCATGTCCCGACACATACGGGTCGACCACCCGCTGCTCGAACTCGGCGGCGAAGTTGAACACATGATGGGTCATGCCCAGCTGGTCGGCCACCCGTCGGGCGTCCTCGACGTCGGCCACCGAGCAGCAGCCCGAGTCCGACGAGCCACCCCACAGCTTCAAGGTGGCCCCCTCCACCTGCTGGCGGCCGAGCTGCTCGGCGAGCACGGCGGCGGCGACCGACGAGTCGACTCCACCCGACATGGCGACCAGGACACGCATCTGTTCAGTCTCTCAGCTGGGCGATGGCCGGCGGGACGACCGCCAAGGCATGGTCGACCTCGGCTGCGGTGGTGGTGGAGCCGAGGGAGAAGCGAACCCCGGTCTGCGCCTCGTCGGGTCCGAGACCCATGGCCACCAGCACGTGGCTCGCCTCGACCGCCCCGCTCGAACAGGCGGCACCGGCCGAGACGGCGAGGCCCAGCCGGTCGAACAGGATCACCATGGCCTCGGCCGAGACCCCGGCCACCCGCAGATGGAGCGAGCCCGCCACCTTGTCCTCGCGCTCCCCCGTCTCTGTGGCACCGGCCACGGCGGACACCAGGCCGTCGCCCAGCCGGTCTCGCAGGGTCCGTACCCGTTCGACCGTCTGGCCACGTTCGGCGTCGGTCGTGGCCAGGGCGGTGGCCATGGCCACGATTCCGGCCACATTGGGCGTGCCGCTGCGGCGCTCGCGCTCCTGGCCGCCACCGTGGAGGAGCGGGTCGATGGGGATGCCCCCGGTGACGAGGAGGGCCCCCACCCCCTTCGGTCCGCCGAACTTGTGGGCACTGACCGATGCCAGGTCGACCAGCGGCGTGACCGACGAGAGGTCGAGCCACGGGACGGCCTGGACGGCGTCGGTATGGAGGATGGCCCTCGGTGCCGCGGCCCGGACCAAATCGGCCACCGCGGCCATGGGCTGGATCGTGCCGATCTCGTTGTTGACGGTCATGACCGAGACGAGGCCGACGTCCTCGGTGCAGGCATCGGCCAGGGCGGCGAGGTCGATGAGCCCGTCCTTGCCCGAGGGCACCTCGCGCAGCTCGGCCCCGGTGCGCTGGGCGAGGGCCCGACAGGCATAGAGCACAGCGTGGTGCTCCATGGCCGAACACACGAGGACAGGACGGCCACCGGTCACCGGGGACCGGGCCTGCCAGGCACCGGCGATGGCCAGATTGTCGGCCTCGGTGCCCCCCGAGGTGAACACCACCTCGCCGAGGTCGACGCCGAACGACGTGGCGATGGCCTCCCGGGCGTCATCGACCGCCAACCGGGCCCGGCGCGACTCCTCGTGGCCGCCGGAGGGGTTGCCGAAGCTGCCGGCCAGATACGGCAACATGGCCTCGATTGCGGCCGCGCCCATCGGAGTGGTGGCCGCATGGTCGAAGTAGGCCCGACCCCCCGGGAGCACGGCCTCGGGAGGGGGCACTGCCATCAGGCGATCCACACCGACTTCACGTTGCAGAACTCGTGCAGGCCGATGGTCGACAGCTCGCGGCCGATGCCTGAGCTCTTGATGCCGCCGAAGGGCAGCTGGGTCATGGAGATGACCATCCCGTTCACGAACACCTGCCCGGCGGCCAGCTCGACCACGAAGCGCTGCTGCTCATCGGGGTCGTTGGTCCACACGCTCGAGCCGAGCCCGAACTCGGTCCCGTTGGCCACGGCCAGGGCCTCGTCGCTGTCGGCCACCACATAGAGCAGCGCCACGGGGCCGAACACCTCTTCGGTCGCCACCCGCATCTCCGGGGTGATCCCGGTGATCACCGTCGGGCGGTAGAACGATCCCGGAGAGTCCGCTCCCTCGGGTCCCACCACCCGCTCACCGCCGCACAGGATGGTGGCGCCATGGGCCCTGGCGTCTTCCACCTGGGCCTCGATGGTGTCGACCGCGGCGGCGTTGACCAAGGGGCCCACCTCGGTGGCCGGATCGAACGGGTCGCCAACCGACAAGGCGTCCATGCCGGCCACGAACCCCTCGGTGAATCGGTCGGCCACGCTCTCGTGCACGATGAATCGCTTGGCGGCGATGCACGACTGCCCGGCGTTCTGGGTCCGGGCCTCGACGCCAACCGAGATGGCCTTGTCCAGGTCGGCCGACGGCAGGACGATGAACGGGTCGCTGCCGCCCAGCTCGAGCACGATCTTCTTGCCCACCGCTCCCGCCTGGGCGGCGACGGCCCGACCGGCCCCGACACTGCCGGTGAGGGTCACGGCGGCCACCCGGGGATCGGCGATGATGCCCGGGACCTGGTCGGTGCCCACCAACAGGGTCTGGAACACGCCATCGGGGGCCCCGGACCGGCGAAACAGGTCCTCCAGCAACAACGCCGTGCGGGGGACGCTCGGGGCGTGCTTCAACAGGCCGACGTTGCCCACCATGATGGCCGGGGCGGCAAAACGGACCACCTGCCACAGCGGGAAGTTCCACGGCATGATGGCGAGCACGGCCCCGATCGGCTGGTAGGTGATCATCCCCAAGGAGGCGTCGACGGCCACCTCCTCATCGCTGAGCATGGCCTCGGCGTGCTCAGCGAACCAGCGGAAGGCACTGGCGCACTTCGCCACCTCGCCCTTGGCCTGGGCGAATGGCTTACCCATCTCGGTGGTGATCACATGGGCGATGTCGGGAAGCTCGCCTTCCAGCAGCTCGGCGACGGTCACCAAGAGACGCGAGCGCTCCTCGAACGAGCTTCTGGCCCACAAGGTGGCGGCATCGGCGGCGAGGGCCAGCCGGTGCTCCACAGCTCCGGCGTCGTAGGGCTCGAACGACTGGAGGAGTTGGCCGTTGGCGGGATTGATGGTGGCGATGGGCGGGCCGGTGTCGACAGGACTCATCCGTCCAGTATTCCCCAACGCCCGCGCCGGTCAATCGCCCGGCTGCGGCTCCAAGAGCTCGGGGATGAGGGTCCGCTGCACCTTGCCCGTCGCCGTGCGGGGGAGCGAGTCGAGGAGCACGTAACGCTTGGGTCGTTTGTAGCCAGCCAGATGCAAGCGTGCGAAGGCATCGACTTTTTCCAGCAACTGGGGCCGCGTGCGCTCGGTGCCGGCCGTCACCGGGACGAGGGCGGCACAGACCATCTGCCCCCAGCGCTCGTCGGGCAGGGCGAACACGGCGACCTGGGCGATGCCTTCCACCTCAGCCAGCACCGATTCGACCTCGGCCGGGTAGACGTTCACGCCACCGGTGATGATCAGGTCGTTGCGACGACCGTCGATGTAGAGGTAGCCGTCGTCGTCCAGTCGACCGAGGTCCCCGACGGAGAAGGCGCCGTCCCTCCAGGCCGAGGCCGTCTTCTCCTCGTCCCCCCAGTAGGAGAACCGGGCGAAGCCGGGGGCACGGCACCAGATGGTGCCGTCATCGTCGACACTGAGGCTCCGACCCGGCCGGGCCCGGCCGACGGTGCCCGGCCGGGCCCGCCATTCCTCGGGTGAGCACACGGTGAACTGGCCCTCGGTCGATCCGTAGAACTCCCACAGCACATCGGGGCCTACCCGCTCCATGGCCAGCCGTTTCAGGACCGGGGGGCACGATGAGCCGGCGTTGACCAACAGCCGCAACGAGTCGAACCGCTCGTCCGGGCCGGTGGCCTCGAAGAGCCTGGCCATGGCCGAGGGGGCCATGAACGTCGTGTTGGGCACCGGGCCCTGCTCGCCGTGGAGAGCGGATCGGGCCACTTCCGCGTCGAACCGGGACAAGATGACGCACGTCCCGCCCCGGAGCAGCGTGCCCCCGGCGAACCGTACGGAGACCGAGTGGTACATGGGCGAGCACACGAGGTGCACATCGTCCGGCCCGAACGACCACAGGTCGGCTTCGTCCACAAAGGCCGCCTCGGCGGTGTCGGCATCCCACAGGCCCGACCAGACGCCCTTCGAGCGACCGGTGGTGCCCGACGTGTAGTGCATGGGACGGCTCAGGGGGAATCTCGACAAGTCGACCGGGGAGCCGCTCTCGAGGAACTCGAGATGGGCATCGTCGGTGACGACCAGCTCGGGTCGGGCATCGTCGATGAGCAACTGGCGCTCGGAGGCCAACAGGTTGGCGTTCAAGAGGACCGGGACCACACCGATGCGCAGGGCGCCGAGCACGGTGCACAACAAGCCGGCCGAGGACGGCAAGCAGAACGCCACCCGGTCACCGGGAGAAAGGCCGGCGGCGACCAGGGAGCCCGCCGCCCGGCGCTGGCGTTGCTCCGCCTCTGCGGCTGTCAGTACCTCGACGGTTACCGGGTCGCTCATGGCAGCTCGATGGTCGGTGCGATGGCCACCGCGTCCGGGGTCAAGCCCCGATCGCCCAGGGCCCCGAAGATGGACGGTCGGAAGATGGCGACGGTGACCATGCCGGCCAACAGCACAAGGGCGCCCGCCACGGTCACCGACCGGACACCGGTGTGGTTGGCCACACTTCCCTGGATGACTGCCCCGATGGGATAGATGATACCGAGTCCCATCATGTAGATGCCGAGTATTCGACCGCGGGTCTCGGCCGGTGCCCGCAACTGCACCACGGTGTTGAGCCCCGACAGCACGGCGATGTAGGACGCCCCGACGCCGAGGAAGGCGACAGCCGACAGCCACAGGCTGGGTGCGAGCCCGTAGAGGATGAGGAACACCGGCAGCACGAACAGGGCCACTTGCAGCATGGCCCGCCTTCCCACCCATTCAGCCAGGCTCGGAAGAGCCAGTGCCCCGATGACCGCCCCCACGCCCTGAGCGGTGACCAGGATGGCTGTGCCCACCTGCGTGCTTATCCCGTGTCGATCGAGGGCACCTGACATGGCCGGCACCAGGGCGATGAACGGCGAGGCCAGCAAGGCCACGTAGGCGATCAGTCCGATGGCCGAGCGGCATCCCGGCTGGGCCCAGGCCGCCCGCGCTCCGGCGACGATCCGAGCGCCGATCCCGACGTCGCCACCGTGCGCCAGTGGCCTGGGCAACCGGACGAGCAGCAGGGCGATCAGTGTGGCGAGGAACGAGGCGGCGTTGATCCCGAACACCAGCCCGTAGTTGTGGGTGAGCAGGGCGACGCCGGCGAGAGCCGGGCCGATGACGCGGCCGAGGTTGAACTGCGCCGATGACAGCGAGACCGCGGCCAGGAGGTCGTCTGCGGGTACGAGATCGGGCACCATGGCCTGATACGCCGGGAAACCGATGGCCCCCGAGGCGCCGCCGAGGAACGAAAGCAGCACGAGGACGGCCGGCGGGTCATGGCCGGTACCGGCGAGCACGGCCAGGGCGGCGGCAAAGGTCATCTCCCCCAACGTGGTCACAATCAGCCATCGGCGCCGGTCGAGGCGGTCGGCCAGGGCCCCGCCGAGGGGAGCGAGGAGGCCCACAGGCAAGAAACCGGCCGCCGCGACGAGTCCCGTCCATGCCGGCTGGTCGGTCCGGGCGAAGACCAAGACCCCAAGGGCCACCGTCTGCATCCACGAGCCCACGTTGGAGACCAGCGCGGCCGACCAAATGAGGGCGAAGTTCCGCGAGCCGAGCGGACGGAGAGATGCCAGGGCCACTGGCGGAGGCTACCGGTGGGACGGACGGGCCGACTGATGGCCGCCCGGAGTCACCTCTATTTTTCGTGCTTGGCCTTGCGACGAGGCCTCAGTGCGAACCACCAGACGCTGGCCATCGTCACGAGGACGCCGAGGCCGGCCGCCGGTTTGGCCATCTTGCGGGATCGATCTGACATGTCGCTGACGTTACTTCTCCGGCCAGCCCTGGGAGGACGATCGGTGTGGAAAGCCCGCCACAACCTCTGAGAAGAGAGGTGGCCGAGCCACAGCGGGCCCACATTCTTCGTCTTCTCATATGCCCTCCATATCTGTTTTTTAGGCAGGTCTCGAATGCTTGACCCATGACCTCCGACCGCCAGGACCCATCGAGGGGCCGCACGTCCGACGACACGACCGAGACCTCGCGTTTCTACGGCCCGCAGCCTCGCGGCTCCTACCTCCCGGCCGACTCACCGACAGACATGGTCCCGCTCATCGTGGAACCGGACTGGCGCTTCAGCACCGGGCCGGGGAACGACATCGCCTTCCAGCGCCGCCAGCTCTCCACCCAGCACGGTGGGGACGGCCGGCCGCCGTTCGGTGCCGCCCCTCCGACCGGCGGGTGGCCGCCCAATGGTCCGGCGGGCTCAGGCAGGGTTCCCGATGGCCCGAGCCGTAGGGCCAAGCTCAGCCGCCGTGGGGTGGTGGTCCTTGCCGCGGCAGCCGTGGTCGTCGGCGGGATGGCGGGCGTGGCCGGCGCCGGACTTGCCCACCACGACCCCGCCTCCAGCGCACTCTCCTCCGCCGACTCGTCGATCAAGGTGGCCGGCACGACCACGGACAACTCGAGCATCAGCCAGATCGTGAAGTCCGTCTCCCCAGCCGTCGTCGAGGTCTCCGCCTCGGACGGTGACGGTTCGGGTGACGAGGGGACGGGGATGATCATCACGTCCTCCGGCGAGGTGCTGACAAACAACCACGTCATCGACGGGGCGACGAAGGTGACCGTGGCCCTCAACGGGACGACCAAGCAGCTCTCCGCATCGGTCGTCGGCGCCGACCCCGACAAGGACGTCGCCCTCCTCAAGATAAAGGGGGCCTCGGGGCTCCCGACCGTGACCTTCGGGGACTCGAGCTCGGTCCAGGTGGGCGACTCGGTGATCGCCATCGGCAATGCCTTGGCCCTCGGTGACAGCTCGACAGTGACGTCGGGGATCGTGTCTGCCCTCAACCGCCAGGTAACGGCCGGAGACTCGTCCTCGAGCGCCACCGAGACGCTCAACGGCATGATCCAAACCGACGCGGCCATCAATCCGGGGAACTCAGGAGGCGCCCTCTTGAACGCCTCGGGCCAGGTCATCGGCATGAACACCGCTGCGGCCGGTTCGACCGATGGAACCTCGGCGCAGAACATCGGCTTCGCCATCCCGTCGGCCAGGTTGCAGTCGCTGATTCCGGGGCTCCGCTCGGGCGGCGACGGGAGCCAGAGCAGTCTCGGCTCCTCGGACTCGGGCTCGAGCTCCGGGTCGGACGGCGGAGGGTATGACTCGGGCGGCTACGGCTCGGGTGACGGCTCGAACGGCTACGACTCAGGTGGCGACGGCAATTTCCCGTTCTGACCTGAGGGTCGTCTGGCGCTAGTTCACTCGTGGCTGGTCGGGCACTCGGACCCGAACCGACTGGACCGAGGAGGGGTCGCCACGTGTGTGCTCCCCATCGGCGAACTGGCTCAAGACGAACTGAGCCACCCACTCGGGGTCGTTGAACGCACTGTCCTCGTGGAGCTGGAGGAATCGGCCGACAGCCGGGAAGGCATCGGCCGGTGTGGCGCGGATGAGGGCCTGCATGCCCGTGTCGACGACCCCGGGAGACAGGGCGATGACCGCCAGCCCGTGCGAGTGCTCCTCCATGCCCGCCACCGCCGTCACCATGTCGACGGCCGCCTTCGACCCGCAGTAGGCGGCCCACCCCTCATAGGGCGTCGACGCCGCCCCCGATGAGATGTTGACGAGCAGTCCCCCGCCCGGGCGTGAGCGGACGTGGCGGGCGAAGGCCGCCGTGCCGTGCATGGTGCCAAGGACATTGACCTCGAAGTGGCGTCGGAGGCTGTCCGGGTCGGCATCGGCCAACGGCCCGATGGGGTCCAGCACGCCGGCATTGTTGACCCACAGGTCGATCCGACCGAGGCGCCCGACGACCTCGTCGGCGAAGGCTGACATCGCCTCGGCGTCGGCCACGTCGACCGATGCCACGACGATGGCGTCCAGGGCCTCAGGCGGTGCCTCGGGCTCAGTACGGGCGCACAGTCCGAGCTGCCAGCCGTGGGTGGCGAACGTCCCCGCCATGCCGGCGCCGAGTCCCCGGCTGGCCCCGGTGATGACGGCCACGCGGGCCGTCGTTTCGTCGACATCAGATCCGTTGGTCAGCGCAATCACCTCCTTGGCCCGGCCTGTCGGTGTCGGTGTCGGTGTCGGAGTGGGCAACGCTACTGTGCCCTCGACTCACCCAAGCGGGCCCTCGGCGACGAATACTCACTGTGACCTCTGCCTCGGCGCCGTTCGACCTTCCGAGGTCGACGGCTGCGCCCGCTCGTTTCCTCGGTGCCCGTCACCTGGCTGACGCCACGATGGTCGGCCTGGCCCGGCTGCTCGTGCGACTGTTCTTCCGCCAGCTCCAGGCCACCCATACCCAGCGCCTCGGTGCCGACCGCCCCATCGTCCTCGTGGCCGACCACCGCAACGGCCTGATCGACGGGCTGGTGCTCATCGCCGCCCTCGGGCGATATCCGAGGTTTCTCGGCAAGTCCACTCTCTTCCATAACCCGTTGCTCTGGCCGTTTCTCAAGCTGGCCGGCGTGGTCCCGATCCACCGGGTCGAAGACGGGCCTATCGGGGAGGCCAACGGTGCTGCCTTCGCCCGGGCCAACCAGCTGTTGGCCGAAGGAGGGCTGGTGGCCATCTTCCCCGAGGGGATCAGCCACGATCAGCCGGTGCTGCAGTCGCTCCGGACCGGGTCGGCCCGTATCGCTCTGGCCGCGTCAGCGTCCGGGGTGGGGGACGTCGCCGTCGTGGTCGTCACCCTGCTCTACGACCAAAAGCAGCGTTTCCGCTCGCGGGCCCTCGTGACGGTGGGCCACCCCGAGCCGGTCGAGCCCTGGATGGCTGACTACCGGGCCGATGGCCCCCGAACCGTACGGTCGCTCACCGCCGACATGGCCGACCGGCTTCGACGCAGTGGCTCCGACGATGGAGTGTGGCCCGAAGCGGACACCTTGGCGTCCATCGCCGACATCGTCGCCCGCCGACTATCGGTGATCCCGGCCGAGGTGGGCCTGGCCGAGCGCCGGGCAGTGGCCCAGGCCATGCACGCAGCCGAGATCGACGAGGGGCGCTACGCGGCCATGGAGTCCCTCGCCATGGCCTATGACGCCTACCGGCGCGACCTCGACCTCTTGGGCCTGGACGACAGCCAGGTGGCGGCCAGCTATCGCTCCGGCCGGGTGTGGCCGTCCCTCGTCACGTCCGCCGCCGCCGTCGTTGTGGCCCTTCCCTTCGCCGTCGTCGGGGCGGCCATCCACGTCATCCCCTACGGATTGGTCAAGGTGGCAAGCCTCACCCCGAGCAATGAGGGCATGCGGGCCACGGTCAAAGTCGTCGCCAGCCTGTTCTTGTACGTGGCCACCTACGTCACCGTCGGGGTGGTCGCCGTTCAGCTTGTCGGCACCCTCTGGGGCGTCCTTGCCGCCATCGGCGCGCCGGTGTGCGGGTATGTGGCTGTCCGCACCGTCGAGCGGGCCCGGGCCGTCCGTGCCGCCGTCGCCGGTCGGCGCACCATGTTGAGGCTCGGACCTACCTCGGCGTCGGTGCTCGCCAATCGCCAGTCGGTCTGCGAGGCCGCCTCCTCGGTCCTTGCCTCGTCGTCGGTCGCCGGTCCTTGACGAACCGGGAGCGCCCTGGCAGCATGGATTGCATCATGTACGTAGCGACCATCAACCCGGAACTCCTCCTTACCTGACGGCGAACGCCCCAACGCGTTCGCCCGCAACCTCCTGTGCCGATACGGCCAGGGGGTTTTTTGTTGCACCAGTAGCCAGTCACGCCTCACAGACCAAGCATCGAGGGAGCATCACCAGTGAGCACTGAACCGAGCACCACACACGATCACGACCATGGCTCAGTCCCGGGTGGGACGCGCCTCGAGATGCCGTGCGACGTCTCGCCGATGCCCTTTCACCTCTACCGGGCTCACCTTCCCCTCACCCTCCCCGACAGGACGTGGCCAGACCGCCAGTTCTCCCGGGCCCCCCGGTGGGCGAGCGTCGACCTGCGCGACNNCCAGGCCCTGGTCGACCCGATGGACCCCGAGCGCAAGCTGGCGCTGTTCCAGACCCTGGTCGACATCGGCTTCAAGGAGATCGAAGTCGGTTTCCCGTCCGCCTCCCAGACCGACTTCGACTTCCAGCGCCAGATCATCGACGGGGGCCTCATCCCCGACGACGTGACCATCCAGGTCCTCGTCCAGTGTCGAGAAGAGCTGATCGAGCGGACCTTCGAGTCGCTGGAGGGAGTCCCGCGGGCCATCATCCACTTCTACAACTCGACATCGGAGCTGCAGCGACGGGTGGTCTTTGGCCTCGACCGGGCCGGCATCATCGACATCGCCGTGAATGCGGCCCGCCTGTGCAAGAAGTTCGAGTCCACGGTGCCGGGGACCGAGTTCCGCTACGAGTACTCGCCCGAGAG
>PLSY01000333.1:178-11167 GCA_003164275.1 Acidimicrobiaceae bacterium | reverse complement strand
GGCCTCGATGCGGGCCTGGGCCGGGTCGTACACCCCGCATGGAAGGTCGCAGTGGGCGTGCACGACCTGAGGCGTGGACACTCGGTCGACGATGGCGAGAAGATAATCGGCAATGCGCATGAGCGGAACTCCTTTACTTCGACGGGTGACGGTGAAGTCATCGGGTAGAGACATGATGCGGTGCACGCTCACCTTACCCAGGATCTTCGGGCGCAATCTCAGGATCGCCCGGCATCCTCCCTGCATGCCGGCCCGCATCTTGACGAGATGAGAGCACGGCTCGGGTTCTCTGCCCTGCTCGCCGCCACGGTCGCTCTGATAACGCTCGGGTTGCTGGCAACGGTCAGGAGGGTTGCGGTCGAGGGTGGCTCTATGGCGCCCGCCCTGCTGCCCGGGGACCGCTTGATCGTCACCCGTTGGTCAATGGTGCTCGGCCGTCCTCCCGACGTTGGCGACATCGTGGCCGTCCGTGACCCGAGATTGCCGGAGAGGGTTTTGATCAAGAGGGTCACCTCCATCGATCCGACGCTCGGAACCTTTGAGGTGATGGGAGATGCTCGCAATGCCAGCGCCGACAGCCGCCAGTTCGGGCCCGTGCACCGCTCGGGCATCCTGGGCAAGGCCGTGTACCGCTATGCCCCGGCGACGAGAAGCGGCCCTGGTCCCTGGCCAGGGGAGTACCATTCGGCGTAATGCCAAGCCACAAGGATGAACTCGACCGCATTCTGAACGCCACGTACCTGGACGGAATCGACACCATCGCACTCGCCGACATTCGTTCCAAGCGGACCGAATGCCAAGAGGCCGAGGTCGCACTGTCGTATCTTCGTCGCCTGATCCAGGGTCGCCTGGACATCGTCCATTCCTACATCGAGCACTCCGGCTCGGGCGAGCCCCTCGATTTCGCCAGCCTGATCAAGGACCTGCCCGACATCCTCTCCTCGGGTCCCGGACGCCCTCCGGGCCCGGGCCATCTCCCCCAGCTGCTGTCGCCCGACACTGAGGAGTCGGACCTGACCGACGAGCTCGACTCGGTGCTCGGAGCAGACGAGGTGGGGACCCTGGGTGAGCTCGACCTCGACCAACTGAACAGCATCGCCGGGCGCCTGGAGGCCATTGAGGCGAGGGTGTCAGTGGACCGCCGGGCCCTGCACGAGCGGATCGACTCGCTCCAGGCCGAGCTTGTCAATCGCCACAAGACCGGTCGAGCCTCAGTGGACGGCCTCCTGTCGTGAAGGAGTCGGCTCGGGCCGAGGGGACACAGTTCGTCAAGGAGTTGCCGAAGGGCATCAACGAACTCGGCTCGTTCATCCGAGAGCAGCGCAGCTCGGCTCGGCTTTCACTCCGGCGGCTCTCCGAACTGGCCGGGATCTCCAACCCCTACCTGAGCCAGATCGAGCGCGGGCTGAGGCGCCCTTCGGCTGAGATCCTCCAACAGATCGCCAAGGCCCTCCGCATCTCGGCCGAGACGCTCTATGTGCAGGCGGGCATCCTGGAGAAGCCCACCGGTGACACCGATCTGTCCAGGCACATCTTCGAGGACCATCACCTGACCGAGGAGCAGCGCCAGGCGCTCATGCGCATCTATCTGTCCTTCCGTCACGAGAACGAGGCCATGGCTGACAAGGGCGAAGAGACTTCCACCGAGGCCGCGGCCGAGGGCGCCACGACCCCGGGCACTGTGGCCCCTCAGGGGGCGACAACCTCCCCGAGCAGCGATTCTGCTGCCATTGCCGGCTGAACGGGGCCTGCCGGTAGGATCGGCGACGCATGAGGCGCCTGGCAGTACTTTCCCTACACACGTCCCCCCTGGCCCAACCGGGCACCGGGGATGGTGGTGGGATGAACGTGTACGTGCGGGAGCTGTCGTCGGCCCTGGCCAGGGCCGGTGTGGTGTGCGACGTATTCACCCGGGCGTGGTCTGACGATCTCCCGTCTGTGGTCAGCATCGAGCCCGGGCTCCGCGTCCACCACGTGGCCGCCGGGCCACCGACGCCGATGGCCAAAGAGATGCTTCCCGGCGTCGTCGACGAGTTCGCCGAGGGCGTGCTGAAGCAGATGCAGCTGTCCGAGGGCGGCGGATCCAACGACGACCTGCCCTTCGACGCTGTGCATGCCAACTACTGGCTGAGCGGCCTGGCCGGCCACATCATCAAGCATCGGATGAACCTGGCGCTCGTATGCACCTTCCACACCCTGGACCGCGTGAAGGCCGAGGCCAGTCCTGAGGAGGTGGAGGCCGACTCGCCCCATCAACGGGCAGAGGCCGAGGCGGCCATCATCCGCTGCTCGGACACCGTCCTTGCCTCGTGCTCGGTCGAGGCCGCCCAGATCTCCGACCTCTACCATGCCGATCCCTCCCGCATCCGGATCGTGGCCCCGGGCGTCGACCACGCCTTCTTCGGGCCCGGGGACCGCCGACAGGCCCGACGGGCGCTCAGCCTGCCCGCCGAGGGACCCCTACTGCTCTTCGTCGGACGTATCCAACCCCTGAAGGGTGTGGCCGTCGCCGTGAGGGCCCTGGCCGCCCTCGGTCCCGACCACAAGGACGCCCACCTCGTAATCGTCGGTGGCCCGAGCGGCCCGCAGGGGGACGCCGAAGTGAAGAGGGTGGTCGCTCTGGTCGACGAGCTCGGGCTCCAGGACCGGGTCATCTTCGTGCCACCTCGGCCCCACGAGCTCCTCTCGACGTACTACCGCGCAGCTGACGTCTGCTTGGTTCCGAGCCGTTCCGAGTCGTTCGGCCTCGTGGCCCTGGAGGCGGCGGCGTGCGGCACCCCCGTGGTCGCCTCTGACGTCGGTGGACTTCGCAGCCTCATCGACCACGGCAGGACCGGGTTCCTGGTCGAGGACCCGACTCCCGAGTCATTCGCCGCCTGGGTCAGGCAGATCGTGGCTGAGCCGCTCCTGGCCGAGCGCCTGAGTACGGGTGCCGTGCTGAGGGCCCGTCGCTACACCTGGGCGAGGGCCGCCCACCTGCTCTGCGACATCTACGCCGAACTCACGGTCGGCCGCCTCGTCGAGTGCTCGTGAACGACCGCTGGCAAGGAATCCTCGGTCCGGAGGAACGAGCCAGGGTCGGAGCGTTGATCGACCACTGGGGAGAGCGGGAGCTGGCCGCCGGAGGGGCCCTGGTGGCCGTCGACCGACAGCCTGGGGGAGACCCCGTGACCGGCGCCCCCCGTTGGTATCTGAGGCTCCGCGGCGAGGAGAAGGAGTTCGTCACCGTCTGGCTGACCCTCCAGCAGCGGACGCTTCACCATGAGGCGCAGTTCATGCCTGGTCCGGAGACCAATGTCGAGGCCACCTTGACCTACCTGCTCAAGAAGAACGCCGACCTGTTGGGCATGAGCTTCGCCCTCGGGCCGGAAGCGGCTGTCTACCTGGTCGGGCGCGTGCCGGTCGAGCAGGTGGACGACGAGGAGCTGGACCGGATCATGGGTGCCTCCCTGACCTACACCGATCAATGCTTCCCGACGGCCATGACCCTCGGCTACGAGGGAATGTATCGCCGCCGTCCCCAGGCCGAACGCGAAGCGTGATCAGCCCGACCTGAGACCCGCCGGGCCCTGCCATGGTGTGCCGCCCGAGCATCGCACGAACCTCCAAGACGTCACCGACCCGCTGGTAGCGTCTCCCTGCATGGCACCGAAACTCCTGGTCGTGGGCGGCGGCAAGATGGGAACTGCGCTACTCAGCGGGCTGATTGCCGGGCGGTGGGCCCCCGTCGAGGAACTAGCCGTGAGCGATCCCGACCCGGGCCAGCGTGAGCGACTGGCCAAAGAGCACCCTGGCCTCGTCGTGGTGGACGCACCGATCGCCGCTGACGGGGCCATCTTGGCGGTCAAGCCCGACGTGGCCGAGGCGGTGCTGCGCACGCTTGGCGCCGTTGGCATCAAGCGCTTCTTGTCCATTGTCGCTGGGCTGTCGTCGGCCCGGCTGGAGGCGGTCCTTGCCCCCGGTGACGTGGTGGTCCGGGCCATGCCCAACACCCCGTCCCTCGTAGGAGCCGGGGTGGCCGGCATCTCTGGGGGGTCGATGGCGACAGCCGCCGACCTCGACTGGGCGGAGGGCATCCTGGGTGCGGTCGGGACAGTGGTCCGCCTGCCTGAGCGACATCTCGACGCCGTCACCGGCGTGTCAGGGTCGGGGCCGGCCTACGTCTTCTTGATGGCTGAGGCCATGATCGAAGGTGGGGTGTCGGCCGGTTTGACCCGCGAGGTGAGCCGGCAACTGGTGGTCGCCACCCTCCTCGGCTCAGCCCGCATGATGGACGAGACCGGGACCGACCCCGGTGAACTCCGGGCCGCCGTTACCTCCCCGGGGGGGACGACGGCCGCGGCCCTGCGCACCTTAGAGTTCAAGGCCGTCCGTTCGGCTTATATCGAGGCCATCGCGGCGGCGACCGAACGCTCGAAGCAGTTGGGGCGGTGAGGGCGATCCTCGAGCCGTCGGACCGATCGGTTGGTAGCGGAGTGATCGGCGGTCACGGTTGTTCGTGGGCGGCGACGACGGTCGGGCACGTGGCGGCCAAGGCGCCGGCCAAGCTCTGACCGGTGGGGCCACATCCGGCCATCTTCTTCCTGTCGGACTACGGAAACGCTGACGAGTTCGTGGGTGTGGTCCATGCCGTGGTGCACCGTCTGGCTCCTTCGGTACCGGTGATCGACCTTTCCCACGAGGTCGTCCCGTTCGACATCGCCGCCGGTGCCGCCATGCTGGCCCGGGCCCTTCCCTCTCTCGGCCCCGGCGTGGTCTTGGCCGTGGTCGACCCCGGCGTGGGGTCGAAGCGCCGACCGATCGCCGTCCGCAGTGACGGTGACGGGCCGGACTGGCTGGTGGGACCGGACAACGGTCTGCTCATCGAGGCGTGTGAGGCTCTCGGTGGCCCCGCCGCCGCCTTCGCCCTCGACCCACAACGGCTGCTGCCGCCTTGGGCAGGGAAGGGCACCGGGCCGACATTCGACGGTCGGGACGTGTTCGCGCCGGCCGCCTCCCACCTTGCGTCCGGTGGCGACCCGCTGACGATCGGCTCGGCCGTCGGTGCTGAGACCCTCGTTGTTCTCGACCCTCGCAGCCCTGGGTCCGGCCCAACCTCAGCGATCGACGGATCGGCGGTGTCGGCCCCCGTGACCTGGATCGACCGATACGGAAACGTGCAACTCGACCTCCTCCCCTCCGACCTGGACGAGATCGGTGTCGACGCCACCGGACTGGTCCAGGTCTCTTTGGCCTCCGACCCTGATACCGGGTCCGTTCTCGCTCGGCGGGTGTGGGCCTTCAGCGATCTGCGGGTGGGAGAGTTCGGCTTGTTGGTGGACGGCAACGGGCGGGTAGCCCTGGTGCTCGACCGGGCATCGGCCGCCAGCCGTCTCATCGGGACAGGGGCAAGGGTGGGGGTCGTTGTCCGGATCATGGCGGCTGACGAGTCATTCGGGTAGCAGGGACGCGAGCGTCGGCAAGCGACCCAGAGCGGCTGTGAGCTGCTCGTTAGGCAGGAGGCCGATCGCGCTTTCGCCACGTACCCGCGAGTCCTACGATCCGTCGGGTGCCGTCCGATCCTTTGTCGCCGATCACCCCCGTCCGAGCGACGCCGTCCGGGGCGGGCGACCGCCGGATCCCCGAAGCCACCGTGGCTCGGTTGCCCGTCTACCAGCGCATCCTCGAAGAGCTGCTGCGCTCGGGCACGGTGACGGTGTCCTCTGAGGTGCTCGCCTCTCTGGCCAGAGTCAATGCCGCCAAGGTCCGAAAGGACCTGTCGCAGCTCGGCTCATTCGGCACCCGCGGCGCCGGCTATGACGCGGCGTTCCTGATCGAGCAGATCGACCGCCAGTTGGGCCTCGACCGGCTCTGGCCGGTCGTCATCGCCGGGATCGGGAATCTGGGCCGGGCCCTCGCCCGGTCCCAGGGCTTCGCGTCCAGGAATTTCAACGTGACCGCCCTGCTCGACACCGACCAGGCCATCATCGGCGAGCTCGTGGACGGGGTAGTGGTCCGACATCCCGACGAGCTGCCCGAGATCGCCGCGGCCGCACCGCTCGCCATCGGGGTGATCACCACGCCAGCTGGTGTGGCCCAGACGGTCGCCGACATGATGGTCGCCTCGGGTGTGCGATCCATCCTCAACTTCGCACCGACTGTCCTCGAAGTGAGCTCTGGGGTCCTCCTTCGCTACGTCGACTTGAGCATCGAGCTCCAGGTCATGAGCTTCTATCAGTCCCGGCTGCTCGAGAGCGAGGTGGCCGATCCCATGCCCGGGATGCGGTCGATCGGCCTCAGTCGCTCGCCCTCGGCTGAATCCAGCTGAGGGCGAGGCGTCGGCGAGTTCCGCCGAAACTGGCGGCGATCGCTCGAGGCCGCGAAGCTTGGGGTTTCGATGCCGACGCGTGGTCCACGGGCCTTCCGCCCTACTCTTGGGAAGTGCACGTGTGTCAGCGACGCCATCCCGACCAAGGCCGTGTACCCGTGACGCACCAATCAAGCCATCCAAGGGCTGCCAGGGGGCAGAGATGTCGGTAATCGTGGTTGGCATAGAGCAGAGCCAGTCCCCCCTCGACCTCTTGGAGCGGGTGGCGGTGACCGAGAGCGCCCTGCCGAAGGCGCTCGGTCGTCTCCGGGACCAGTCGAACATCTCCGAGGCGGTCATCCTGTCGACGTGCCTGCGCACCGAGGTCTACGCNNACGCCGTGGTCGAGCGGTTCCACGAGGGCGTCGCCGACCTCCAGGACTTCTTGGCCACCATCTCCGGCAGCCCGGCCGAGTTGCTCGACGGCCATCTGACCGTGCGGTTCGACGACGAGGTGACCAACCATCTGTTCACCGTTGCCTCCGGGCTCGACTCAGCGGTACTCGGGGAGTCCGAGGTTCTCGGCCAGGTGCGAAGGGCGTGGGAGAAGGCCCAGGGTGAGCACGTCTCTGGTCCGGTGCTCGGAGCCCTGTTCCGCCATGCCGTCGAGACGGGCAAGAGGGTCCGTTCCGAGACGGCCATCGCCCGGGGCATCACCTCGTTGTCCCATGGGGCCGTGGCACTCGCCGCCAATCGTCGACACGGAGGTCTGGCCGGCGCCCGGGTCCTGGTCGTCGGGGCCGGCGAGATGGGTGAGGGCGTGTCCCAGGCCCTGGCTGGACAGGGGACAGCCGGCCTGGTCATCGCCAACCGCACTGCCGAACGGTCGGCCGCAGTGGTCGCCGGGCTCCCGGAATCGGCCAGGTCGTGGGCGTCGACGGACTCCCTGGCCGACCTGGTGTCGCTCATCGCCAAGGCCGACGTGGTCTTCACCTCGGTGGCGACGACCCACCCGATCATCGACCGCTCGATGGTGGAGGATGCGGCCACCGGACGGAGCGACGACGAGCCGCTGTTGCTGATCGACCTCGGCATGCCCCGGAACGTGGAGCCCGCCGTCGCCATCTTGGAGGGCGTCGTGCTGATGGACATGGACGTGCTCCGCTCCGCCGTGGCCGATGCCCTGTCGGGCCGACAGGACGAGGTCGCCGGGGCCACCCGGATCGTGGCCGATGAGGTCGAGCGCTACCGCGTTGCCTCCCGGGCCCGAGATGCGGCCCCCATGGTGTCGGCTCTCCGGGCCCAGGTGGAGAACGCCCGCCAGGCCGAGTTCGACCGTCAGCGGGCGAAG
Source organism: Acidimicrobiaceae bacterium (assembly GCA_003164275.1). The sequence goes on along the minus strand of PLSY01000333.1, from coordinate 3,530 downwards.
CGCTCTGACCTTGACGATGCCCAGTGGGAGCAGGTGGACGCGGTGACCCGGGCCATGGTGGCCAAGCTGCTGCACCAGCCGACGGTCGTCTTGAAAGATACGGCGGGCACCCCCCGGGGCGAGCGCCTGGTCGAGGCACTCCGCGCCCTCTTCGATCTGTAGTCGGAGGTCTCGAGGCCGTGCCGGTGAGAGAGGACGGGTCTGTTCGGCTGGCCACTCGCGGCTCGCCGTTGGCCCTCTGGCAGGCTCGCCGGGTCGCCTCCCTGCTCGAGCAGGTCGGTGTGTCCTCGTCCCTGGTCATCGTGGAGACGATTGGCGACCAGCGCGTCGACATCCCCCTCGACCGGCTGGGGGGACAGGGCGTCTTCGTGAAGGAGGTCCAGGCTGCGGTGGCGAGGGGCGACGCCGATGCCGCCGTGCACTCGGCCAAGGACCTGCCGGCCTCGGAGGCTCTCGGTGTGCCCGGGCTCGTCATAGCCGCCTTTCCCGAGCGCGCTGACTCTCGAGACGTGCTGGTGGGCGGGGGGATCCAGACCCTGTCGACAGGGTCGACGGTGGCCACGGGCTCGGCCCGAAGAAGAGCACAGCTCGCCAATCTCCGGCCCGATCTCACCTTCGCCGGTCTCCGGGGCAATCTGGCCACCCGACTGGCCGCGGTGGGCTCGGGTGACATCACAGCGGTGGTCGTGGCCAAGGCGGCTATCGACCGACTGGGATGGTTCCCACCCGACGGCCTGCCCATCGAGGTGCTGGAGCCCGGTGTGATGCTGCCCCAGGTCGGGCAGGGGTCCCTGGCCGTCGAGTGCCGGGACGACGACGAGTCGACCTGTGACGCGTTGGCCGCCATCGACGACCTGTCGGCCCGGCCGCTCGTCGAGGCCGAGCGTGCGTACCTCTCAGAGCTGGGTGGTGGATGCACTCTGCCGGTCGGCGCCCATGCCAGCTGGTCTCCGCCCGCCTCCGCCGGGCCCAGGGCCATCAGCCTCACGGCCATGATGGCCTCGGGCGACGGTCTCGTGGTGCTGCGCCATACCGAGACGGGCAACGACCCCGGAGAGCTCGGGCGTCGCGTGGCCCGCTATCTGCTCGATGACGCCGGAGGCCACGATCTCGGAGAGTGGGCCTCGCCCGAAGAGATGGCCGACCCGGTGGGACGGTGACGGTATTCCTCGTCGGGGCCGGCCCGGGCGACCCGGGTCTGTTCACTCTGAAGGGCGCAGACCTCCTCGGTCGCTCCGAGGTGGTGGTCTACGACCGTCTGATCGGCCGTGAGCTACTGGCCCTGGCGCCACCGGCAGCCGAGCTCATCGATGTCGGAAAGGGTCCCGGGGCCTCAACCTCGCAGGCCGAGATCAATGAGCTGCTGATCACACACGGTCGCTCCGGTCGCCTGGTCGTCCGCCTGAAGGGCGGTGACCCGTTCGTCTTCGGTCGGGGGGGTGAGGAGGCCGAAGCCCTGATGCGGGCCGGCGTGGACTTCGAAGTCGTGCCCGGGGTGACTTCGGCCTTCGCCGCCCCGGCGGCGGCCGGCATCCCCGTCACCCATCGGGGTCTCGCCACGTCGGTCAGTGTGATCACCGGTCATGTGGGCGACGGCTCGGCGGCCGGCACGGTCGACTGGGCCATGTTCGCCCGGACGGGCGGGACCCTGGTCATCCTCATGGGCATGGCCCACCGGGCCGAGATCGCCGCCCACCTGATCGCCTTCGGTCGGGACGCGGCCACGCCGGTGGCCGTCGTCCATTGGGGCACGACCACCCGACAGCAGGTCATCCGCTCGACGTTGGGCGACCTGGCCACGGTGGACCTCCCCGCCCCGTCGGTCATCGTCGTCGGACCAGTGGCCGCCATGGAGTTGGCCAAGTCCGACCCCACTCCTCGGCCGTGACGCCTATGCCCCCGTCGCGATCACCCGTCGTCCGGCCGAAGGTCGTGGTCACCCGGGCCCGGTCCCAGTCGTCTGGGCTGGTGGACCGACTGGTGGGCTTGGGGATGGAGGTGATCGAGCTCCCGGTCATCGCCATCGCCGACCCTGCTGACGGAGGTTCGGCCCTCCGGGCGGCAGCGCGCCGTCTGGTCTCGGGTCACTACGCATGGGTGGTCCTCACCTCTCCGAACGCCGTCTCCCGCCTGGTCGACGCCGTGGGAGCTGCGTCCTTGCCTGACGCGGTCAGGTGGGCGGCGGTCGGCAGCGGGACGGCAGGTGCATTATCGGACGCCGGCATCACCGCCGACCTGGTGGCGGCGGGTTCGTTGGCCGAGGCACTGGCCGACGAGTTCCCGAGCCCCGTCGCGGGTGCCTCGTCGGATCCGGCGCTGGTTCGGGTGCTCTTCCCCCGGGCCGAGACGGTCCGGCCTGTCCTGGCCGAGGGGCTGGAGGCCAAGGGTTGGACCGTCGATCAGGTCGTGTCCTACCGGACCGTGGCGGGCGATCCCGATCACTCGGCCGTCGAGCGGGCGAGGGGGGCCGATGCCATCGCCTTCACCTCGTCGTCGACGGTGAGGCGTGCCGTCGCACTGTTGGGGCCTGATGCCATCCCGGCCACGGTGGTGACCATCGGTCCGCTCACCTCCGAAGCAGCCGGGGGCGCAGGGCTCAACGTGGCCCGAGAGGCCAACCCCCACTCACTCGACGGCCTGGTCGACGCCCTGGTCGCAGTGCTCGGGGACCGCCCCTCGGACAGCGGAGACCGTCGCCGGCGGCAAGATCCACACCAAAAGCAATAGGGGAGACGTCGCTTCGTGCCGTCGGACTACCTGCCGTAGGCTGGGGCACAGTGCCCAGTGACTCTCCGACAACGCCGCGTCCCCGGGGGTCGATGGCCGGCTTTCCGGCCACCCGGCTCCGGCGTCTGCGACAGAGCCCAGCCATGAGACGGCTGGTGGCCGAGACGCGCCTGTCGGTCGACGACCTGGTCGCCCCGCTGTTCGTGGCTGACGGGATCGACGATCCACGCCCCATCGGCTCCTTGCCTGGAGTGGTCCAGCACACGGTCGACTCGCTGGTCGTCGAGGTGAAGCGGCTGGGCGGCCTCGGAATTCCCGCTGTCATCGTGTTCGGCCTCCCACGCCCGGAGGACAAAGACGCCACCGGCTCGGCCGCCGCCCGCCCGGACGGCATCACCCAACGGGCGCTCGGCGCCGTGCGGGACGCCGTCGGTGACTCGGTCGTGGTCATGGCCGACTGCTGCCTCGACGAGTTCACCGATCACGGCCACTGCGGAGTGGTCGATCCGGTCACCGGCGACGTGGACAACGACGCCACGCTTCCCCTCTACGCCGAGCTAGCCGTGTCCCAAGCCGCAGCGGGCGCCGACATCATCGCCCCGAGCGGGATGATGGACGGCCAGGT
>PLSY01000333.1:0-123 GCA_003164275.1 Acidimicrobiaceae bacterium | reverse complement strand
CCGACATGGTCATGGTGAAGCCGGCCCTCACCTACTTGGACGTCATCGCCGAGGTGCGTTCCGGCTTCGACCTGCCTTTGGGCGCATATCACGTGAGTGGGGAGTACGCCATGGTCAAGGCGG
>PLSY01000232.1 GCA_003164275.1 Acidimicrobiaceae bacterium | reverse complement strand
CTCCTTCCCCACCTCGACTTCGACATCGACGCGTTCGAGTCGAACCTGCGTGGCGTCAACCCTGCCGCCGCTCAGCTGCGCACCTCCGCTCGCACTGGCGACGGCATTGAAGCGATCTGCGGCTGGTTCCGCTCGGTCGTTGAGGCGCACGTTCAAGTTCCCACTCCTCATGATGGAGACGAGTAGGCGGATCTGCAATCGGGCCGGTCAATCGACCGCACGCGGCCTGGCAATCACCCAATTCCTCAGCGGTGCGCGATCGGAGTTCGACAGGGGTTCGGACCATAGCCCCATTCCCTCTGCCGAGGTTGAGGTAATTGCACATATTCCCTGGCAGATGATGGTTTTTGGTCCCCAATTTTCCACCCGTGTCCTCGTCAGAATCGTTCGCTGTTCGTGGCACCACGCCGGCTTTCCCACTGTGTCGGAGGGGTCTCCCAACGCCCTCGGGTCCTACGACCTTCTGGAATCGCCGCAGTCCACCGCCACCGACAGGGCAGCGCAGAGCGCCCTCATGGTTGCGGACTGAGCCCGTCCGATGCGTCTACGGAAACGATCGAGGGAGAGAAGCTGGACGTTGTCGAGGTTCGCCACTGACGGGTGTCGGATGCCGTCTTCGCGCCCGAGCGGCACCTCGGTGGACAGGCCCCGGATGGTCGAGGTCACAGGAGCGACGATCACCGAGTGGAGAATCCGTCCCAAGGGATCGCGGGTGAGAACGATGACGGGACGGGNNTCTTGTCGAGATCGGCGAGCCAGACCTCGCCGCGACGAACGGCAGCGGTCACGAAGATCCGTCGGCGTACAGGGCAACCCAGTCGGTGTCGTCGCCGATTCCACCTGTGTCGCCCAATGATGCCAACGCAACCTCGCCCTCTGTCGGTGGCATGCGTTCGTATGCGGCGATGTCGGCCCGGAGGCGCTCGGTATGAATGAGCTGGTCCAACGCCACATCGATGGCCTCCGAGGTGGAGCCGACGCCAAGGAGAGCCCGAGCGGCTGCGGCCTTGCCGCGGTCCAACGTAATGGTCGCCTTCTCTCTTGCCATATTGATTATACTACCACTTAGTGGTATGTCTCCGGTGCGAGCCGGCGCATCCGCCCGGTTCCGGTAGAACCACCAGCCTCCCGGATGCCCTCAATGGGGCGGCCGACCCACGGTGGTGGCCTACTCCGACTCGTCGCCCAGAGCCAGGGCCGCTGTACCGGAGGTAATCGCCTCATAGAGCGCACGGAGTTCCTCGATGATCCAATCCCCGTCGGCGGTGAGGGGCGCCGGGCCCAGTTGGCGGAGGACGAGATCGGGGGCGACGGCCAAGCGGGGCCGGGTCTGGATGGCCGCGACACCCGCATCACCCCCCCCACAGCGACATCCGCCGCTGCATGGCCGCGGTGCGGTCACGATCGGCGGCCGGCCATCCGAACGGTCCGGCGTCGGTCGGCCCCGCCGCGGCACCGAATCCACGATCACGGCTCGATTCCGATCCTCGTCGGCGGGCCCGTGTGGAGAACCAACCCGCCATGTGGCACAGGTCGGCTTTTGGTGGCATACTTACTCCGTGGATGCCACCTTGGTTCTAGGTCAGCAGGGTCGGATCGTCATCCCGGCCAACATCCGGAGTGCACTTGGACTCGCGCCGGGTGACCGGCTACATCTCCATGTCGCCGGTCAGCGGCTCGTGCTTGAGCGTCAGCAGGACGCGGTCACCGAGCTGCGGCGATTGGCGTCTGCTGTCCCGAAGGAGCGCTCGCTCGTCGATGAGCTGATCGCCGACCGTCGGCTGACCGCGGCGGCTGAATGACGGTCTTAGACGCTTCGGCCGTGCTCGCACTCGTTCACGATGAGCCGGGCGCCGATGTCGTTGCCGCCACGATCTCCTCGGCCACCCTCGGAACGGCGAACCTGGCTGAGGTCATTGGGAAGCTGGTTGACGCCGACATCGACATCAGACGGGTCCGCGAGTTGCTTACCGCCGCTGGTGTCACCATCGAACCGGTCTCAGAGGCCGATGCCGAGCTGGCCGGGGCGCTGCGCTCCCTCAGCGGTGGGCGCTCCCTGTCGCTTGGAGACCGCTGCTGCCTGGCACTCGCAGCTCGCAGCACGCCACCCGAAGTCCTAACGGCGGATCGGGCCTGGGCCAGCCTCGAGCTTCCCGTCCGAGTGCGATTGATCCGGTAGCCCAACGATCTCCGGCACACGGCCGAGAGGCTCTTCGGTGGCCGGAGGCCGATCGCTGAGTGGGACGGCTGGATGAATAGGGGGGGCAACCTTACGCCGGGTGTTGGCCTGATACGAAGTCCGAGCCCGTCGCAATGTTCTCAAGCTTCGGTCCACGAAGCGTGACTTCGCTCGGCGTGGTCCCCAACATTCGGCGGAACGTACGTGCCAGGTGTGCGGAGTCCGTGAATCCAGCCCGGTGTGCCGCCTCGGTGGCGGTGGCACCGAAGAGGAGTTCTCCTGCCGCCACCTGAATCCGGAGCCAGAGCACATAGGGCCGGATTGGCACACCGACAGAATCCGTGAATGCGTGCATGAACCGCGATTGCGAGAGGCCCGCGACACGGGCGAGATGAGGGAGCGACACGTCGCCGCCGGTCAGGATCTGCTCGCGCACAAACTGCAACATCGGTGAACGCTATGAGGGTCGCTACGCCGGTGGCGTCGACCTCGTGAGCTGCGCTGGGCCGACCACTCAAGGGGACGCCACCCACCTCAACTCTCCCGTCGCTCGGCCGGGGTCGCGACCTGAGTTCTTCGACTACCTGGACTTTGGGTTTACCAACGCCACAGCGTTCAGCCCAACCGACGTGCTGCCCCTTTCTCGTTGGGCAAACAAGGCGGTACAGGCACCGGCGTGTCTCGCCGTCATGGGCCTCGTGATTGCGCGAGCCGTCAACATCTTGAAGTAGGACGAAATGCCAGAGTGCCACCGTGGTCTCATCACTTCGCTTCGGGATCGCGAACGGAAAGACGACTAACATCGGCCAGGATATCGTCGGTCGAATCGGACATTCGATCTCCTAGGGGATCGGTGGATTCACCCGCTGGGCCATCGCCAGCATGATCCACTCCATGTAGGCGACCGTTGTCGTTCATTGGCCCGTGGCAGGCCATGCTCGCTTTCCTGAGCATTCAAGTAACGCATGCATTGCTCGGAACGTCTCAGGCTGCCTTGTGACCCTTGAATTTCCAGCTCATAGATGGATTCCATAGCATCGGGAGAGTTTGGACGCCTACCCATAAGGTCAGGACGTGATTGGGGGGAGGCATTTGAAGTGGCGACACCGAATGCCCGGGTTCCTCCGAAGCATCGGTCCCGAACTGATCTCGGGGGCTTCTGACAATGACCCGACCAACATAGGGACGGCTGCCACTATCGGAGCGACCACCGGGTATCAGCTCGCCTGGGTTGCACTCCTGACCGGACCCCTTCCTCGGAGTCATCCAGACCATCGCGGCTCATGTGGGCTCAGTGGCACGCAACGATCTCCAGACGCTGACCCTGAAGCGGTACGGCCGGGGCGTGGCCGCGATCCTCCTGGTGTCGGTCGTGGTCGTCAATGTGGTCACTATTGCGGCTGATCTCCAAGCCGGGGCAGCCGGAATCGGACTCTTGGCCGACGTCGACTCTCGCTGGCTGGTGGTGCCGCTCGGACTGGCTCTTGTCGGACTGCTGCTGGTCGGCAAGTACACCCAGGTCGTGGGCGTGTTGCGCTATCTCCTCCTCGGCTTCCTGGGCTTCGGGGCGGCCGCGTTTCTCGCCCATCCGGACTGGTCCCACGTTTTCAGGTCCAGCCTGGTTCCCTCGCTGGCGCTGAGTCGGAACGTGGTTGGGGGCGGTCTCGCCCTGTTGGGCACCACGCTGACCAGCTACGTCTACGTGTGGGAGACGATCGGGCGGGGGGTGGAGCAAGCGCCCGACGAAGCCGACGGTGGTGCGGGACTGGCGCGGGCCAGAATCGGAGCCGTCATTGGCGCCGTACTCACCGCTGTGATCCTGTGGTTCATGCTGGTGGCCTCGGCGGCGACGCTCGGCCAGCATCACCAGACGGTTACCTCAGCGCAGGAGGCCGCCCAAGCACTGCGCCCACTCGCCGGCGCTCAGGCGGCGGACTTGTTCGCAGTCGGATTCATCGCTTCCGCGGTTGTCGCCCTACCGGTGCTCATGTCCACCACCGCCTATGTCGTCGGCGCGCAATTCGATTGGCGCCGCGGGCTGTCCGAACGGGTCAACCACGCTCGGAACTTCTATGGCGTTCTGACGGCATCCATTGGCCTCGCCTTCGCCGTGACCCTGGCGAAGATCAGGGTCATCGGCATGCTGGTCGCAGCCAGCGTGGTCGGTGGATTGGGCACTCCTATCGGCTTGGTGATCCTTGTCCTCCTGGCGCGAGATCACACGGTCATGGGCGACAAGCCGATCTCGAGGAGACTGGCCGTTGCCGGCTGGACGGTCGCGATGGTCGTTGGAGGTCTCGGACTTCTGTTCCTCATCTGACCGGCACTGGGCCAGTTCTGCCTCGCGGCTGCACCGAGGGGTGGGAGCCGTCTCCGCGGATACCAGGCCAGTTCGTGTAAGAGCCATCCGCCCAGTCGGGCAAGGGGACTTCGACCGGTCGACCACCACTCCCGGACATCATGTCGCTCCCTGAGTGAGGGTCGGTCCCTCTCTGAACTAACCGTGCGTGCGAAGACATTCCCTACAGTTGGCAACTGGAGCAGGTGCGGCCTTTGGGTCGACATCCGCCTCCTTGTCGAAGAGCGCACTCGCTGCCTTGACCAGCTTCAGCTCGGCCTCCAGATCCTTGATGCGACTCCGGGCGTGGGCCAAAGGGTCGACCTCGAAGCTCTTGGCGCCGGCTCGCCGCCCGCGTCGACGAGTGTCTGACGGCGCCACTTGTAAAGCGTGGCGTCACTCACCGAGAGCTCAATAACGAGGTCTTTGGCCGGCTCGCCGGCCAACATTCGTTCACAGGCCTTGTGGCGGAACTCGCTCGAGTAGCGGAAAGGCATCTCTACCTCCTGGGCGGTTTCAAGGGGTCCGCGCAACGTCTCGGTCGGAGGCAACGCTTCGTTGCCCTGACCGAGAAGGCCCACTTGGGCGCGCACCACTTGACCCACGAACAGGAGCCGAGAGGTCAACTCCAGCGACCCAAGCTCCTCCGTGCGCAACGTGAATTCGGTGCATGCTTCGGGTAAGGCGGACTCAGACCCGCTCGGAAGCGACAGTGACGGGCGAAACTGTAGTGAGTGTCGATTCGTCGCTCTCTGCGGGTGATCGATCGGCCGTCTTCGGACCATCCGGCATCAAGCGATAGCGTGGCGGCGTTACGTCGACGGGGAGGATGAGTGATGACGCGACAGCCATCGACTGGTGCTGCCATGGTTTCCGCACCCGATGGCGGGGTCATGCCAACCATCGAGAACATGCTCGTCGAGATCGTCGGTGCCGCCAACGTCGACACGGGGGCGGACATCGGAGAAGACGACACTCATGACGAAGCGCTGACCGCCACTCCGATACGGCCGCTGGCCGTGGTGCGTCCGGGGTCGACTGCCGAAGTGGCGGCCATCGTCAAGACGGCCGGATCCCGGGGAGTGCCACTCACCCCTCGAGGGGCAGGGACCGGGCTCTCAGGAGGATGCACTCCGGTGGATGGTGGGCTGGTGGTGTCCTTCGAGCGGATGAACCATATTCTCGAGATCGACACCAAAAACCATGTGGCCGTCGTCGAACCGGGAGTGACATTGGCAGATCTCGACGCCGCATTGGTGCCCCTTCAGTTGGTCTATCCGGTGTTCCCCGGCGAGCAGTCGGCCAGCCTGGGCGGCAACGTGGCGACCAATGCCGGCGGAATGCGGGCGGTGAAGTACGGCGTGACCCGACACCATATCCTCGGCATCGAAGCGGTACTGGGCACAGGTGAGGTCATCCGCGCCGGTGGCAAGTACGTGAAATCGACCAGCGGCTACGACCTGACCCAGCTGGTGATCGGGTCGGAAGGCACCCTGGCACTGGTCACCCAGATCACCCTCCGACTGCACCCGCGGCCGGGCCACCAGGCCACGCTCCTCGCTCCTTTCGCCACGCTTACCGAGATTGCCGCGTCAGTGCCGTCCATCGTGGCAAGCGGCATTGGCCCGCTCTTGATGGAGTACATCGACCTGGCGGCGATGGTGGGGATCACCGACATCACCGGCATCGACTTGGGGATCCCCGAGAGCATCAGCCAGCACACCCTGGCGTATCTGGTGCTCGTCCTCGAAGACCACCACCCCGACCGTCTCGCCGAGGACACCCAGGCACTCGCCGAGCACCTTGCCGCTCTAGGCGCGCTCGACGTCTACGTGCTCCCACCCCGTGCGGGCACGCAGCTCGTCGAGGCCCGAGAACGGGCGTTCTGGGCGTCCAAGGTAGCCGGTGCAGATGACATCGTGGACGTCGTTGTGCCTCGGGCGTCGATCCCCGCATACCTCGACACCGTCAACGAGCTCGCTGTTCGAACGGCGTCGATAGTGGTCGGATGCGGTCACGCTGGTGACGGCAACGTCCATCTATCGGTATGGCAGCCCGACCCGGCCGTGCGCCGTGAGATCATGCGCAACATTGTCGCTGCTGGCATTTCGTTGGGCGGCGCCGTCTCGGGCGAGCATGGGATCGGCACCGAAAAACGTACATACCTGGCTGAGTTCGAGGATCCCGCCAAGCTCGCCCTTATGCGCCAGATAAAGGCGGTGTTCGACCCGTACGACATCCTCAATCCGGGCACCATTTTCGACCGGGCCCTTGCGACAGGAGAGCATCGGTGAATGGAGCCCAGGCCCTGATCCGCACCCTCGTCGACCACGGGGTCGACACCTGTTTCATGAACCCGGGGACCTCCGAGATGCACTTCGTCGCCGCTCTCGACGACGTCACGGCGATGCGCAGCGTGCTGGCCTTGTTCGAGGGGGTGGCCACCGGAGCAGCCGACGGGTATGCCCGGATGACAGGCCGGCCGGCTGCCACACTGCTCCACCTCGGCCCGGGGCTTGGCAACGGCTTGGCCAACCTGCACAACGCCCGCCGCGCTTACAGCCCGGTGCTCAACATCGTGGGGGACCATGCCACAACCCACCGTCGGTACGACGCTCAGCTCCAGTCGGACATCGAAACAGTCGCCCGAAACGTGTCGTCGTTCGTCCGGTCCTCCCAATCGACCGCCGAGCTAACCGTTGATGCGCTGGCCGCCTTGGCCGCCGCCACCGGGCCACCGGGGTCGGTGGCCACATTGATCCTGCCAGCTGACGTGTCGTGGTCCGATGGCGGCGTGGTAGTTCCAGGACCACCTCCAGGCTCAACGGAACCGTCGCTCGGCTCGGGAGGAGCAGCGCTGGACGAGGAGGACCTGAATGCCGTTGCCAAAGCGCTGCGGGCCGGCGAGCCGGCGGTCATCCTGATCGGTGGACGGGCGTGCTCGGGGCACGTGCTCGACACCGTGGCGGACATTGCCGCAGCCACCGGCGCCAGGCTGCTCGCCGAGACATTCCCCGCTCGCCTCGAACGGGGGGCGGGCCGACCATCGGTGGAGCGCTTGGCGTACCTGGCCGAGTTCACTGCCATGCAGCTCGAGGGCATCCGGCACCTCGTGCTGGTGGATGCCAGAGCCCCCGTGTCGTTTTTCGCCTACCCAGGTAAACGGAGCGACCTGACCCCCGATGGCTGCGTCGTTTACCCCTTGGCCGGCCCAGCGGACGACGTGGCGAGCGCAGTGGAGGCATTGGCCTCACTGCTCGACGTGGTGACCGGGACGGGCCCGCGCCAGCAAGTCCAGACGCCCGCTCGTCCCAATGGACCGCTCACCGCCCAGTCCGTGTGCGAGGCACTCGCCACCCTGCTTCCCGAAGGAGCCATAGTTTCCGACGAGGGGAACACATCGGGCGTCTTCGCCCCCGGCGCCACCGCAGGGGCTCCCCCGCACGACTGGCTCTGCCTGACCGGTGGTGCCATCGGCCAAGGTCTCCCGGTCGCGGTCGGGGCTGCGATTGCCTCTCCGGATCGGCGCGTTGTGGCCCTCGAAGCTGATGGAAGCGCCATGTACACACTGCAGGCATGGTGGACGATGGCCCGCGAGGGCCTCGATGTCACCACCATTCTCCTGAACAACCACTCCTACGCCGTCCTGAACATGGAGCTCGAGCGGGTGGGCGTGGGTTCCGCCGGACCTCGGGCGAAGGACATGCTGGACCTCGGGCGTCCGGCAATCGACTTCGTACACCTGGCCACCGGTCTCGGACTCCACGCGGCGCGGGCCGAGAGCGCGGAGGAGTTCACCGACGAGTTGGCCCGGGCGCTCGCGACCCCAGGGCCGAGCATGGTGGAGGCGATCACGCCATCTCTGTTGTGACCTCAAGTCGTCTCAGCGATCCGGCCGTGACACCTCGAGTAGCGGGGAGCGGGTCGTCGCCAGCGCGCAGACCTGAAGCGATCAACTGGACCGACCGGCCTCGAAACGACGAAGCTCGCGCCGAGCGATTGTCATCTTGTGCACCTCGTCAGGACCGTCGGCGATGCGCAGGCCGCGGGCAGCCGAGTACATCCGCGCCAGGGGGAAGTCCTGGCAGACTCCGGCGCCACCGTGCACCTGGATTGCCCGATCGATCACCTGGCACGCCACCCGGGGGGCGATGACCTTGATGGCAGAGATCTCGACACGCGCCCCTTTGTTGCCGACGGTGTCCATCAACCACGCGGTCTTGAACACGAGTAGACGGGCTTGCTCAATCTCGATCCGTGACTCGGCGATCATATCGCCAACGACTCCCTGTTCAGCCAGCCGCTTGCCGAACGCCTGCCGAGACTGGGCCCGTTGGCACATGAGATCGAACGCCCGCTCGGCCATGCCAAGCGCGCGCATACAATGGTGAATGCGACCTGGGCCGAGCCGGGCCTGGGCTAGCGCGAAGCCGCTGCCCTCCTCGCCGAGCAGGTTGGTGACCGGGACCCGCACGTTTTCGAACAGGACCTCCGCATCTCCCCCACCTTCCTCGTAGCCGAAGACCGACAGTGGTCTCACCACAGCGACACCCGGGGCATCGAGGGGAACCAGGATCATGCTCTGTCTGTGGTACGGGTCGGCGTCGGCGTCGGTGACACCCATCACGATGCACAGCTTGCAGTGGTCGCTCATGGCCCCCGTCGTCCACCACTTGCGGCCGTTAATGACGTAGTGGTTGCCGTCACGCTCGATGCGGGTGCGGATGTTGGTGGCGTCCGAGCTGGCTACATCGGGCTCGGTCATCCCAAAACAGGACCGGATCTCCCCGGCGAGGAGAGGAGCCAGCCACTGGTCCTGCTGCAACGGGGTGCCGAATTCAGTGAGCAGCTCCATGTTGCCGGTATCGGGCGCCGAGCAGTTGAGCGCCTCCGGAGCGAGGGAGGGGCTACGCCCGGTGACCTCGGCCAATGGGGCGTACTCGAGGTTGGTCAGCCCGGCCCCCCATTTCTCGTTGGGCAGGAAGAGGTTCCACAATCCCTGGCTCCGGGCCTCGGCTTTCAACTCTTCGATGATGGGTGCGTGGTAATACGGTCTGCCGGCCACTGCCACCTGCTCCGCGTATACCGGCTCCGCCGGATAGACGCGGCTATCCATGAAGTCGAGCAACCGCCCGCGCAGTTCCTCAACCTTGGGCGAGAATGCGAAGTCCATGTCGGCCCCTTTTGACGACAAACCCCGAGCTTATCCACTAGTTGATCTACTAACGGTGGCATGCCGTTGTTTCGTTCACTAAGGGGCACTCTCACCAAAGGTTCGAATGCTGCCCCACTGCCCCCACTCCGGGGGACTCGAACCACCGCCGCATCGAAGAACACTGGATCCTGCCGGACCTGGCATCCGCACTCGGACGCCTGCCGGAGGTCCGTCGCGACGAGAGCCTGGCCTTCAACGAGATGGGCGACCATCAGCAGCGCCTGGAAGATCTGGGGTCAGGCCGCCTTGCAGCCATGGACGCCCAGGGCTCGACCTGTCGATTATCGCCCTGACGCCACCGGGCACTCACCCACTGCCGCCCGAGGACGTCGAGACACGCTGGGACCCAATTGTTGGCTCTTGTGTTGGCTTTTTCGCCTCCGAAATGACCGAATCAGAAGGTTCTGACAACACGTAGTAATAATTTACCGACCGCTCCCTCGTCGGGCGGACGTTCCTCACTCCCCTCCCTGCGACCAGTCTTCGAGAGACCGCCCTATTCGCCGCATCTAATCCACACTCGGGGTGTTCGATTTGCCCACCCCGGATCGCACGGTGATCCCCACCGTTCGATCCGCCTCATCGAGCATGCAGCGTTTGATCTCTTGGCGGCACCACGATCCAAGGTCGTGGGGAGCATCGCTCAAAGCCCTGGCGATCGATCGAGCCACGCCGGGTGGGATCAGACAGAACAGGTCGAGGAGGTCCCCTCCGGTCTTATGTGCTCGCTCCGTCGGCGTCGTGGTGCCGACTGAAGCTTCATAGCCACCAGGCTTGCCGGGGTAGCGATGCGGCAGCAGACCTCGGCCATAGCCTCTCCGTCTTCTTCCGAGGAACGCACCCTTCCCAGCCGGACCTACCGCGTTCATCGGCTGGGCTCACGACCTATTGACCGCACCAGCGTTCTGCGGCCATCCCAGTGGTCGAATGCCTCGCTTGAATCGGCTGCAAAAGAGTGGGCGGAACGATCGTTGCTGCTTAGCGACCGCCAAACCCCGGTTTGCTCGCGCCCATCGTGGTGCTCTTCAAACCCGCGCTCAGCCAGTGGTAGTGCTGGAAGAGCTCGAACCCGAGTTTGTGCTGTTCGGGCATGGGTGGGTAGTCGATGGGGTGGTCGTCGAAGGCGTGGTGGTGGGGGAGACCGCTGGCGTTGTGGGTGTGGTGGCCGCCCCTGAGACGACGGTGCCGACGCCTACTCCGAATCCGATGGTGCTGCCGGCGATGCCTATGGCGAACAGAGTTTTTCTGAAGGACGATGTCATGTGCTCTTCTCCTTTGGCGTTCGAACGCTCGGCGTCCGAGGGCAGGTATTGGTGAGCCCACTGCTCACGACGACACTTGACCATGCAGATGTTCGGGCCAGCTGGGAATCACATAAGTTTCGAGTAAGAGTGGCCAACGGCACGTCCATCATCAGCTTGGGACCTCTGCACTCCATGAGTGCGTCCGGTGGGTCGCCTGTGAGCTCACCGATGCTTCCGCCGCCAATTCATAGCCGGCTGCGGGTACACCACAGGGATCCTTATGCTCGGCGAGCAATGTTTTGGAGATGGCCCCACAAGTCAGGTCCCGTTCAACGGGCTGTCATCGAGGATGGTTCCCAGCGCCCCTGACAGTGCGATGCCGCTAGCCGTTGACACCATGTCGATATGCCACCGCTCCGACCAACTGGGGTGAGGGTCCATCGGGAGAGGAGGGGTATCGCCGCATTAGCCATCCTCCTCGTCGGTGGATCGATCGCGCTCATCTTCGTGTCATCACAGCTGGGTGACGGCGTGTTCCACTTGTTCCGGGCTAACCCACCCAGTGCCCAGGCGCTCTCGCCGGACATGGCCACCGGGGCCTGCGTCGCTCTCAGCCCGACGCACGGTGACAACCACCGCACGGTCTTCCGTCAACTTGGCGATAGGACTGGACGCGGCCGACCTCCTCCGAGCCCAGGGGTACCGGGTCGTGGTGTCCCGTACCTCGGACACCACCGTGGTCCGGCTCACACCGGCTGACGTGTCCGGGAACCTCCTCTCCGTCGTCGGAGTTCACGACGACGTCGCGGCCCGGGACGTCTGCGCCAACCTGGCCAAAGCCGATGCGTTCGCGGGCATCTACATGGACGCTGGCGCCAGCTCCAGCAACGCCGGCTCGGTCACCCTCTACGACACGGCGCGGCCGTTCGCAGTGTCCAACCGGCAGCTGGCCACACTGCTGCAGCGCGACGTCCTGTCAGCGATGAGCGCCCAGGCATGGCAGATCCCCGACGACGGCGTCCTGCCCGATTCCGGGTACGGCTCATCGGTCGGCGATCCGTCCGCCGGGGGCCTCGCCGCTCTGGCCGCCTCCTACGACCACCTCATGCTGATCGGGCCCCCGCTCGCCGGCTTCCTGACCACGCCGAGCCAGATGCCCGGAGCGGTGATCGAGCCGCTGTACCTGACCGATCCCTATGAGAGCTCGATCGCCGCCGACCCGGCTGACCAGCAGGTCATCGCCAACGGCATCGCCACCGCGGTCGAGCAGTACCTGGCGCCGGCTCCGACGACCCCGACGTCCGCTGGTAGCTGACAGCCCGCACCGCACGGGTGCCTCGCCGGCCGTCATGCCCCCGTCAGCCTGCCTCTCTACGGTGTACTCATGGATCCGTCCGTTAGCCGGCGTCGGCCCGGTGGGCGCGCGTTCGCAGTAGCGGCTGGTGCCGCGCTGGTGCTATGCGGTTGCTCGTCGACGTCGGCTTTCGGTCCCACGTCGACGACCACGACCGTCGCCCCGACGACCACGACAGCCGCCCCGACGACCACGACCACGCTGACCCCGGAGCAGCCCGGATGGACCACGCTCAGCACCGGGCCCCACGGTGTGGCGATAGACGTACAAGTCTTCACCCAGTCTGACGGTGTCCCGGTCACTGTGGCCCGGTTCCTCCGCAGCAACGTCAGCTACAACCTCCACATCGGCAGCCAGGAGCCGCCTACCAATGGGGCGACCCTAGGCCCGGAGTCAGGTCCGGCGGTCAGTGCTACCGAGCAACCCCAGCTGCTGGCCTGCTTCAACGGGGGGTTCAAGTCGAACGCCGGAGTGGGTGGCGTCGAGACCAACGGGACAGTGCTGCTCCCTCTCAAGGCCGGCGAGGCGAGCCTGGTCATCGACACGAACGGCACTGCCCAGATCGGTGTTTGGGGATCGACCGTCCCCACCCCGGGCGAGTCGGTGACGAGCGTCCGTCAGAACCTCCCCCCGCTCATCCTGAACGGCCAACCCGCCGCTGATGTGGGCACCTGGCGGGACTGGGGCTACACCCTGGGCAACGTCCCTCGGGTGCCGCGCAGCGCCCTCGGCGAAGACTCGCACGGCGACCTCCTCTATGCCGCAGCCGGCTACTCCCTCCCGGTGGACCTGTCCGGCGCCCTCCTGAGTGCCGGAGCGGTCACGGCCATGCAGCTCGACATCAACCCCAGCACCTTGCAGCTGGACACCGCGGCGACCCCGGGCGCCCCCTTGGTGGCGAGGGTTCCCGGTCAGACCCGACCGGCCGACCAGTGCCAGGTCGGCTGGATCCGTGACTTCATCACCGTGCTGTCTACCGGTTGAGGGTCGCACCGGCGTAACCGGTGTTCGGGGCACTTTCCTCTGTCGCCCACCGTGGCGAGCTTTACGTCGGGTCCGGACTGAGCCAAGTCGTTTTCCTCATTCCGGCGGTCAGCCCTGGTCAACGCTGAGAAGGTCAAGAGCGCAACAGAGACCTTCAGTTGCGGCTGCTCCCTCCTCTATGACTTGGACGAGTTTGCCAAGTTCCCCGAGGGATCAGCGAGCCTCACCTACCCGGTGACCCTCTACGATCACTTCGGTCGGGTCCCTGAGCCGGCGATCCCGACCACCTAGTTCGTCAGGCCCAACAACGACACCCTCTACCTGGGAGCGGCTGTGGACGTGGGCAACGGACCAGTCTGCCGGCGCGCGCGGTCGGCTCCATCCGGCCACGGCGTCGGTGGCCCCGGCTGAAGATTCCATCAGGGAGACACCGGGCTCCGTCGGACGTACTCAGCGAAACTCGTGGGCTGTCGGCCCAACAGCCAGCCCAACACGTTGGGATTTCCGATGATGCCGTAGTGCCCGTAGTGGTCGAAGAGACGGGCCAGGGCGTCGTGGCGATGGTCGTCTTCTTCGGATGGCATGGTCCCACCGAGCTCCGACCCAGCAACGTCCACCTGGCTGGCCGTGACGGGATACCGGGACTCGGCACTGATGATCCGCGCCAATTCTCGGGAGTTGCGGAAGTCGCTGCCCCTAACTCATAGGTGGCATAGTGTCCACAGGCCCTCAGGCATCGCGCCGGGTGATTCGACAGGGCACGAGGATCTTCTCGTTGAGGTGGTAGCTGGCGCACACGCGGTGGTACCCATCCGCGATCCACAGCGGATCACCCTGGAGCAGGAGGACCGGCGACAGCTTCGTGCCGAACTTAACCTTCGAGAGGTCCCGCGCCACTTCGGAGTCATCGGCGCCCAACAGTGGGAGTCCGGCGGCCCTCAGAATGTCCTTGGCGGCAAAATGGGCCAGGCCTTCTCGCTTTTTGAGGCGTTTCACCAGCTTCGATGCAGCGTCCTCTCCCACCAGGAGAGACAGGTACGAGGTAGCCGACGGATAGTCCTCTTCCTGGGGCTCGTCCTTCCAGTGTTCGGTTGCCACAGTCAGATCTCCTTCGAGCGCGTCCAGTCACAACGACGGCACCTCGAGCGTAGCCATATGCCGCGCTACGACTCAGTTCAGGATATTGACCGCTCGGGAGATCACAATGGCCACCGTCAACAGCGAGGCTAGCGACTGCAGCATCATCAGCAATTTCGACCAGGCGGTCATCGGCATGGTGTCGGTGGGGCTGAAGGCTGTGGCATTGGTGAACGAGGTGTAGAGATAGTCGAGAAAGACGGGAGTCCAACCGGGTGCTGACCCGGGTGTCGACATCTGAGGAAACAAAAAATCCGGCCGCCGGTGGTCTGTACGAAGTCGGGCCGCTACCCCGCCCCGGTCGAGTTCCCAGTACCAGAGACCGAAGACGATCACGTTGGTGATCCAAATTGGGACCGAGGCGAACACTAGCGATCGGCCACCGGCATTCGTGTGGTCCAACAGAGCCCTGATGAGCTCACCCAATGCGACGACGTTGGCCACAGTGATGACGGCAATGAGCGTGATGGACATGCCGCGAAGGACCGAGGACTCCCGATCGATTTTGCCTGGATTGGCAATGACCAGGGCTGCCAGGAGCACTCCTTCCAGAACCGGTAGTAGCCAACGCGGACCTAGGCCTTCGATGACTTTGTCCGGTAGGACGATCTGGAGTGCGATCGCCACCACCACGGCAACAGACGCCGGCCATCGATGCTCACTTTGCGAGGCGATTCCCCAAGCCACCCGATCGTCCCGAGTGCTACCGGCACTGCGGGAGGTCGAGGTCGGAATTGGTTGTGCCTTTTCCGAAGCATCGGACGGATCATCCATGGCCAGTAACGGTAGCCAGTCGACACCAGCCGGGCAGCGGCTCGCATCAGCGACTGCCCCCGCGGCGGTACCGGGGGCTTGGATCCTGGCCGCAACTGAACTCTTCCTCGCCAAAGTGTTTGGCGAAATTGGCGCGACATAGGACTCGGCGCCGCTTCTGGCAAGCATCACCCGAAGTCGTCACCGACAACGGCCTCCACCAGCTCCTTCCATCCCGGCTCATCTTCGGGACGGTTTTCCGGAGCTAGGTGGCGCCCCACGAACAGCGCCACCACTGCGCTCTTCTGGGCGTCGGCCCCTTTGACCGCCTCCGCGAGAAGGCATGATGCCTGGATGACGCGGGTGAGGTTGTCGAGGTGGCGACGGAAATGGGCGGCAGCGTACTCGGGATCCGCAAGCGAGTGTTGCAGGCGAAGCTCAAGCGGATCCAGTACGGCAGTGACTGTGGCGCCCTCGTTTCCGCCGGCTGTGGCCAACTGGTCCCGGACCCACGCCAGCACCTGGTCGAGGAGGCCGAGGCGCGTGCAGTCTCGGTACACCTGGGCACACAGCACATTGTGGGTGCCCTCCCAGCTTTCGAACACGACGGCATCGCGATAGAGGCGAGGAAGCGGGGAGAAGTCTTCGATCGTGCCGTTGCCGCCAAGTACCTCGATCCCGCGGTGCACGACATCGGTGGCCGTGATCGACGTGAGGTACTTGTTGGCATTGACGAGGAATCGGTAAACGGCAATCTCCTGCTCGGAGGCCCGGCCGTTATCGAGGTGGTCGAGCAGCGCGGTGAGCGCCATGGTCGAGGCCAGGGCGGCCTGCTCTTCGACCTTCATTACCGCCAACTGCTCGCGCACAGCTGGGAACGACCCCACGGCCTGCCCGAACGCCTGACGGTGGCGCGCAAAGGTCGAGGCCTCTAAGTAGGCGCGACGCATGAGACCGGTCGAGCCCACGGCGTTCAGCCACCGGGAGGTGTTGAGCAGCTCCTCCACGGCGACATGAAACCCCTCCTCGACATCGCCGATGGGCCAGCCCAGGGCGCCGTCGAAATCGATCTCTGCCGAAGCGAGACAGCGCGTCCCGAGCTTGTCCTTCAACCGCCGGATGAGAAAGCCGTTGGGGGTGACGTCGTCTAGGCTCCGGGGCACGAGAAAGCATCCCAGCCCGCGGGTGCCTTTACTCGCGCCGTCAGGGCGGGCGGTCACGGCGAAAAGGTCGGCATCGGCCACCGAGCAGAACCACTTCTCGCCGGTGATCCGCCATGCGCCAGGCTCGGTCGGGTCAGGCGCGGCACGCGCCACGTTGGCTCCCACGTCGGAGCCCCCTTGGACCTCGGTGAGAAATTGCGCTCCCCGCAGGCAGCGGTCGTAGTCGACCTCGAAGAGACCGGACAGGTAACGCTCCTTGAGTTCGGGCGCTCCCCGGCGCTCGACGGCCCGCGCCAGACCGGCGGTGCACACGACCGGGCAGCTGTGGCCGCCTTCTCCTGCTTGTGCCAGGAGGTAGAATAAGGCGGCCTGCTCGAAGGCGCCGCGGCCG
This sequence comes from Acidimicrobiaceae bacterium, assembly GCA_003164275.1. The sequence goes on along the minus strand of PLSY01000232.1, from coordinate 11,368 downwards.
CCCTGATTCACCGCAAGGATCCCCGACGACCACACCGCCTGGCCGGCGCGCCGGTACTCAGGGTGAAACTCGATCTGCTCGACGCGCCGGCCAATGCCGTCATAGGGGATGTGGGCGGGCATCTCGCGGTGGCGTTCGAGGATCTCGACGGCGGGATCGATGACCTCGGCGACCCGACTGCCGAAGTCAATGAGGCCAGGCTCCATGGCGGACGTACGCGTGGCGCCGGCCCGGATGTCGAGTACCGACCGCAGATTGGGTGTCGCCTCGTAGTAGTTAGTCGGACGCGATTCCATCCATCGGGCGAGGTCGTCGCGTCCTGGCTGGTTGGTCACGACTTCATTCTGCTCCTCCGCAAAGCATGAGTAGCAATTCCTCGGTCCGGCGGTCGTCAATGTGACCGGTCCGACCCGCTACCGGCCGTCTGAAGCACCCGTCGTCTGCCTAATGCCATGCTGGTTCAATGGCGCTTCTCCCTGACGTCTTTCAAACTGAGGACCTTGAATTTCGTCGATGGAATCCAGCATTTGTTGCCGCTGGTTGGTCGTATCGTTAGGTGCGACCGGTACCGTTGGTCCATGGACCGATCACAATTGGGAGCGGGCCCAGCGGTCAGTCACCAGAGTCCGGGCCGAACCGTCCGGGGGGCATAGGGCCTTGGGTGTCGGGTCCATCGACGCCGCGGCGGTCGGCACGTCGGGACTCTGGCTCGTCGTTGCCGTTGTGGCTGCACTCGTAGTGGTGCTGGGCATCTTGGTCGTCCGATGGGTCCACCCAGCGGGCCCCGTGCGACGGCAGAAACGTCACGCTGCCGGGCAGAACGCACTTTCGAACCGGCTGTCCCATGTTTCGCATGGAGCGCTGACGACTGAGAGCGACAAGGTGATCCGTCGCCGACTGCGCCACCTGGAGAGGACCGTCGCCCCAAACCTGTCCGAGTCTCAACGGCACTGGTTCGAGAGCCATCTGGACGGCGGACGCTACCGACTGGCCCTCGAGTCGCTGGGCAAGTGGACTGTGGAGTCGCGACTGCCGGTCAGTGCGTCGGCCAGGGACCAGTTCGTGTCGATCGCCACCTCACTCGGGATCAAGGGGACGATCCTGGGAATCCTCCACAGCCGCCACCGGGAGCCGCATCACGCACTCCATTCCGATGTGAACGGCAAGCCGGGAATCGATGTCCCCTTAAAGGAGTTCGAGGAGCTGGTGGGCGACGCCCTCGACTCGCTCCCGGAGGAGTTCCTCAAGGCCATGACAAACGTGGTGATCGCGGTCGAGGAGGAGGCCGAGGGACGAGACCTCTTCGGCCTCTACTTGGGCGTCCCCCTGACCAAGCGGTACTACGGAACGTGGTACGCGAACCCCGACAAGATCTTCATCTATCGAAAGACGATCTGCGAACACTGTCGGACGAGGGAAGCGGTCAGGGACCTGGTGCACACAACAGTGATACACGAGATCGCCCACCACTTCGGGATCACCGACCCCCGCCTGCATGAGCTGGGCTGGGGATAGCAAGAGGACAGGCAGGCCGCGTCGCTAGACGGACGAATACAAGGTTTGCCGGCCCGAGTACTGCCGTCCTCGATCAAGCATGATCCTGACGCTGCCGAACGGCCACCGAGCCGTGGGCCATCCTCCACCGCCATCCCCTCAGTCTCGAGGTTGCTGAGGATTCGGTCCACGGCTCCGTGGGCGGCGAACGCTCTCAGCGTTTTCAGCTCGCTTCAAAGGGGCGATCTGGGCGACAGCGGGAGTGATCCGCCTACGTCTGGAGTCCCAGCCACGAATCTGATCCGTAGATCTGAGGTGCCCTATATCTGCTCTATACCGTTTAAATCCAGTGAGAGCAGCCTGGGGAGCTAGCCCACCGTCCACGCTCCGGACTTGCTCAGAATTGCCCATGGTTTTGGCATTGGGCGAGAGCGTGGCTGAGTGCCGCCGGCGTCCGGCATGGCATCAATGTCGTCCGCCACCTCGCCGTCCTCGAGGGGAAGGGCATGGGCATAGTTCCGCAGCGTCGTTGAGGCGTCGTGATGGCCAAGCCGTTGTTGGGCCCGGAGGAGCTCACCGTGGTGGATCGCTCAGAGCAATCAGCCCGATGGGTGTCATGTGACCCGCCTTCGGCCCTTCCGCAACCGCCAGGACGCGAAATCCCTGTCCTTCCAACTGAGCGACGGCGTCGGACTCCGGGGCAGATGGATCACACAATGCGATGACCGTGTCGTAGGCGCCTATCACGACCCGTAGCTTCTTATTGCCGCCGATGATGACGGTCGCTTCTGACAGTTTTTTCGCCGGGTCAAAGGGGATGAATTGCTCCAGCGTGGGCGGGCTCTTCATCCCGCGCGCCGCTGCGAACGGCCGAAGGTCCGCAAGGACGCCCCGTTGTGGCGTTCCGGGCGCATGCAACGATCGCGAGGGCAGCAGTGAGGACGGGGCATTAGCCCGAGCGATCCGCAACAGCCTCTGGGGCGTGGTCCATCCTCCACGAGCTGATCCGTTCGATGCCCACGGGTACCGCGTTGGTGACGAGTCCCGATCAGGCGTGGCCGCGTGCTTCTTCGATCCGGTGCTTCCACGCGATCGCCAGGCCGAGCACCGCCACGTAGCTGGCCAGGATCAGCCAATGGCTGAGTAACAGGGTTTGGCCGTCGAGGATGGCCAGGGCCAGGGAGACCTGGTGATAGCTCGGCATGAGGTGGGCAACGAACTGGAGCGAGCCCGGCATTTGGTCGACCGGCGTGAACAGGCCTCCGAAGTATCCGAGGACGAACATCAGACCGGTGACGACGGGAAACGCAGCTTCGGTCGCTACCAGGAAGCCGATGAAGACGCCCAGCACGGCGAACGGCAGTGAGGTGGCCCACAGCAGGACGGTGAGCCCCAGCCACGTCGCGGCGGGCAGTCGCACGCCGCCAAAGCTGGCACCGACCGCTTCCACAATGACGATCACCGGCAGTATCACGAGCATGCTGGCCACGACCTTGGTGGTGACGTATGACCAGGCAGGGATGGGGGTGACCCGAAGCTGGCGGGCCCAACCGGAGGCTCGTTCCATCGACAGCCGGGCGCCCCCTGCGTTGAGGGCCGCCACCAGCGCCCCGAAGGAGCACATGGAGACCATGAGATAGACGCGCCAGGGTACCGTGCCGTCCACGACTTTGCCTGCCGTTTGGTTGCCGAGGAAGAGGACGTAGAAGATCACCGGGAAGCCGACGGTGATGGCGAAGAACTTCCAGCTCCGCAACAGTCGCCCCACCTCGAATCGGCCAAAGGCGAGGAGTGGCGACAGGCGGCTGCGCCAGCCGTCCTGTGGCATCGGGCCCGTTCGGTTGCACTCGAGGGGATGGTTCGACAGGTCTGGTGGGACGGTCGAAGCGTCGGTCACGTGCCGACCCCACCCACGGTGTCGGTCGAAGGGGTCATCGCGGGTTTGGGCGGGATGGCGTCGAAGCCACGGCCAGTCAGCGCCACGAACGCCTGTTCCAGTCCCGCCCCGGTGACCTCGAGGTCGCGGAACGGGACGCCACGCCCGACCAGGTCGCGGATGGTGGCGTCGGCATCAAGCGAGTCGATCGAGATGCCAGTGCCGAAGACGTCGACCTCCGTCACGCCATCAAGCTCGGAGAGCGCCGCACGGTCCGGACGATCGGTGACGAACCGCAGCCGCCGGGTCTTCACGGCTGCCTTGAGGGTGGCCCCGGGGCCGTCAGCCACCACCGTCCCGTGGTTGAGCACGACCACGCGGTCGGCGATCTCGTCTGCCTCCGCCAGGTGGTGGGTAGCGAAGAGCACCGTGCGACCCTCATTCCCGAAGTCCCGAATCATCCGCCAGAAGCTCTGGCGGGACTCCACGTCCATGGCCGATGTCGGCTCGTCGAGGAACGCGACCTCAGGGTCGCCGGCGATGGCGATGGCGAAGCGGACTCGCTGGGCCTGGCCGCCCGAGAGACGGTCGGTCCGCCGGCGCAGGAGGGTGCCGATGTCGGCTCGGTCGACGATCTCGGCGAGCGGCAAAGGTTGCCGATACAGCCGTCGGACCAGGCCGAGGGCCTGGTCGACGCGGACGCCTGGGGGTAGGCCGATGCCGGAGCCGGACTGGAGCATGGCACCGACCCGGCCATCGGCCACGGCCCGGCGCGGGTCGCTGCCGAGAACCTCGACGCATCCATGCTGCGGTCGGAGGAGGCCGAGTAAAAGAGAGATGATGGTCGACTTGCCGGCGCCGTTCGGTCCGAGGAGCGCAAGCACCTCGCCCTGAGCCACCTCGAGGTCCAGCCGGTCCAGAGCAATCTGGACTCCATAGCGGTGGATGACGCCCCGAAAAGACAGGGAGACGGGCCGCGCGTACTCCCGCACGGAGGTGTCGGGCGGCGCTGCAAGGATCGGCAAGTGTGGCCCCTCGTTCCCACTGATCATGTACTCGGGCATGGTGTCTCCCCGCTCCGGACGACGTGCCCGGGCGCGAGCCCGGATGGACCCTACGAAGAGTCTTGTTCGGGCCGAATCGCGGTTGTAGAGGCGAAGGTCACAATGACGTCCCGCCTTCCAGAGGATGGGCTCGCGTGTTGGCTTAGTTTCCCAGCAGTTCGCACATCGTCTCAACAGCAATCCGTTCATCGTCGCCCTGTCTGCGAGTGTCTTTGCAAACCATCCGCTACCTGGGCGATCGAAGAGCCGGCGCCTCCTCAGCGTGCAACTCTTCGGACACAAGCATCCGGAGATCGCCAAGAAGGTTGACATCGCCGCCACCACCATCTTCGACGGAACGGCTGTTGAGCCATGAGCGACCTCGACCTTTCCTACACGCCTTCCTTGCGCAGCCCGTGGGATGGAATGTGGGACCGGAGCGCCAGCCTGGATACGGGCCAACCGCGCCTACAGGGAACGCTGCGCGTCGCTTCGACTCTCGAAACCTCGGATGTCCGCGATGCGTCCGTGGTGGACGGTGAGAATCTGCCAACGATTGGTCTCGCCGATGCGAGCCTCAGGATCCGACCTGCCTTCGATCTGCAGCCCAACGAGTACCCGGTCGCCTTGCACCACGATCTTCGTCACTCGAGCTCTGACACCTTTGGCCCGGCCACGCCGGTACCAGGCGAGGACCTGATCTCGATTGTGACAACCGGAGACCTGGTCGCCAGGGCGCCCCATCGGACGTTCAGATCGAGGAGGTCGCAGAAACTCTTCAGATCAGCTGATTCGAGCACCACAGACACTTGGGCCGCGATCCTCCGCCGTGCTCGGCTCCGTGGTCGACATGGTGACCTCCCTTCCCATCACGATCGACGGTAGTGCGGTGGCTCAGAAGCCACTCCCAGAATCACACGGGCACACCGGTCAGGGCCAGTAGCACTCCGACGGCGCCGGCCATGAGCAGGCCGCTGACCACGCCTCGGCGCAGCCCGGCCAGCCAGATCAAGGCCCCGGCCAGCACCGGAATCTGCCAGAGGTGCTGGAGGGAGAAGCCGAGGGGAATGGCCGATCCGGCGATGGCGCCGATGACGGCGGGCCCGGCACCGGTCAGGAACGCCTCGACCGACCGGTTGGCCCGGATCTGGTCGAAATGGGGGGCGCCGGCGATCACGAAGACGAACGATGGGGAGAAGGCGATGAGAGCAGCCAGCAGTCCCCCGCCCACACCGCCGGCGGCGTAGCCCACCACAGCCACCGTCTGGACCACCGGCCCCGGGGTGATCTGGCCGAGGGCCACGGCGTTGAGGAACTGGGCGCCGGTCATCCAGTGATAGGTGACGACCGCGTCGTGCTGCATGAGCGGGATGATCACGAACCCTCCCCCGTAGGAGAGGGCGCCGATCTTCAGGGCCACCCAGGCCAGTGCCCCAAGTCCGCCGAGGACCGGCGCGTGACTGACCACGGCGGGGAGGAAGGCCTTGACCTGGTCACCGAGCGGACGACCCTGTCGCCGGACCAGGATCTCGGTGATCCCACACACCACCAGCACCACCACCAGGTACGGCCCCACCGTGGCCGCCGCTGTCCCGCCAACCGTGGCATAGGCAAGCCACCGGAGGTGCTCTGACCGGGCCGACCCGATCCGATTCCAGCTGGCCGGGACGAGGCCATAAGCGGCGTGGAGGGCAACGGCAGGTACGGCGGCGCCGGCGCCGGCCGCAGCACCGAGGATCCAGTCGGGCGGGTTGCTGGCCAGGAAGACAGCCGACAGCGCCAGAATGAGGGCCAGGCCCGGGACGATGAAGCACAGGCCCCCAAGGATGGCACCGGCGACCCCACGGAGTCGCCAGGCGCAGTAGATGGCCAGCTGGGTGGAGGCCGGNNATGGGTCGGGGGCCCGCCGAAGCCGATGCAGCCCAGACGCAGCCACTGGGCGGCAATGGTGCCGAGCCCGACGGGCTCGAGCGAGGGCCCCAAACCGTGCTCACGATCCGAACGCTCCCCGGTCATCGGTCGACTCCGAGCACCTCGTCCGCCAGTTCCCGAAGCTGGTCCTTGGTTGACTCCAGCGTTCTCCTTCCCTCAGCGGTGGCCCGATAGATGCGCCGGACGCGCCCCTCGACCACCACCCGCCGTGATCGGATCAGTCCGGCGTCCTCCATCTTGTGCAAGGTCGGATAGAGGGACCCGGGACTGATGGCATAGCCGTGATGGGCCAGCTCTTCGGCCATCCAGGCACCGTGGATCTCTCCTCGGGCCGCGTGATGGAGGATGTGCAGGCGCACCGCACCACGCAGGAACTCTCGCACCAGCGACACGGTAGTCGATATCGGTTTTCGATATCAGAAAGACATGGCTCTACTCAAGGTGGTCCAGACCGGGCCGGCCGTCCGTCGGGCGGAAGATCTGCCTCGCCCCCAGTGACGGCCGTTCCCCACACCAGGATCGCGTAGGGACCGAATGGTCCCGCCGCTGCTGACGGGCTCCGAGTTCGAGACGCCGTGGCCACCAGTGGACACAGAGGCTCGGTGTGGGTCCAGAGACGGCGCGCCGCACGCCCCAGTCAGATGTCGTGTAGTAACTGGGGAGGTGGCAACCCCAACCGACCTGGACGACCGATCGAGTTCTCCCCCATCTGGGAGCTCCCTGGGCCAGCCCCCTCCCACCCGAGGGCGCAAGTCGGTCATCATCGCCCTGGTCGCCATTGTCGCCGTCACCATCGTGTTTGCCATCGCGGCTGTCCGCATCCACGACCGGGATGCTCAGCCCTCCGAGATCAGGGTGACTGGCATTCCAGCCAGTGTGTCCACTCCGATGGCCAATCTGATGGCACTTTCGCCCGTTCCCAATAAGGCGGCCCCGCCATTCACACTGGTCGATCAGACCGGCCGAACTGTTTCGCTGGCCGCGCTCAAAGGCAAGTCCGTGGTCCTCGAATTCATGGATCCTCACTGCACCGACATCTGCCCGATTATCTCTCAGGAGTTCGTCGACGCCTACCACGACCTTGGTGCGGATCGATCCAACGTGGTCTTCGTGGCCGTGAACGTCAACCCCTTCCATCTGGCCGTGGCCGACATGTCGGCATTCACCGAAGAACACGAGTTGAACGCGGTCCCCACCTGGCACTTCCTCACCGGGCCAGTCGGAAGCCTCCACACGGTCTGGACCGACTACGGGGTCGAAGTGGACGCACCTAGCCCCACGGCGGACGTCATCCACTCCTCCTTCGTCTACTTCATCGATCCGGAGGGTCATGAGCGGTTCCTCGGCTCACCGGGAGACGACCACCGGGCCAACGGCGACGCCTATCTGCCTGGAAACCAGATTGCCTCATGGGGCCAGGGCATTGCCACGGTGGCGCGGAGCCTCTAGCTATTGGCTAGGCCGGGCGCTGTCCACCCGAGCGTGGTGAACCCCAGGGCCGGGTCGAGCTCAACTTGGGTGCGTTACGCCCGGTGGGTCGCACTACCTATGCTGGCGCCGATGCCCGGTGCTCCGCAGGATACTGACCAGCGCGTGAGCCACTGGGAGGCGGTCCACGAGACGAACAGTCCCGACACGGTCAGCTGGTACCAGAGCGAGCCGGCGTTATCCCTGGAGCTCATGGATGCGCTCGGCATCAGTCCTGGGGCTGCGGTGATCGATGTCGGAGGTGGGGCCTCGATCCTTGTGGATCGTCTTCTGAGGCGAGGCTTCATCGACCTGTCGGTCCTCGACATCTCCGAGGCTGCTCTGCGCACCAGCCGACATCGAGTCGGCGATGATGCCGGGGTGCACTGGGTCGTCGGCGACCTTTTGGTCTGGGAGCCCCAGCGTCGATACGACCTCTGGCACGATCGGGCGGTACTCCACTTCCTCTCCGAGGGGGACGTCGATATCTACCGAGCCACCGTGGAACGGGCGTTGGCTCCTGGTGGGTCGGTCATCCTCGCTGCGTTTGCTCCAGATGGACCGGAGCGCTGCTCGGGTCTTCCGGTGACTCGCTACAGCACAGAAGGGTTGGCGGCGGTCCTCGGCGACGGTTTCGAGATCGTCGAACACCGTGGTGAGGTCCACCGGACACCCGGAGGAGCCGAGCAACCATTCACCTGGGTCGCTGCTCGACGTTCGTCGACCTGACTCCAGGGTGGGCCATGTCGCCCGGTGGTGGCGGCCGATCAAAGCATTCAGATGACCGTTCGGAGATCGAATGGTCCTGTCGAAGCAGTCCCAGTAGAGACCTCGGCGGGATTGGAAGACCAACCCACCGGCTCACGGTCCACCGTCTCAGTGCCTCGACCCCCCGCCAGAACCTGATCGATCAGTTCAGGGTTCACGCCGTTCATCGGGCGTCGAAAGACGACTCCAACGATGGTCCACCGACGCCGCGCTGATTCCTCTGGTCACTTGGCCACCCGTTGTGCACCTGGTACGGTTTCTTATACATATAGGGGGTATAGGTATCGTGACCAAGAAGCAGGAGGATCAGTCAGGTGCGCCCGGCTACTCGGCGGAGAAGGAACTGGTAGCCAGGCGCCTGCGTCGCATCGAAGGCCAGGTTCGTGGCATCCAGCGCATGGTGGAGGACGATCGCTACTGCATCGATGTGCTCGCCCAGGTGTCGGCGGCCACTGCCGCCCTCCAGTCGGTGGCCTTGGTCCTGCTCGACGAACACCTGGGCCACTGCGTGACCGATGCCGTGCAGGCCGGGGGCGACCAGGCACAGGAGAAGTTGGCTGAGGCATCCGCCGCCATTGCTCGACTGGTTCGGTCGTGACCGGCACCCTCACCGCCAGCGTGCCGGTCCTCACCGACGTTGCCCGCAGCCTCCGTGAGGGCTTCTTCATGTTCTGGGAGACCCTCTGGCCCCTGATCCTGGGGTTCGGGCTCTCTGGTGCCGTCCAGGCGTTCGTCTCCCGCGAGTCGATGCAGAAGAAGATGGGCGACCACGGCCCTGCGTCCATCGCCCGGGCCAGCGGGTACGGCATGGTCTCCTCGTCGTGCTCCTACGCCGCCTCGGCCATGTCCAAGTCGCTGTTCGTCAAGGGTGCCGACTTCGTGGCATCGACGGTGTTCATGTTCGCCTCGACCAATCTGGTCCTCGAACTCGGCATCGTGCTCATCGTCCTGATGGGCTGGCAGTTCGCCGCCGCCGAGTTCGTCGGCGGCGCCATCATGATCGTGCTCATGGCGGTCCTCGGCAGCCTCTGGTTCCGGGGACGGGCCATCGCCCAGGCCCGCGAGCGCCTGGAGGCCGAGTCGACGTCGGGGCATGAGCACGGACCCGAGGAGAACGCCGAACTCCAGCACCAGCCGTGGGCCACGAAGCTGCGTAGCAAGGGGGGCTGGGCCAACGCCTCCACCTACACCATGGCCGACCTCACCATGCTCCGCCGGGAGCTTGTCATCGGCTATACGGTGGCCGGCTTCCTCGCCGTGCTCGTACCGGTGCACGTGTGGAACACCGTGTTCCTCCACGGCCACGGATTCTGGACCAGCCTCGAGAACGTCATCGTCGGTCCGCTCATCGCCATCATCAGCTTCGTNNTTCATCTTCGCCGACCTCATCGCCTTTCCCCTCCTCCTCATCTACCGCCGCTACTACGGCACCCGAATGACCCTGCGGATGCTGGCACTCTTCTGGGCGGTGATGTCAACAGCGGGCCTGATCACCGAGGGGATCTTCGGTGCGTTCGGCGCCATTCCCGCCACCCGGCCCACCACCATCGCCCCCGTCCACTTCCAGTGGAACTACACGACCTACCTCAACATCGTCTTCCTTGCCCTCTTTGGACTCCTCTACTGGACCTACCGGAATCGTGAGCGCCTGGGCGGCGGGGGCGGCTATGCGCTCGATCCGGTGTGTGGCATGCAGGTCGAGACGGCCAACGCACCGGCCTCGCTCGTCCACGACGGTCACGCTGTCTACTTCTGCTCGGACCATTGCCGGCATCGATTCGAGGCCGACCCGGCGAAGTACGCGAGGGAGCAGAGCACCCACTAGTTCCACGCCCTTCGGGGCATTCCGCACCTGGTGGCGTCACCACCGGTAGGCGAAGTGGTGTGCGGTGAGTTCGTGTCTGGTGACCATCCCTTCCGTCCCCGGATCGGAGTGGTTAGCGCATCCGTCAGGCGAGGGACCTCATGGAGCGGCTGGTGGTGGGCGAGTTCGGCGATGGCGTGGGGTGAGGCCAGCGTGAGCTGCGCACCGGAGACGATGGTGGCTTCGGCCTGCAACTGGTGGCCCGCCCAGCGGATCCGAACACGTTCTACCTGACCGACACCCTCGACCCCCGCCAGGACCCTTTCGACCTGCTCGACCAGCTCGGGGTCCACCCTGACCATCAGGCGGCGGAAGATGTCCCGCGATGTCGTTCGCAGCACACTGAGAAGGGCCAGGGTAATGACCAGGCCCATGACGGCGTCGGCCCGGGAAATCCCGACGGCCACGCCGATTGCCCCGGCCACCACGGCAAGCGAGGTCAGGCCGTCTGGGCCGCCAGTCCCGTGGACGCTCCTCGACATCGTCCGCCCCACCGTGGAACCAGAACGAGCGCTGCACCGTGCGCCCCGAGACGGGATCAACACCGACGGCGATGCGGATCTCGAACACGCCCGGCCGCCGCTCCCGCAACGATCCCTGGCCCCAGGCGCTCACGAGGTCAAAAGTAGGGCCATCGGGGGATCCCTACTTTCGGGCCTCCCAACAGATCTCCCCATGACCCAGGGAAGACGCCCCAGAAATTTGGTGCGCTCGCCAGTGTGTGAATCCAGGACATAGGACACCGCAACCTTCTGATCCGTAGCGTGCCCTCGGATCGTTCCGCCGGGTTCCGACAAGTCCCACCATGTCGAAAATATGCAGTTCAAAGGGGACCTAATCTCCAGAGTGCGAAATGTGCTGAGACAACGTCGGACGCCCTGAGACGGAATTGTTGGCTCGTAACTATTCAGGCCCCCTGATCGG
>PLSY01000418.1 GCA_003164275.1 Acidimicrobiaceae bacterium | reverse complement strand
TTAACCTCGTCTGCCTTCGGCTCGAATGCCTGCACAATTGCAGAACCCATTCGTTGTCCTCTTATTCTTCGACACGTCAGCATGGACGCCCGGTAAGACCATCTCTATTGTCGCGGATGGAACCACGGTGTGCCCACCATGAGCCCGTGCGCGTGCTCACAGTTTTGCCGGTGGAGTTATGGGTAAGGCATACAAATCGTCGGTGGCAAGAAGCACAACGAAGCATCGGACAAGTTCTGGCCGGCGAGAGATCGAAGGTAGGCAGTTATGAGTGCGCAGTCAGAAATCGGTGGGCCCGTTGATGCTTCCCAGGTGAGCGGCGCCACGGGTCAGCCAATCGAGAACTCAAGCCCGGTCGATCCCAACACCGTCATGCCATCTCAGACCGAGCTGGAGCAACCTAGCGACCAAACGACCGAGGCCGCCCAGTCCGCTCCGGCCGGCGGTGAGCCAGTGGCCATGGGAACAGAGCGGACAGGCCGCACTCGGCTGAGCGCGAGTTGGACAGCAGTGGTGACTGCGGCCATCGTCCTCATCGCCCTGGTCATCTTCATTGGCCAGAACACGCAGCAGTCGACGGTGAACTTCCTCGGTACCCACGGAAAGGCCCCGACTGCCGTGGTCCTTCTCATCGCGGCTCTCGCCGGCGCCATCATCGTCATTGCCGTCGGTATCTCCCGAATTCTCCAGCTCCGCAAGACAGCAAGACAGGCGCGACGCGAGGCTCAGCACCGCCACGCCTGATCAGGCATAGATACAGCTGCACCGCTTTCTGCAATAGTGAGCCCGTGTCTACGCTGAAGACCACCGACCCATTTTCGCGCCAAGAAGGAACATGACGTCTGACGCCGAGGTTCCCCCAACTCCGCTCTGGTTCGAGCGCTCCATCGATGAGCCCCATTCGGATGCCTACGTGTCAGTGGATGGAAAGGCCATCCACTACATGACCTGGGGAGCCCCTGGACAGCGGGGACTCGTCTTTGTTCACGGCGGCGGAGCAAATGCCTATTGGTGGGCGCCCATCGCCGCCACCTTCGCTCACGAGTTCAGGGTCGTGGCCATCGACCTCTCCGGGCATGGCGACAGCGAGCATCGCGATGTCTACGCTCTCGAGCAGTGGACAGACGAGGTGATGGCGGTGTCTGAAGATGCCGGCATCCGTGATTGTCCGGTGATCGTGGGCCACAGCATGGGCGGCTTTGTGACTATCGTCACAGCGGCTCGGCACACCGGACGGGTCGACGGTGTGGTCATCTGCGATTCGCCAATCACCAAACTCGACCCAGAGATCACTGCATCGCGCTTGCGTGAGGAGTTCGGAAGCCCAAAGACCTATGTCGAGTTCGAAGATGCAGTTCGCCGATTCCGGACCGTTCCGCCTCAGGATCACTACTTGAGTTATGTGATGGACTTTGTCGCCCGTCACTCCTTGAAATCGGTTGATGGTGGATGGCAATGGAAGTTCGACAGGCAGGTGTTCGAGCAGTTCCGAGGAACACTGCGCGGAGTCGCCGAGCCCTATCTGACCGAGGTGTCGTGCCGCGTGGCACTCCTCCGCTCGGAGTTCGGGCTGGTGACCCCCGACATCGGGGTGTCGATGTATGAGCGGCTGGGAAGAGTGGCGCCGGTCGTCGAGATACCCGAAGCCGGGCACCACGCCATGCTCGACCAGCCGCTGTTGCTCATCACGGCACTCCGAACACTGCTTGCCGACTGGGAGCACTCAGAGCCGCATCGACGCTGACAATGATGTTGATCGCACTGAGACTTCGGACACGCGATGCCGTGCGTCACATCGGAGGATGAACTCGGCCCGAGTGCAAGTCGGGGCCACGTGAAGCCTGAGATTGACCAAGTTCACTTCTGACCAGGTGCGCCTGGCCAGTGCCTCGGCCTCAGCCACCGACAACGAGCAAAACCAGCGAAGAAAGGGGCTCGGATCCTCGGGCCCCAACGCACGAAGTGCAAGCAGACGCTCGGCGAACCATCGAGCCATGTCGGCTTCAGCGGCGTCTACGTAAATGGAGGTATCGAGTAGGTCAGCGATTTCGAGGCCCCCCCTTGTCCCAGCACTCGGCGGCGGCTGTAGGACATTCAGGCCTTCGACGATGAGGATGTCGGGCTTCTCGATCGTCTGGCGCGCCCCGTCGACAATGTCATATTCGGCATGCGAGTACACCGGGACCTCGACCTTCGACTCGCCAGAGCGAACGGCAACGATGGCGTCGAGCAATCGACCGACGTCGTACGTGTCGGGGAATCCCTTGGTCCGGAGAAGCCCCAGATGCTCCAAGACGGCATTCGGGTACAGGAAGCTGTCAGTGCACAGTAGATCGACCTTTGGAAGGCCCGTCTCCGTTCCGACGGCTTCGAGCAAAGCCTTCAATAGCGCAGCGCATGCCGACTTCCCCGCCGCCACCCCGCCAGATACCCCGATCACGAATGGTGACTCCAGATTCTTCGCCCCGACGGAGCCGTCCTTGGTGGAGCGGCGAGAGGGTCGACTTCTCGCCATTTGGATGAGGACCGAGCACAGTGGCACGTAAACGTCAGCCACGTCCTCGCCCGTGATTGGAATCGCCTGGAGTGGGAGTGTCTCCGGATCAAGCGAACCGAGGTCGTTGACCTCAGCAGTTCTCCACTGCATCCGGGTGAACGTCGAGTGTCCAGCGGAGCGCGGATAAGAAGACATCACCGTCCTGACACCACTCAGCCGTCGGTCCACCCGTAGAACCCGGGACGGCCGGCATTCGCGCCTGAATCAGCCCGGTGCAAAGGGCCCCTTGCCCATCTGCTCTCGGACGGTGACGACTGGCGGATTGGTGAGCAGCCTTCGTTGCCAGTTGGCTCCGTCCACGACCAGGGTGTGGCCTGAGATGAACCGTGCGTACGGTGAGGCCAGAAAGGTGGCCGCCCAGCCCAGTTCACGCAGCCTTCCCACCCGCAGGGCTGGTTGACACACGTCCTTGTCGGAGCTTCGGTCCATGTTCTCCATGATGTCGGCCGTCATGTCCTCGTGTGGGAACAGACCCGGAACCAGTCCGTTGACCTGTATTCCGTATGGTCCCCACTCGACCGAGAGGGTCTCGACCATGTTCTTGATACCAGCCTTGGCCGCCGCTGAGTGGGCGAACCCGGGGCCACCTGTCCATGCGTAGGAAGCGCCGATGTCGACGATCGACCCCGGAGTTCCTGACGCCAGGTGCCGGCGGCCAAACTCCCGGCTCATGAAGAACGTGCCGTTCAACGTGATGTCGATGACCGTTCGCCAGGCATTGGGCGACATGTCCTCCGTTGGCACGGGGAAGTTCGCAGCTGCATTGTTGATCAGGACGTCTGGGAGCGAAAAAGCCCGCTCCGCTGCGTCAAAGGCCGCGGCGATCTGTTCGGGATCGCGAATGTCGCACGCCACGACCTCGACGGGTGCATCAAGTGCGACCATGGCTTCTCGGGCAGCCTCTAGGTGCTCAGCCTTTCGGCTCGCCACCACGAGGTTTGCCCCCAGTCGAGCGAACTCCGTGGCGATGGCCCGGCCGAGCCCCGTCCCACCTCCGGTGATGAGCACCGTGGTCCCTTCGTAGGTTCCCGCCGGTAGGGCACTCGTCCCGAGCGGGGGGGGCTCGGGTAGTCCTTGCAGAGTCGACACAATCAGCTCCCGGAGTAGTCGGGCTTGCGATCCTCGGAGCGCGCCGCGCGAAACTCGGCGTAGTCGTCAGACTTATTGATGAAGGTCTGTCCGATCAGCTCATCCGCCATTGAGGTCCGAATCTGTGGCTCGGACAGATGCCTGATCACACGACGCGCCATATTGACGCTCACCCGAGGCTTCGAGGCGATATTGGCAGCCATCTCTTTGACCGTGTCGTCGAGATCCTCCGCTGGGACAACCCTACTGACGATGCCCAAGGCCAGCGCTTCGTCCGCGCTCACAGTGCGACCGGTCAAGACCATGTCGCTCACCACCCCATGACCACACATCTCGTAGAGGACCCCGACACCCCCAGTGTCGGGGATCACCCCATGATTGAGCTCGGGCAGCATGAATCGAGCCCCTTCAGCCGCCACCCTGATGTCGCACAGGAGGGCCCGCTGGAACGAACCTCCGATCGCCCAACCCTGGATGGCCACGATCACCGGGACCTCGAGATCGAAGAGCTGGAGGATTCCGCGGTGACCCCTCTTCATCAGCTCGTGGTGACTGATCCCAACCGTCGTACCAATGGACGAGACGTCCCGCCCGGTCGAGAAGTCGCGACCCTCGGCCCGCCAGATCACTGCGCGAATGTCGTCGCGCTGCCTCAAGTCGGCAAGAGCGGCAAAAAGCTCCTGGTCCATGTCATCGTCAAAGGCGTTTCGCTTCTCGGGCTTGTTGTTGGTGATGGTGGCGATGTTGCCGTCGTAGTCGACGAGCACAGCTCCGCCGCCCGTGGCGCTTTGTGTCATATCCCTCCCCTGCATCCCCTGGCCGCGACCGTACTGGTCCGGCGACTGGCGCTGGTGACCATACCTGACGGCCAACACCATCCGACAGTCCCAGCCGGCGACAAGCCGTCAGGAGGCTGGGACGATCGACTACGTTTCGCACTGGCACCTGTCGAATGTCGGTGGCGGGGCGCGGAGGGAGGAATCAACGTGAGGGATGAGAACACCGTCAGCCTGGAGGCGATGGTGCGAGAGGCTCGCGATCGTGACCAGATCGCCCAGCTCATCGTGACCTATGCCCAAGGCATCGATCGGCGCGATTGGGACCTCGTGCGATCGTGCTTCGCCGACGATGCATCGGTCGAAGGGTCACGCACGACGGCACCCATCGACCCCTACCTCGCCGAGATGCGGCCAGGGGTCGACTACTACCCCACCACCATGCACTTTATGGGCAACCAGCTCATCGAAGTAGATGGAGACACCGGGCACATCCAGACCTACGCCGTCGCATATCACTGGAAGGACGAGGAAGCGGGAAAGGAGCATCCCGAGAATCTCATTGTCGGTGTTCGCTACCGCGATACCGTCGAGCGACGAGCGGACGGGTGGATCATCACCAAGCGCAAAGTGGAGCCGGACTGGAGAAGGGGCCCATACCCTCAGGTCTGACAACCTGGCCAGGAGGATTTGCGGTCCGTCCGGCACAACCACATTATTTACCGGTGGCAAGAGCGTATTCCCAGGGGGAACCAATGAAAACGAAGGTGGCATTCGTCACAGGTGCGAGCAGAGGTATCGGGAAAGCAGTGGCCATCGCCCTCGCCCGGATCGGCTACTCGGTGGCCGTCACGGCCAGAACGGTACATGGGGGCGAGCAACGCGAGCACTCCTCCACCATCGCCTCCACAGACACGACACCGCTCCCGGGGAGCTTGTCGGAGACGGCAGCACTCATCCGAGAACAAGGTGAAGATGCCCTTCCCGTTCCTGCCGACCTACTGGATGAGGCCTCTCTCGGAGCGGCCGTCGCCACGGTGTTGGAGCGGTGGGGCCGCATCGACCTCGTGGTCCACAATGGTCGCTACATCGGGCCCGGACACATGGACAGGTTCTTGGACACGCCCATCGAACTGCTCGAGCGCCAGCTACAGGCAAACGTCATAGCCCCTTTGGTCCTCAACCGACTGATCATTCCGTCCATGATCGAGCACGGCGGTGGGGTCATCGCCAACATCACGTCTGCATCTGGTTACGGCGATCCGACCAAGCCGGCCGGCGATGGCGGATGGGGCATGGGCTACGGCATCTCCAAGGGTGCCTTTCAGCGCATCGCCGGCTTTTTGGCCGTCGAGTTGCAAGACCAGAACATCCAGTGCTTCAACATCCAACCAGGTCTCATCGCCACCGAGCGCATCGGACAGGACATGGCGAAGTTCGGCATAGCAAATGTCGGGGCGCCCCCGGAGGTCGTAGCCGAGGTCATCAACTGGCTGGTTACCGATCCGGGAGCCTCGGCGTTCAATGGGCGGACCATCGAGGCGCAATGGTTCTGCCACGAGCACAGGCTGTTGCCGGGATGGGACGGTCCGAAGTCCACCGCCAACAACATTCGCTACGACGACGCCGCAGCCAACCTCAGCGCGCTGGAGGCACAGTGGGAGTCGGCCGACTGACCGAACCCCCTGCTCGCCTCAGGTGACGGTGGCAGTGCTCGTCGTAGCCGGGCTCAGTGCCACTCCCGTGGCACGGTCACAAAGGTTCGGTCGAGCTCAGAGAGGCCAGGACAGCCAAGGAGGCCAAGGGTCCGCCTCACGCCGTCACGCAGGACCTTGAGGGCCTGGTAGACGCCGGGCTCACCTCCCGCCGCCAGTCCCCAGATATACGACCGGCCGACTAATACGGCTTTGGCTCCAAGAGCCATGGCCTTTACGACGTCAGACCCTCGCCGGACTCCGCCATCCATCAGCACCTCGAGGTCGTGGCCGACGGCGTCGACGATGCCGGGCAAGACCCTCAGGGTGGCCGGCAGCCCGTCGAGGGCGTTTCCTCCGTGGTTGGAGACGACGATCCCTTCGACGCCTCGGTCGCGGGCCCGACGGGCATCCTCAGGGCTCAGGATGCCCTTGATGGCGATCGGGCCAGGCCACTGCTCGCGAATCCACTCCAGATCGGACCAGGTCGGAGCGTTGGCCCGCATGGAGGCTGAAGCCTGGGCCGCCGTCAGAGCCGGGCCCTGTGCGTCGACGAGGACGTTGGGCGTGTCGAGCCGCATTCCCGCCCGCCAGAAGTCGAGGAGCCAGCGGGGACGGACCACCATCTGTGGTGCGTAGCGCAGCGCATTCCGCAGATCGACCGCTTGGGGGATCTCCCCGCCCGGAAACGACCGCTCGCGCCTGGCCGAAGCGGCCAGGTCGACCGTCACCAGCAGTGCCCTGCAGCCTGCGCTCTTCGCCCGGTCGATGGCGATCTCGGCACCTGACCTGCCACCGGCGAAGTACAGCTGGTACCAGACCGGGGCGGTAGTGACCGCGGTGATCTCGTCGATGGGGTAGCTCGACAACGTGCTCACGCCTATTGCCGTCCCGAGCTCGCCGGCGGCTTTGGCTGCCGCCACCTCACCGCCCGTATTGGCCATGCCGATCATGCCTGCCGGCGCCACAATCACCGGCATGTCCAACTCACAGCCGAGCACCGTTGTCGCAAGATCGGGCGTCGGCACAAAGACCGCCGCACGAGGGCGGAAGGTCACCTCTTCATAGGCCTGTCGATTGGCCTTCACCGTGAGGGCCCCTTCTGTCCCGCCTTCGATGAACTCGTAGACGCTGCGTGGCACCCGCCGCTTCGCCAACGCCTGGGCCCCGTCGATGCTCAAGAAATGGTTCCGTCCACCCATGCCAACTCCTCGCCCTGTCCACGTGGCCCTTGCGATGGTAGCTGGATCCGTCGGCCACCTTCCTCCCAGAGAGAGGCCCAGTCCGGGGACCTGTCAGCCCCGTCTTTCCAGGGCCGGCAGGCAACCCGCTGCTAGAACTGGGGGCATGGAAGAGTCGGGCCTGGAGTGCGCGTGACGGACAGCGAGAAGCGCCCCGACGGCTTGGCAGACGCACTCAGAGCCGAGCTCGGAGCATCGGTCGTGCTGACCGGAAGCGAGATTGCGCCCGACTATTGGCTCGACGAATCACTCCATGCCAATCCCCTGCGACCCTCCATCGTCGTCACACCCACAGAGACCTCCCAGGTGCAGACGATCGTCCGACTGGCCCGAGAGCACGCCGTGCCGATCACCGCCCGAGGCGCCGGGACCGGCTTGTCAGGGGCATGCATCCCGCTTCCCGGCGGCATCGTGATCTCGTTCGAGGCCATGGCCAAGCTGGTGGAGCTGGACACGGCTGCCCACATAGCCGTCGTCCAGCCCGGGCTCACCCTGGCCGAGCTGGACGTTGCCTCGGCTGAGCTCGGCCTCGTCTACCCGGTGTTTCCCGGGACCAATGCAGCGACGCTGGGCGGGACGTTGGCCACCAACGCAGGGGGCATGCGGGCCGTCAAGTACGGCGTGACCCGTCATCAGGTCCTGGGCCTGGAGGCGGTCATCGGGACAGGTGAGGTGATCCGCTCGGGCGGACGGTTTGTGAAGAACAGCTCCGGCTACGACCTGACCCAGCTGGTCGTCGGATCAGAGGGAACCCTTGGGCTCATGACCGAGGCCACCCTGCGCCTCCACCCACGTTTGACCCACACGGCCACCCTGCTGGCACCGTTCGCCACCGTCGACGAGGTGGCGAGGGTCATCCCCGAGGTCGTGGCCTCCGGCGTCCAGCCCATGATCCTCGAGTACATCGACCGGTCGACCATGAAGGGACTCCTGCGGGCCAGCGACCTCTCACTCGGGGTGCCCGACGCGGTCGCCGCGGTGACCCAGGCCTATCTGGTGGTGGTGTTGGAGAACCGGGCCGAGGCCCAGCTGGACGCCGACCTCGCCGAGACAGCCGAAAGGCTCGCCGCGGCTGGGGCCCACGACGTCTACGTGCTTCCTGGATCCCAAGGAGCCCAGCTCCTGACGGCACGGGAGAATGCCTTTTGGATGGTCAAAGCCGCAGGCGCTGACGACATCATCGACATGGTCGTGCCCAGGAATCTCATCCCCGAGTACCTGCACAATGTCCAGACCATCGCTAGGAAACACGGCTCGAAAGTCTTCGGTTGCGGGCATGCCGGGGACGGCAACATTCACTTCTCGGTCTACGAGCCCGATGAGGTCCGGTGCTCGGACCTGGTCGAAGCCATCTTTGCCATGGGCATGTCCATGGGCGGGTCCATCTCTGGCGAGCACGGCATCGGCCGGACCAAGAAGCGGTATTACCAGTCCCTGGAGAGCCCCTCGAAACTGGAGCTGCAACGCCGCATCAAAGTGGCGTTCGATCCCGACGGCATCCTCAACCCTGGGTGCATCTTCGACCTGTCAGAGAGCCACTGACTGAGCGGGACCGCTCAGGCGGGCCGAACCTCGGCGCCAACGATGGAAAAGGCCACCGAGCAGCGAAAGCCGCCGGTGATCTCAACGGGGGCCAGGGCGGCCAGCTCCTCGAACTCCGAGGTGAAGAACTCGAGGTGGCCCTGGCCGGTCCACACCTGGCCCACGGCGAAGTCGGCCACCACGTTGCGGGCCAAGTCGTGCACCAGCGGCTCCCCCCCGGCCAGATCGGGGACGAGCCGGGTGTGCCAGACGGGGAGCCTCAGGGCTTGGGGCACGAAACCCTCCGGTGCCAGCTCTTCCAGGGTCACAGCACCCCGGGCCAACTGACGCCCGAGGCTCGAGACGTGACCGGAGAAGGTGGAACCCGACTCGAGGTGGGGACCGCCTCGTCCCACCGATACCGCCTTGGTGATGGCGATAGCGCCAGTCTTCTTCGGGAACCCTTGAATATGCCCACGGGCGAAGGACAGGTCATTGTCCACCCAGATGTAGGGCACCCGTGCGACCTTCTTGCCCTCCAATGTGGCCTGGACGGCCACATAGGCCTCCTTGTACTGCCCACGGGCCGGATCGGCGATGACTCTCGGGTCGCAGTCAGCGGAGGAGGACCAATCGCAGAACACGAACGACGCCGATCCGTCGCCACGGGGCTCGAGGCCTCGAGGCAGCACGGCAGCCATGGCCTCAGGCTCTCCCCGGAAGTCGATGCCCAGGGCCTCTCCGGAGAAGTGCCACGGGGGCGGCGGGACGAGGGACGCTCCACCCAGAGGAGAGAGAGGAAGGCTCCAACCTTTCAGCGTCATGAGATCACTGCCATCAGATTCTGGTCGTGGCCCGCACGTTGCGGGTCCCGGGCCCGGCGTAGGACTTGCCGTAACCGGGAAGCTCGTCGTAGCCCAGGTCGGGCGGATTGGCCGTGGCTTTCTTCCACCAGGCCACCAAGCGATCCTCCGCCTCGTAGTCGAACGGGTCCTGGAGGGCCCCCTCCTCGTAGCCTCCGAGCTCCGGTGGGTTGGCGACGAGCCACTGGGTGGCTAACCGGACAGCCTGGCGCGCCGGTACTACATCTCGGTAGCCGAGCAGGTCCCGCAACTTGGCCGTGTCCACCACCCGGTGGGTGGTCCGATAGTTCATCATGAGAGGCCGGGCCGGTAGGGCCAGGTCCGCAGGCATGGAGACCAGATCCCAGGTGTGGTCGAGCTCGTCGGTGATGATCTCGACAACCTGGCGGATGGTCAACTTCTCGTCGTCACCGCAGTTGAAGATCTCGCCCATCGCCGCGTCCGGCTGGTCGACGGCCAACAAGATGGCGTGGGCCAAGTTGTCGACGTAGCCGAAGGGGATGAGGGACAGACCGTCGTCGGGCAGGACGATGTGCGGCCGTCCGTCGAGGATCCGGCGGACGACGCACCATTCTCTCGGTGCCAGCTGGCGCGGCCCGTAGACATAGGGATAGCGGAAATGGGTGGCATTCGGGTGGGCCTCGAACAGCATCTGCTCGGTGCGACCGATGCGGTAGCTCTTGCCATCGTCCGCCTCGTTGGCCAACTCGGCGTCCTCCCTGGTCGGGACGGGGAGGCCGGGCGGCACGTGTACTGCCGGGTCGAAGAATCCACGGTAGACGGGTGCGCCACCGATCGAGAGGAGGTGGCCGACCCGACCCAAGAGGACATCGGCGATGGAACGCAGCCGCCCGTAACTCGCCACCACTACGTCGAAAGAACTGTCACCGATGGCCTCGCGCAGGCCTTCCTCGCTGAAGACGTCACCGTGGAGATGGCGGAACTCAGCGACTTCTGGCACCTCATGGTTCCCGGAGTGAAGGAGCGTGACGTCATAGCCCCGAGACGCCAAGCCCAGGGCCAGGGGTGGACCGGTCGGTCCAGTCCCGCCAATAACCAATGCCTGGTTCCCCACTACGCGACCCCGTCCCTCTTCGCCCCCGTCGTCCCGGGGGCCATTTGTGGAACAGCATGGCGTACAACCGCCGGAACGGGCAAGCGACCGGGCGGGGCCCTCAACCCCTGGCGAACCAGCACCGAGTACCTATACTCGATGGCGAAGCGCCACCGGATTCGAGAGAAGGCAACGCCATGGCCGAGGCAACGAGTGACCGCTACACCATCATCTCCGCAGACACCCACGCCGGCGGTAGCCACGCCCAGTACCGGGAGTACCTGGACCCTGCATTCCTCGAGGACTTCGATGCCTGGCGCGGTGAGTACAAGAATCCCTTCAAAGACCTGAAGGACGACCGACGGTCTCGGAACTGGGACAGCGCCCTGCGCTGGTCGGAGCAGGAACAAGATGGGGTGGTCGCCGAAGTCATCTTCCCGAACACGGTGCCGCCTTTCTTCCCGAGCTTCGTCCTGTTCGCACAGCCGCCGAAGGACGATGAGTACGTTCACCGTCATGCCGGGATCCAGGCCCACAACCGCTGGCTGGCCGACTATGTCGCTGAGGCTCCGGAACGCAGGGCCGGTATCGGACAGATCTTCACCAACGACGTCGACGACGCCATCGCCGATGCCCTCTGGATCAAAGAGCACAACCTGCGGGGCGGCGTGCTCCTTCCGAATGGGGGGCCGGATGTGAAGTGGGGGCGCCCCGTCTACGACCCAGAGCTCGATCGGCTCTGGGCCGTCCTAGAGGACAACGAGATTCCCGTCCACGTGCACGGCGGCACCGGCCTCCCCGACTACGGGCGCTACCCGGTCTCGCCACTGCTCTATATCGCCGAGGTTCGGTTCTACTCCCAGCGTCCCCTGGTCCACATGATCCTGGCCGGGGTCTTCGAGCGATTTCCCCGACTCAAGTTCGTCCTCACCGAGTTGGGCTGCTCGTGGGTCCCGCCGGTCCTGAAGGAACTGGATATGACCATCAACAACCTTCGGTCGGGCAACACGGGAGAGCTGCGATTCTCAGACGATGTGATACTTCCGAAGCTTCCGAGTGAGTACTTCGCGCAGAACGTCTGGGTTGGAGTGAGCCAGCCCAAGATTCTCGACGCCGCCACATTGCCAGTCATCGGGGCCGATCGGTTCATGTGGGGGAACGACTATCCACATGAGGAGGGGACGCACCCCTTCACCCGTGAGCACCTGCGCCAGGTCTTCCACGGGACGTCGGTGCCTGACATGCGCAAGGTCCTCGGAGAGACGGCCGCCGCCCTCTACGGCTTCGACATGGACGTGCTTGCTCCGTATGCGGCCAAATACGGCCCGACCGTCGCCGAGCTCTCCGAGCCCCTGACCGAGCTGCCGGAGAATGCCAACCAAGCCCTCCTCCAGGCCGCGTCCAAGGGACTGCCCGAGTAGCACCGAATATCGCCCGGCGTCAGGCTAGGTGGCACAAGATGGCTCTGGAATGGCCTCCCGGTTGAGCGGCAACATGTCTGTTCGTCGCGTGGTGACAGAAGACGTCGATGGCACATCGAGGGTCTCGATGGACGGGCCGTCCACCCCACTGGCCCACTGGCATGAGATTTGGAGCATCAGTACCGATCACCCACTCGGAAGTAGCTCCGAGCAACCGGTAGCCTCGCTCGAGCCCCCTCCCGGAGTGGTTGCCTGGCGCGTCTTCGAGGTACCTCCGGATGCTGAGCTGGAAACTCGCGCCGCCTCGCAGGCGATGTTGTCCGACGAGGCGGTGATTAACTCAGACGGATTCCACCAGACGGCCACCGTCGACTACATCTACATCCTCCAAGGCGAGCTCTCCCTTCGACTCGATGACAGCGAGGTCGGGCTGCACGCCGGCGACTGCGTCGTCCAGCGAGCCACCAACCACGCCTGGCACAACTACAGCCATGAACCGGCGCGAGTCCTCGGTGTCATGATCGGCTTGGGCGAAGACCCGACCCGGTGACCAGGGCGGAGGGCTGCCGTTAGCCGCGGGGGTCGGCTTCCGCCTGGGCCGCTCGGGCGAAGGCCAGCAGTTCAGCCGGAATGTCCGGTCCTGCGGGAGTGACGATGGCTTCGGTGATCCCGGCTGCGCCGGCCCGGCCCAATCGCTCCTGGAATGCCGAGATGTCACCGGTCCAACCAACCTGAAGGATGGCATCCCCGCCTGCGTCGAGGAGAGGGCGATCCCGAGCGGTGACCTCGACGAGGTGCCCCTCGTGGACGGCCAGATGGCGCTCCCCATCGGGTCGCTCCCCTTCGAGCGCAGTCCTCCAGGCAGCGCCGCCCGCCATCTCGTCCACGGCCCCGTTCCCCCACTGCCACACGGCGTGGTAGCCGGTCACAAAGGCCGGACCCAGGGAGGAACGGACGCGATGGCTCGAGGCGCCTTCACCGGCATCGAGCACGATGCCGGTGACCAACTGGGCACAGATGTCCCACCGTTTTTCGAGGGCCACCGACGGCTCAGTGACCAGGACCACTCCGTCTGCCACCTGCCGGGCGGCGGCGAATCCCTTGGGTCCGACCGGGGCGAGGAGCAAGGGAATCTCGATGGGCCGGGCCGGTCCGAACCCGGGTGAGTGGAGCATCTGACAGGAGGCCCCAACGACGTCGACCACCTCTCCGCGGAGGAGTGCCCGCAGTTGGACCACGTAGTGGACGAGGTCGGCCCACCGCATCGGGGGCTGGCCCATGGCCTGTCGAGCGGTGAATCCCGTTCCGAAGGCGGCAACGAGACGGCCGGGAGCCAACTCTTCGACGGCGGCGATGGCCGATGCGGTGACCATGACATGGCGCAGGCTGGGCACGGCGACCCCCGAGGCCAGGCCCAATCGAGAGGTTGCCTCCGCCGCCCGCCCGAGGGCGAGCCACAGATCACCGTAAAGGGCTGGAGAGTCGTAGACCCACAGCCTGTGGTAGCCGAGCTCCTCGGCCACCTTGGCATAGACGGGGAGGTCTCGACTTGGAGGGAGAGCGCACGAAAGTGCGGGCAGGGAGGCGCCGGGCATGTCTCGCCCTACCGACCGAACGTGGAGCCACCGTTCAGGTGGATCACCTGACCAGTGACGAAGCCTCCGCCCTCAGAAGCCAACCAGGCTGCGGCCAGTCCCACCTCTTCGGGCTTGCCCAGACGCCGGACCGGGACGGTGGCGAGCATCCGCTTGAGTTGCTCGCTGGCGGAGCCGCCGACATTGGTCATGAGCCCGAGCGCCAACGCATTGGCGGTGATGCCGTATTTTCCGTTTTCGACTGCGATATGACGGATCAACGACTCAGTACCCGCTTTGGCCGCGCCATAGGCACTCACCCCGATAGGCAAGCCGATAGAGCCCGCCCCGGACGAGATCTGGATGACCCGACCCCACTGCTTTTCGATCATGTCCGGGAGGCAACGGCGGATCACGTTCATGCCTCCGAACAAGTTCAAGGTGATGGTGGGAAGCCAGTCCTCGGGTCCCGATTCGCTGAACAGCGCCTGCATGGACCCTTCGACGATCCCAGCGTTGTTGACAAGGATGTCGACCGTCCTCCCGTCAGCGTTGATGGCCCTGAAGGCCTCATCGACGGCCTCGGTATCGGTTACATCGAAGACTGCAGTCGAGGCGCCACCGCCATCAGTGGCGATGGCGGCCACGACCTCTGAGGCTCGATCTTCGTGAAGATCGTTCACGTAGACGAACGCGCCAGCCGACGCGAGCACGGTTGCGATTCCGCGGCCCACGCTCCGGCCTCCTCCAGTCACGAGGGCGGTGCGCCCGGACAAGTCGATCAACATGGGTTTCCTTTCGTCCGGCCGCAGCTTGGCACAATCGATCGACGGTCCGCTCAGGGCGAATGAGACGTCGAAGACTGCGCCCACTGTGGGTCGACATGCCCACGTGATCGAGGTGAGGCTAACTTCCTAGCCATGTCAGAGCCCATCGACTATCGGCAACTCCGCTTTGTGCCTCCACCCAACTCGACAGCGCTGCTGCTCGTGCGGCACGGGGAGTCTGAGGCCCTCCCCGTCGGTGCGTTCCCTCTTGTCGAGGGACAAGGCGACCCATCGCTTGCACCGCGTGGGCGACAAGAGGCCATGTTGGTCGGTAAGCGCTTGGAGAACGAGGGCGTCACCGCCATCTACACGAGCACCCTGGTCCGGACCCAGCAGACGGCAGCACCGCTGGCCGAGGCCCTCGGCCTCCTCCCCGTCATCGAGCGCGACCTTCGAGAGGTCTATCTCGGCGACTGGGAGGGTGGGCTCTATCGCAAGAAGATCTCCGAGGGGGACCCCATCGCCATACGCATGATGGACGAAGAGAGCTGGGCAGTGATCCCCGGAGCGGAAGACGCCGACTCGTTTGCCCGGCGGCTGAGAGGGGTCATCCAGCGGATCGGCAACGATCATGTCGGCGAGCGTGTCGTCGTCGTCGCCCACGCCGGGGCAATCGGCGAGATCCTCGCCCAGGCCACCGGTTCGAGACCCTTCGCCTTCCTCGGGGCGAACAACGCGTCCGTGTCGGAGGTCCTCGTCACACCGGACCGTTGGGTCGTCCGCTCCTTCAACGACTCGGCCCACCTCCTCCCTCAGTGACCCCGCACGACCCATCGCACACCTAAACTGCGTCGTCGTCCCAAAAGAGGCACTGCGTGCCCGCAGCTCAGGAGAATCGTTGAACCCCCCAAACGTCCCAGCCACCATCGAAGAGCTGTTCGACCTGGAATGGATGTCGGCCGCGCTCGGCCTGCGCTTTCCCGGCATTGAGGTGACCGACATCGCCATCGGCCCTGAGATCAGCCGCCTCTCGACGAATGCCCGCTTCACCATTCAGTGCGCCGGGGGGCTTCCAGAGGGTCTCTCCCCGAACCTTTGTGCCAAGGGATACTTCACCGAGCAAGGCCGTCGGGTGGCATTCCTCGGCGAATCCGAGGCCCTCTTCTACAAGGAGGTGGCGGACTCGACAGGGGTACGCACGCTCCGGTGCGTCTATGCCGACGTCCATCCTAAGTCCCACCACGGCGTGATCATCACCGAGGATGCCGTGGCCGCTGGTGCCACCTTTCTCGATGCCCTGACCGAGCCCTCCGTCGACAGGACGGCGGCCAGCCTCGAGGAGCTGGCCAAACTGCACGCCACGACCAGGGATGCTCCACGACTAGCCGATGCGGCGTGGCTCAACTGGAGGCTCCCCACCTACACCCAGTTCCGGGGTCTCGCCGACATTCAAGCCAACTACGACGGACCGGTTGGAGCCGGGGTGCCGGAGAAGGTCAAGGATGCTCAGCGACTTGTAGATGCACTCGACGTGTTGAGCGAGCGAGGCGACCCGGCGACAGGCCACTGGTCGGTTCTCCACGGGGACGCCCATTGCGGCAATCTCTTCGTTGACGCGGACGGTCGCCCCGGGCTCGTCGATTGGCAGGTGGTCCAGCGGGGCCCCTGGTACATCGACATCGCCTATCACATCGGATCATCCCTCGACTCCTCGTCCCGAGGTCAGAACGAACGGGACCTCCTCGCTCACTACCTTGATCACTTGCGGTCGAATGGAGCCGAGGCGCCCGAGTGGGACCAGGCGTGGTCCGAGTACCGCCAGGGATTGGCATATGGGCTCTTTATGTGGGCCGTCACCCTTCTGGTGGACCCCGAGATCACGACCACGCTGGTCGAGCGCATGTCGGTGGCCGTGGCAGAGCTCGACACCTTCGGTGCCCTCGGGGTCTAGCCGCGTCGAGCGGTCACCGGCGTCGAGCCGCCAGGCACAG
This sequence comes from Acidimicrobiaceae bacterium, assembly GCA_003164275.1. The sequence continues at coordinate 47,049 of PLSY01000418.1, read as the reverse complement.
CACGAGTGACCACACCGGGCCGTCGCCCTCAAGTGCCGACTGGCAACGGTCGATACCAGAGATGTGCCCAGAAGTACTCTCCGTTCGCAACCGACACCACTCCTCCCCTTGGATGCAGCTGCTGACCGGCGACGGCCACATAGCCGGCTACGCAGGGCGGCAGCGGTCCTGATTGCGTTCGTAGCGCCTGTCGCCGGCCTCAGCTTGGCAATGCCGGCAGGCGCAACGGTCGTTCGCGTTCAAGCCGGACAGAACTTGAGCCAGATCGCACGGACCTACGGCACCACGGTGTCTGCGCTGGTCGCGGCGAACAACATCTCCAACCCGAACGTGGTCGTCATCGGCAGCTCCCTCAGCGTGCCGACGCCTCCTACGGCATCCACCGCACCGGCCTCGTCCAGTGTCGGATCCACTGTCGTCGCCCAGTTGGGGGACAGTCTGTGGTCGATAGCCAACAAGAACGGCATCAGCCCCACCGCCCTTGCTCAAGCAAACGGCCTGACCCTCTCGTCGACCGTCCTCATAGGCATGAAGCTCAAAGTTCCTGCCTCAACGGCGGCCGTCTCCGCCGCCTCGGCTCGGGGCTACCCCTCGGGACTGGCCGCCAACTCCAGTCGCCTGGCGCTTCAGCCCGTCTTCCAGGAGTGGGCATCGCACTTCGGCGTGCCGGTGGCACTCGTCGAGGGCACCTGCTGGTGGGAGTCGGGCTGGCAGTTAGGTGTTGTCTCGTCGACCGGAGCGGTGGGCATCGGGCAGCTCGAACCGTCAACCGTCGCCACCCTCAGCAGTGAGCTCGGGGACCAGTCCCTCAGCGCAACCGACACCTCGGACAACATCGAGATGTCAGCCGCCTATCTGCATCAGCTCTTGGTCGAGACGGGGGGCAACGAAGGTGAGGCCATTGCCTCGTACTACCAGGGCTTCGCCTCGGTGACCCAGAATGGGATGCTGGCCTCGACGGTCCAGTACGTCCAAGGCGTGGAGGCCAGCATCGCTCTGTTCAACTAGGGGTCCCGTAGTGCTCATGGGCTCGTGCCGCGACCCACTTACCTTGTGGACCCACCGACCTTTTGGTTATGCCCCGCCGTTGACCATGATGGTCTGGCCGGTCACGTATCGCGCGTCCGGGCTCGACAACATCACGACAGCCCCGCCGATGTCGAGTTCGGCGTCACCCAGCCGTCCAAGTGGCACATGGGCAATGAGTTGCTCTTCGATTCCGGGATTGGCCTCGGCGAACTTCTGCTGTGACGGCGTTCGGGCGTGTGGGCAAATCACATTGACCCGGATCCCGTCGGCACCCCACTCACGAGACGCCACCCGGCTGAGCGCCCGTATTGCCTCTTTCGCCGAAGCGTATGCGGCGTAGCCATCGATACCATCAGTGCCGGCGCGCGAAGCCAAGTTCACGATGCTGGTGTCACGTCCACGTAGATGCGGATAGCTCGCCTGCATGAAGTGGAACGTGCCGAGCAGTCCGGACTCCCATTGGAGACGCATCAGCTCCTCGGTGGTGTCGACCAACGGGCGCCGGCCGCCACTGGCAGCCAGTGCTGGATCCGAATCGGTGGCGATGGCGTTGTTGACCAGGATGTCAATGGAGCCCAGCTCCTTGACTGTCTGCTCGACAGCCGCTTCGACCTGGGCCCGGACGCGCACGTCGCACGTGATCGCAGCCACCTTCACCCCACGGTCCCGCACCTGATCGGCAGCTCGCTCGGCCCGTTCGCTCCTGAGCTCGGCAATGGCGACATTGGCACCCTCGGAGGCGAGTGCCAAAGCGATGCCAAGGCCGATCCCCTGTCCACCCCCGGTGATGATTGCAACCTTCCCGTCGAGTCGCCCCACGATTCTCCTTCCTCCGTTGCCCGAATTTCCCGGGCCTACGACACCGGCGCTGAGTCGAACAGCACTGGAAGCACGTCGGGGCTGCGGGCCCCGAGGCCTCCGATGAACACATCCCCTCCATTGGGGTCCAAGCGCAGATTGGGCAGTCGATCGAGGATCTGCTCCATGGCCACCCGCAGCTCCATCCGGGCAAAGTGAATTCCGAGGCAGACGTGATTGCCGGTGCCGAAGGCGAGGTGGGGCAGGGGGGCCCGGAAGATATCGAACTCATCGGGACGGTCCCATCGGGAGGGATCGCGGTCGGCCGCAGCCACCACTAGGTTCACCTGGGTTCCGGCCGCGATAGGGACACCCTCGATCTCGGTGTCGACCATGGCCTGGCGCCCGAAGCTCACGAGCGGTGGCTCCCATCGGAGCCCTTCCTCGATGGCTTGGGGAATGAGGGACCGGTCGGCATAGAGCGCCTCGAGCTGGTCTGGGTGGGTGAGCAGCCCGAACAGGAGATTGCAGAGGGTGCGATAGGTCGTCTGGGCGCCGGCCGGCAACAGTAGACGGAGGAAGGAGACGATCTCCTCATCGGTGAGGCGCTGGCCATCCCCATTCTCGCCCTTCGTCCCCCGGAAGGTGACCGTGGCGAGCAAGCTGACGAGATCGTCGCCCGGCGTCTCGCGTCGCTGGTCGATGACCCTGCGAAGATAGGTGCCGAACTCTTCGGCCACGCGCAGACGGGTCTCCTCCGAAATGCCCACGTTGGTGAGATGCGCGGCCCAGTTGTAGAACATGTCAACATCCTCTTGAGGGAGGTCACACGCCGCCACGAGGACCCGGAGGGGGTACTGGATGGCGAAGTCCTTCACCAGATCGGCGCCTCCCAACGACGCGATCTTGTCAATGAACGAGTCGACGAGATCGCGGACGAACTCCGTCTCCCAGCGCATCATCTCCTTGCGGGTGAGCGCTCCCTGGATCAGCTGGCGATAGCGCGCGTGCTCGGGGGGATCCATCTCCAGAATGGTTCGGCCGATGGTTTCACGAAGGCTCGGAATGTACCAGCAAGCCGAGAGCTCCTCGAAGTTCTTGAATCCCTCTTCCACCGCGTCGAAAGACAGCACCGAGACCTGTGGCGCGTCGCCAAAGAGGATGGTCTCTGGTCCGGCGATACCGAAGTGCTCGGGTACGGATCCATCGTGAACTGGGCACTGAGCGAGCATGGCGGCGAACTCGGGATAGGGGGTCCGAATGACGCCATGACCGAAGAACGCGTCCTTCGTCTTGAGGAGCTCATCGGACACCCCGCCGACAGGTTGTGGTGTCGCGCTCTCCCCTGTGCCGGGCACAACCTGATCACTCATCAACAGACCCCCAATGCTTCGACGTGGCCGCGATCACGCACCCGTGCGCAACTCACCTGAAAAATACCTCACTGTGAGCAGTCACCTTTTCCCTCGGCCCGAACCCGCCCCAACAGCCCGACCAGTTGGTCTACCTCACTCACCGCACCCAAGACCGTACTCTCCCCATTCGCCGTCCGCCCGACGCTTTGCTCCGCCCGACAGGGGTCGGGGGCGAACGCAGTGTCATCGAAATGGCGAAGGATCGAACCGGAGGGGAACGTCACTCCGGAGCAGTGCCGCCCGAGCGCTGAGAAGCGATGCAACCCCCATCGACGAGGAGGTCGTTCCCGGTGATGAATGACGATTCGGGACCGACCAAAAACGCAATGGCATCAGCGATGTCCTCCGCCGTCCCGACCCGGCGGACTCCGGAGTCCTCGATCATCGTACGGATGTAAGAGCCCATCGGGCCATCGAGTTCCTGTCGTCCCATCGTCGTAGAGATCACCCCCGGGCTGATCGAGTTCAGTCGGGCGCCCTTCGCCCCCCACGCTCGTGCTGCGCCGGCCACCCTCAACTGGTTTGCCCTCTTGGCCACGATGTAGGCGGTAGCGGGGTCCGACTCCAGGTCGATGTCCTCGTGGTCCAAGAGCTCCCGGCTCGGAGCCACTGCCAGGTGGCGCTCGAACGCCGGACTCAGTGTCGCCAGGTGACCGGCCATGCTGGCTACGCATATCAACGACGTGCCAGGCGAGGCTACGGGTAGGAAGGCCTCGATGACGAGGGCCGTCCCGAGGAGATCGACTTCATAGATCTCGCGGGCAGTGGCCATGGCCGGCGACACCCCGGCCGTGTGGGCAATGGCTCTGATCCGTCCGGCCGCCCCGGCCACGGCGACCAGCTCCTCGACCGATCCTTCGTCTGAGACGTCGACTACATGGCCTTCGACCGAGTGGCCGCTCGCCTCCAATGACTCCTTCGCCCCCGACAGTTGATCCTCAGAGCGCTCGGCGAGTACCAGGTGGCGTCCGCTCGCCAGCCGTCGCGCCGCGGCAACCCCCATCCCACCGGAACCAATGATTACCACTACGTCTCGCTCGGGTGTCATAAGGCGCTCACGGTAGCCGGGCCGACCGGGTCGATGATGACGTCGGACCCAGACCGAGGATCTCTACGGTCTCGTCGTGAGTGGCCACGGGGCGGCCAACTTCCCTGCACGCTTCGATCGCTGCGTTCACCAGCTCTTCGTTGCTCGGCTCGCCGTCGCCGCCCCAGTCCTCGAGGCCGACGTGTAGATGGCCACCCTTCTCCAACGCCATCCGAGCGATACCACTCTCGATGACGTCTCCCCCGATCACGGCGACCGACCACGGCAGCGGGCAATCCTCGAGCATTGACAGGTAGGCGTGAAAGGCGGGGGCAGTCGGTGGCAGTCCGAAGATCCCTCCGAGGTAGCCGGCCTCGCCACCGAAGTAGAGCTTGATCATCGCTCCGGCAGGGAGTCTTCCGGCGGCGGCCAGGCGGAGCGCGGCACGCAGGAAGCCCGGCTCGAAGATCGCCATGCTCGGCCCGATGCCGCTTTCGGTGCAGACATCGACCTGGTAGTCGATGTCTGCCCGGGAGTTCGCATAGACGAAGCCCCCGAGATTGACGGATCCGGCATCGACGATTCCGATCCGGCATCCGGCATTGGCAAGGATCGGAAGGTGGGCGAAACTCATCTCCACCGGTCCGGCATTCACCGTCGGATACAGGAGTGCCCCAGGCACCACCTCCCATACTGGTCGCCACCCCTCGAGGTAGCGCCCCGCCGCCGTGGGCCCGTCGACCATGGCGACGTCGACGTGGTTGTGGACGATCGTGGCCCCGGCAGCGAGGCACGCCAGGGCATCGGAGGTTATCTCCGGAGGCAGGCGGGGTACCCGTCGATTCTGTTCTTTAGAGGTGACTCCGTTGATCGCCGCCTCGATGATGACGATCTGATCCACACTGTCTCCCCTCCCGGGCGAACCACGGGCCCGCCTCCACCGACTCCTTCGGTCACCCGGCGAGGCTAGACCGCCCTCGTCGGCGTCGCCCTGGGACCTTTCATAGAAAGTGAAGTAAGGCCGAATGACTCGGAATGGCCGGGAACGCGAAAAACGCCGAGCCGGGAGATGGTATGCCATCTCCCGACCCGACGTTCTCCTTGGCGCTCGCAGATCGACGAGCGTTGCTGCTCGGTCCTAGGACTCGAGCTTGCCCGTCTTCTGGTTGACGATCTTCGAGTGCTGCACGTTGACCGCTCCCAGGCACTGGAATGGCGTGATCTGCTTGTACGTCGTCCCTGTGGTCTTGACCAAGGTTCCACAGCCCGTCGGGATGGACTCCGCGGCAGGGAAGTACTCGTTGCCGATGCCCCCGGCGATGGGGTCGATGTAGGAGAATCCTCCGGTCACCGTCGACTGGAGTGTCGTGCTGGTGACCTTGTTCGGATCGCCGCCGACCTTGGCGAGGGTCGCCTTCAGCATCTGCTCGAGCACGATGGCCGACCAGTAGCCGACCGTCACGCCCGAGGTGAGGTTGGGCGGCTGACCGACTGACTGAAGGTCCTTCTTCTCCTGCGCGACGGCAGGGGTGTTGTTCTCGCCGGCCGGGAATTCGTTCTCGATGTAGACGCCGTTCAGCGCGGCTGCCTCGTTCGGCTGGCTGGCCAGCTGGCCCGGGAAGTAGGTGACGCCGTTCACAACGATGCCCTTGTAGCCGGCCGTCTTCAACGCGGCAGCCAGTCCGATGGAGTCATCCGAGGCGAGGACCTCGTAGACGACGTTGGCCCCGGACGCCATGATGGCCTGGACATAAGGGGCGTAGCTGGTCGTACCGGCGACAGGGACGGGGGCATTGTTGTAGACCACCTTCATGCCGACGTACTTGGCCACACCGGAGAGCGCCCCATTGGAGATGGTGCCTCCCGGAGTGTCGACGCCGATCACGGCGATCTTCACCTTGCTCGGGGTCTTGGTGTTCCCGGTGGCCGTCAGGACCTGGGTCATACCGGCAAGGCCCTGCACAGAGGGATTGCCCTGGTTGCCGTTGATGCCGAAGCCCCACTTGGGCTCGGACTCGAACGCCGCATTGATCGACCAGCCGACGAAGGGAACCTTGGCCCCGGCTAGGTAGGAGCCGGTAGAGGCGGTGGCCACCTCACTCAGCAGGGGGGCGACGACCATCACATGCTGGCTCTGGACCAGCTGCTGGGCGTTCGACAGGTTGGTGGACGGGCTGAAGCCGTCATCCAGGAAGCCGGTGAACTTGATCTTGCGGCCGTCAAGCCCCCCCGCCTTGTTGAAGCGGTAGATACCGGCCAGAAATCCCTGGGCGACTCCGGCGGAGATGGCGATGTCACCGTCACCACCAACCACGATCGGCGTGGAGCTGGTCGCCGCGGAGGCGCTTCCGGCTCCGGCCACGGCCGCGATCCCACAGGACGCAGCCAGCACTCCGACAGCGGTGGCCGCGGAAAGAATTCGACGCATGCAATTCCCCTTCATGATCGGGGACATATGTCCCCCTAGTGACCCCAGGACCGCCGAAGCGGAGCCCTGACGTTTCCCCTCCGTCTCGACTGCCAGTCGCCTTTATGACGAATTGACTCCGCTTATGACGAAAGGGTTCCACGTTTGTGGCGATGCGACACTAACGGACAGTTTTTGCCAAGTCAAAACAGGGGCGGAACCGCGCACGGCGCCCAGCTTTCGCTTCCGTTCCCACTGTGTCCGGGCGTTACGCCCTCGCGGTCAGACCCGGGTCGGCTGAAGAGCTCGGGTCTCACTCGGCGTAAACGTGAAGTCACTGCCTTTGAATCGACGGGTCCATGCCCAGTACTGACGAGCTGGATAGGGGAACTGCGTGGTGATCTTTCCCGACGGGCCTCTGAAGTAGTTGGTGCATCCTCCATCCCAAACGGTCCCGGCCATTGCTCTTTGGATCTTGGCGTTATAGGCATCCTGTACTGATGCCTTGACCGCCAGTGCCCCCCTCTTCCGGCGGAGGGCACGGATGGCTCCCATGATGTAGTGGACCTGGGACTCGTGGATGAAGATGATCGAGTTGCCCCCTTGATTGGTGTTCGGCCCGTACAGCATGAACAGGTTGGGGAAGCCCTTGACCGTGATGCCCAGGTGCGCCTCCGCCCCGTCGGCCCATTGGTCAGCGAGGCGGCGACCGGAGTCCCCGTAGATGTCGACGGCGCCCAGGTGATCGGCGGCCTTGAAGCCAGTGCCGAGAATGAGGACGTCGATCCCTCGCTCCGTCCCGTCCTCGGTCACCACCCCTCCTGGTGTGATCCGGGAGATCGGCGATGTCACCAACTCGACATTGGCCCGGTTGTAAATCGGAAAGTAGTCATTCGTGAGCAGCAGCCGTTTGCACCCAATGGGAAAGTCAGGCGTCAGCTTCTTCCTCAGGTTCGTATCGGAGATGACCCGGTCCAGATGGGCTCGGGCTATGGCCTCTCGTTCGGCGGTGGTCTCGTCAGCGACACGGAACGATGTCATCCGCTCGTAGCGTGCGAAGATCTTCCAGCGGTGAAGACGAGCCCTGCCGCGCCGGGCGAAGGCCGTCCGTTCTGCCTCGGTGAACTCATCGTCGACTTTCGGCATCACCCAGGTGGGAGATCGCTGGAAGACATGCAGTTGGCCTGCAACCTTTGCCACCTCGGGCAGGAACTGCACCGAGCTCGCTCCCGTGCCGATCGAGCCGATGCGTTTGCCCTCGAGATCGACGCCGTGGTCCCAGCGGGCGGAGTGGAAATGGGCCCCCTCGAAGTCCTCGATCCCCGGGATGGCCGGATAGTTGGGCACGTTCAGCATGCCGAGCGCCGAGACCAGGACGTCCGCCATGTGCTCCGACCCATCCTCGGCCCTCAGGTGCCAGCAGCAGGCATCCCCGTCCCACCGTGCTTCCGAGATCGCCGTGTTGCAACGAAGATGGGGTCGGAGGTCGTACTTGTCGGCACAGTGCTCGAAATAGGCCAGGATCTCGGGTTGGGTGCCGTAGGGGCGGGACCAGTTGGGGTTGAGCTCGAACGAGAACGAGTACATGTGCGACTGGATGTCGCAAGCCGCCCCCGGGTACGAGTTGTCCCTCCACGTACCCCCCACTCCGTCGGATTTCTCGAAGATGGTGAAGCTGTCGATGCCCGCTCGCTTCAATCGGATGCCCATGACAAGGCCACCAGCTCCAGCTCCGATGATGGCAATCGTCGGCGTGTCGCCCATGACCGTTACTCCCCCTTCATATCCCCGACCGGAACGTACACCAACGAGCCAAGTGACGACCTCCATTCAATCCGGCGCCGACCTTCCCAGAGGGCTCTCGGAGCCGCTTACGGCGTCCCGAATCCGGCCCGAATCAGCGGTCAGATCAGGAGCACCGAGGGGGGGTCTATCGGGGCTCGAGAGTTCCGAACGACCGCCATGTCGCCGTCGAGCGGGCCCAGAGCCCGGACAGCTGGCCTGTTTGAAGTTGCGGGCCGCCATCGAGAAATCCTGAACGGCGAACAGGGCGGCAGGACGTTCGCCGAGCTCGACCGATCGGCGAGTTGATGAACCGACTGGAGTCCGATCTACGATCGGTCGAGCGCTGGGCCATGCTTCGGCCCACGCAGCTGAGTTACCCAGGCACCGCGCCGCAGCCATGACAAACGGAGGGCAGATGGCCACCATTGCAGAACTGATCGTGCAGCGATCAGCGGACTCGTCCGCCGCTCTGCTCTTCGAGGACCAGGCATGGACCTACGCCGAGCTCGCACGGGAGGCTGCGGCAAGAGCCTCACTGATCCGCTCCCTTCCCGACTTCGAGCCCCCTCACATCGGCGTCCTCTTGGACAATGTTCCCGAGTTCGTCTTCTGGCTGGCCGCCGCCGCCCTCAGCCGCTCGGTCATTGTCGGCATCAACTCGACGCGTCGAGGGCCCGATCTGGCCTCGGACATCCGATCCACGGACTGTCGACTCATCATCACCGACCACGACCACGAGGGTCTCTTGGAAGGTCTCGACCTCGGGATCAGTCCCGAGCGCGTCCTGATCATCGAATCCGACGAGTACCTGAAGGAGCTGACCAGCCACATCGGGGCGCCGATCGAGACCGAGGCCGAGCCGACCGATCTCCTCACCTTGATCTTCACCTCGGGCACAACAGGAAAGCCGAAAGCCGTCCGTTGCACGCAAGGACGCCTGGCCCGGACGGGCGTCGGGGTCAACTCGGCCGTCGACCTCTCCAGCGGGGTGATCTACCAAGCCATGCCCATGTTCCACTCGACCGCCCTCATGGCCGGGTGGTCCCCGGCCCTCACGGCCGGCGCCCCAATGGCGCTGCGTCGACGTTTCAGCGCCTCAGGATGGCTAACCGACGTACGCCGCTACGGGGCCACCTACTTCAACTACGTGGGGAAGCCCTTGGCCTACATCCTGGCCACCCCGGAAAGGGATGACGACGCTGACAACCCGATGCAGCTGGCCTTCGGCAACGAGGCCAACCCCAACGACATCGAGATCTTCGAACGACGGTTCGGCTGCAAGGTGCAGGACTCCTACGGCTCCTCGGAAGGCGGGGCGAACATCGTTCGCACCTCCGAGACACCAAAGAACGCCCTCGGCCCTCTGACCGAGAATGTCCGCATCTTCAATGCCGACACCGGGGAAGAGTGCCCACCAGCCCAGTTCAACGCCTCCGGACATCTGATCAACGCACTTGAATGCATAGGGGAGATCGCGTCCACTACCGGGCCCCAACTCTTCGAGGGGTACTACCACAATGAGGACGCCGAACATCAGCGAGTCCACGCTGGGCTGTACTGGTCCGGTGACCTGGCCTATCGCGACGAAGCCGGCTGGGCGTACTTCGCCGGCAGGGGTGACGACTGGATCCGGGTTGACGGTGAGAACTTCGGCTCCGCGCCTATCGAGGAACTGATCTCCCGACATCCCGATGTCGTCCTGTCCGCGGTGTACGCGGTTCCCGACCCGCGAGTGGGAGACCAGGTCATGGCCTGTGTCCAGTTCCATCCCAACGCATCGGTCACCGTCTTGGAGCTAGATGCCCACCTCCGAGCCCAACCCGACCTCGGCACGAAATGGCTGCCGCGGTTCATCCGCGTCACCGAGTCCATGCCTGTGACGGTGACATCAAAGGTGCTGAAGCGCCAACTGAGAGCCGAGCGCTGGACCTGCTCGGACCCGGTGTGGTGGCGCCCTGAGCCTTCCGGTGAGCTGCGTCCTCTCACCTCAGCCGACTTGGCCACCATTCGTTCACAGTTCGAACAGTACGGCCGGACGGCGGTTCTTGACCTCGTGTGACGAGTCAGGGGCGACCGATCAACTTGAAACAGCAGCCAACACAAGGGGGAGTTCCATGGTCACCATGCACGACGACCGCAAGATAGTGATCGACGATTTGGCCTTCGGGGAGGGGCCTCGGTGGCATGAGGGCAGTCTGTACCTGTCTGACATGCACCACAATCGAGTCCTCCGCATCGACGGTAAGGGAACGGCCCATGTGACTGCTCAGCACGATGGCGCCCTGTCGGGGCTCGGATGGCTCCCCGACGGCACACTCCTTGTCGTCGAGATGGAAGGAGCCGTACTTCGCCTCGACGAGGACGGCCTGTCTGTGTATGCCGACCTGAAAGTGCAGGCTCACTTCGGAGTCAATGACATGATTGTCCATCCCGCCGGGTGGGCCTACGTAGGTCAGTTCGGCTACGACCGGGAGGGCGGCGGAACCGTGGTGGCCTCGCCACTGTTGAAAGTCGGCGTTGATGGATCGGTCTCACAAGCTGCCGCAGACCTGATGGTGGCCAATGGGATGATCATCACTCCAGACGGCGGGACCCTGTTGGTCGCCGAGAGCGCCGGATGTCGTCTCAGCGCCTTCACCATTGGGAACGACGGCGAACTGAAGGACCGCCGAGTATGGGCCACGATGCCCGATCGCCACTATCCCGACGGCATGTGTCTCGACGCCGAGGGTGGTGTGTGGGTGGGCTGTCCGATGGTCAATCGTTTCGTTCGAGTGCTCGAGGGCGGAGAGGTAACCGACGAGATCAATCTCGAGCCCGATCGTCATGCCATCGCCTGTGTCCTCGGCGGGATCGACCGACGAACGCTCTACATGCTCAATGCCGTCACGACAGGCCAGGCCGAACGCTCTCGCGAGCTCAGATCAGCCCACCTGGAGTCGGCTGAGGTCGACGTTCCAGGCGCAGGACTTCCCTGAACCTTCCCCACGCCAGGCTGGCGCTCAGACAAGAGGACCCGGCGATCTAATCGCCCTCGGGGCGGATTGCGCAGCCCCGGTAGGCTGACCGAATGACGCGATCGTTGTCACCTGCCGTGGCCCTGGGCGCGGTTCTGTTGGGCGCCTCCTCGGGACTCCGATCGCAGATGGGGGTGACGGCGGCCATCGTCGCATCGCCGAAAACCGGACTTCCAGCAGCCCTCCGACATCGAGGAGTCCGGATCGGCGCAGTCGCCGCCGCTTGCGGCGAGCTCGTGGTCGACAAGTCGCCCAAGACACCGGATCGAACGGGCCTCCCGGGCCTAGCCGCTCGCCTGGTGCTGGGTGCCGCCTCCGGGGCCATCGTGGCTTCGGTGGCCGGGCAGCGTCCACTGCCGCCGGCCCTGATGGCTGGCGGGACTGCCATCGCCGCGGCTTTCGTTGGACTACAGCTTCGCTCGCGCTTGGCCAAAAGGCTGTCGCCGCTTTCTGCAGGTCTCATCGAAGATCTGGCCGCCATCCAGTTGGCCACGGCGGCAATGGCTGTCCTCAGTCGCTTTGCCTGATAGGAACAAGGCATGAAGGTATCTCTCCTCTTGCCAACCGACCAGGTCCAATCCCTCGATGAGTTCATCACCGCCGAAGCGATAGCCGAGATCTCCCAGGCCGCCGAGTCGGCCGGATTCGACGCGGTAAACGCCACCGACCACCCGTTGCCCGGGGACGAATGGATGGCAACCGGCGGGCACCATGCCCTGGACCTCTTCGTGACCTTGGCCTTTGCCGCAGCGCACACCGAAAGGCTACGTCTCCACACGAATTTGACCGTCGTCCCCTATCGCAACCCGGGCGTGCTGGCCAAGTCGATTGCCACTCTCGATCAGCTCTCAGGCGGTCGCACCATCATCGCCGTCGGGGCTGGGTACCAAGAGCCCGAGTTCAAGGCGCTCGGAGTCGACTTCGACCGTCGCAACGAGCTGACCGACGAGGGGATCAAGGCCATCACTGCCATCTGGACGGGAGAAAGCTTCAATGGCAACACCGCGCTCCCCCGCCCGGCCCAGCACCCCCATCCCCCGCTCTGGGTAGGGGGAAACAGCCGCCGGGCCATGCGCAGGTCTGTCGACTTGGCCGACGGCTGGTGCCCGGTGCCGAACCCACGATCGCTTGTCGCCCGTCGTCACACCTCCCAACTCGAGACACCCGACGACCTCCGCATCCGGGTCGCCGAGCTGAAGGAGTACGCAGCCTCGGTTGGGCGGTCGGGCCCGTTCGAACTCCCCTTCATGGCCTTTGACGGCCTGCCCCGGGAGCGTTCCCAGGCGGCCACCGACAAGTTTCTTGCCGATATCGAGGTGCTTGCCGATGTCGGTGTCACGTACCTCGTAGCTGGGATGCATGCGGCAACGCGACGGGACTTCCTCGATGAGATCGAGCATCTGGGCAAGCACGTCATCCCGAGACTTGACGAGATCGGGGTGACGTCACCCCTCGAGTAGTTGGCCTCTGTTGTCGGGGTGGACCCAAGAGTCAGGATCGGGGCCGAGCCTTTCGTCCCGGTTGCAGGCCCCGAGTCGGTCCATGTCGTCGATGGAGAGCTCGAAGTCGAAGATGGAGAGGTTCTCCTTCATCCGCTCGAGCGACCCCGACTTCGGAATCACGACGATGCCCCGTTGCACGTGCCACCTGAGCACCACCTGGGCCTGGGTCTTCCCCACCCGCTCAGCAATGGAACCGATGGTGTCGTCTTTCGCCACGGAGCCCTGAGCCAGGGGCGACCAGGCCTCGGTGACGATTCCGTGGGCGCGGTCATAGTCGTGAAGCTCCACTTGGGAAAGGTACGGGTGACACTCGATCTGGTTGACGGCAGGAACGATTTCGGTCTCGTCATGAAGGCGACCGAGGTGGGCAGCCTGAAAGTTCGACACCCCGATGGCATCTACCCGACCTTCGGAGTAGATCCGCTCGAAAGCGCGCCAGGTGTCCACAACATCGTGCACCCTGGCGACCGGCCAGTGGATGAGATAGAGGCTGAGCCGATCGAGAGCCAGGTTGTCGAGCGTCTGGTCGAATGCCCGCAACGCGCCATCGAAGCTCAAGACGTTGCTACGGAGCTTGCTCGTCACGAAGACCTCGGTCGGGTCGAGCTCGGCTTGGGCGATGGCCTGGCCGACCTCCCGCTCGTTGCCGTACGCGCTTGCCGTGTCGATGTGCCGGTAGCCGACACGTAGGGAGGATGCCACCACGTCGACGACTCGATGGGGTTCGACCATGAGCGTCCCAAGTCCCAGTTGAGGAATGGAGACACCATTGTTGAGCAAGACGCGGGGAACGAGTGGCCCGGGCACGATCGGGCTCTAGGCGATCTGAGAGTCGAGGACCGCGCCCGGGAGCGCACCCGTGAGCTCTCCGTGGTCTTGGGTCACTACACCGTCGGCCAGGGTGTAGCGGTAGCCACCGGGCGGGCGTCGCAAACGTGAGGCCCCACCCGGGAGGTCATCGACGAATGCGTCGGTCTTCCAGGTCAACTCGTCAAGGGCGAACACTGTCAGGTCGGCTTGGAGGCCCTCGCGTACGAGGCCACGGCTGCGCAGGCCACACACCTCTGCTTGCTTGCCCGTCAGCTCGTGGACAGCTCGCTCTACGGACAGGTCTCCGCGGTCCCGGACATGCCGCGTCAGCAGCAAGGTTGTGTCACCGGCCGCGCACATCATCTGGACATGGGCTCCGGCATCTGAAGCCGAGATCAGTGTGTCCGGATCGACCAACAGATCGGCCACTGCCCCCTCATCCGAGTTGGCCACCCCTATGACCACGACACCAGGACGGAGGTCATTTTCGAGCACCCAGTCGGCCAGGACGTCGGACGGATGGCCGCCGCGCTCATGGGCCAGGTCGGCGAAGGTTTGGCCGAGCCATCGATTCAGCTCTGGTCGGGCGACCTCGATCAGGCGGACCCGATCGAGCGAGCGCGTGGGGAACAGCTGGCCGGTCACGGTGTCCCATTCGTGCCTGGCCGCAGCCCTCCAAGTCGGGTCACTGAGGAGTCGCCGTCGCTCGGCGTCGTCATCGGCGTTCGGGATACGGTGCCAGCTCTTCGGGAACTGGAGAAAAACGAACGAGGTCTGCCATCCGATCCGAAAGTCGACCGTGCGAGGCGACATCATGGGCCACACATCGATGCCCTCTGCCCGGAGCCTGCGGACGGTAGCCATCAAGCTCTTCGAATGCTCTGGTTGTCTCTCGGAATGGGCCAAGCCATTCCAGATGGAGGTCACACCTCTGCGGCCGCAGGCCCGGGCCAGCTCCTCCAGATCCTCCAAGCCGTGCTCACCGAGCAGGTCGGGGATGAACTCCACCAGGCGTCCGCCCCGGGCCCCGACGACGGCCAGGAGGGAGTCAAGCTCCTCCATGTCAGCCAGGCGACTGGGAACTGGACGCTGGTGCCTGTCGACATCCAGCCTCGACGTGGAGAACCCAAAGGCTCCGGCCGCCATGGACTCGTCAAGGACCCTGGCCATTCGTGCCCGCTCCTCTTCGGTGGCCGCTCGCTCCCATGAGTCCTCGCCCATGACGTACATGCGGAGAACCGAGTGGCCGAGAAGAGCGACAGCATGGACGGCCAGACCCTCTCCGTTGATCGAGCTTCGATAGTCAGGAAACGTCTCCCAGTTCCATGGGATTCCTTCGGCAAAGCTGGCCGTTGGCATGTCCTCTATGAAGCAGAAGACATCTGACACCGGCTCGACCGTATCCGCACGCACAGGTACGAGTGAGAGCGAGCAGTTCCCAGTGACTACCGTCGTCACCCCATGCTGGGGCATGGGATCACAGAATGGATCCCAGAACATCGAAGGGTCGAGATGGGTGTGCGAATCGATGAATCCCGGCGCTACGTAAGCTCCCGACGCGTCGATCGTCCTAGCGGAGCCCACGTTGAGGTTTCGCCCGAGTTCGGTGATGACGCCCTCCACCACTCGGACATCGGCCAGGCGGGAAGGTGCTCCTGTTCCGTCGATGACCATCCCATTGCGTATGACCAGCTCTTCGTTCACGACACTCCCCCCGATCAGTCACTGCAGGACATCCGTACGCCGCGCCATCACGCTATCGGGGCGGCGGTCCCGCAAGTCAATCATGGACAAGCAGTGTCACGTCGGGGACCCGAGAGCCATGGCGCGATGTGGACACTGACCGTCGGTTGTTCACTTCAGATAGCCGGCGAAGAGCCGTGCCGGATCGATCTCATCGGGTTGCCACCCTGTCACCGAGTGGGTACCGGTGAGGTCACAGACCTCGCGCTGAATCTCCACGAGGAGTGAGAGGCTGTAGGCGATCCGACCGGTGAGAACCGATGGGTCGCCCGAGCAGAGGGCAAGGGCGGCCTCCGCCATGGTCTCCAACGGTTCAGAGGTGGCCGGGTCGACCTCAGCAGTCGAGCGCGCGTTGTCAGTGGCCACGGCACCTTCAGGGGCCAGTGCGTTGACGGCAATGTGCCTCTCGTACAACTCCATGGCCGCTCCCGTCGTAAGCCGGTCGAGCATCGCTTTCGTGCCGCCATAGAGGCATTGGCCGGCGACGAGGGGATGCATTTGATACGGAGGGCCGAACTTTGGCGCCGCTCCCCGAGAGCTGATGTTGAGAATCCAGCCTGCCCCCTTCGCCACCATTCCCGGGATGGCCTGCATGGCCAGATCCCACCCGGCCCAGACATTGACCTCCAGTGCTTCCCGAAAGGTCTGGGCGGACATGGAGTCGAACTGGAGGTCGAAATGTCGAGCCGCTGCCGCGTTGTTCACGACAATGTCCACAGTGGTGCCGAACGCCGACTCTGCGGCGCGAAGGATCGCCGACCGGTCAGCCTCGGGGTCGCTGAGGTCAGCTGCCACAGCGACGACGGAGCCGCCTTGCTCCTCGATGATCTGCACGGTTTCCGTGAGTGACCCCGCGTATGGACCCGAATCGGCGACCAGTGTCCGACCAGTGACAACGACCATCGCCCCTTCGGCGGCCAGACGTTGAGCGATGGCCCGTCCGATGCCTCGGCTGGCACCGGTCACTACGGCAGTATGACCATCAAGCACTCGCCTGGCCGTCATCGGAACCCCCATTGCTCGTCTCGGCGCTCGCCTCTCACGTTGAGCGAGCATTTCGGGTAGACCAATTGTTATAGCCGTCACCAACGCTTCGAGGGGGAGAACCATGGAGTCCAAGCCGATCGTTGCGGCCCTCGGCGTTGAGCTGTCTGAGATAGACCTCCGGTCGCCTCTCGGGGACGACGATCGGGCCGAGCTCAGGCGGCTTTTCGCCACTCGTCATCTCTTGGTGTTCCCCCGCCAGGAGCTCGACTTCGAGGATCAGGTGCGCGCCGTCGCCGCCCTCGGACCGGTGCTCCCCGGCGGGCCGGAATGGGTCTCGAACGTTCGGGAGCATGGCCTAGTGCCGGAGGGACGACTTCTGTTCCACTCAGATTTCATCTTCACGCCCGAGCCCTGCCTCGGTCTGTCCCTCTATGCCACCGAGATCCCGGACGACGGGAGTCCGACCGTGTTCGCCAGCACGGTCCGGGCGGCGAGAGAACTCCCTCCCGACCTGAGAAGCAGGGTATCGGGCCGCTCAGCCCTCAACATCTTCGACCTGACAGACCAACGGGGCGACGTACGCTTTCACGAAGACGCCCTTGGGCCGGCCACCCCACTGTCGCCTCGGCATGCTCACCCGATACTCATGCGCCATCCGACAACCGGTCAGCAGGTGCTCACGGTGAACGAGATGCAGACCGACTACATCGTGGACATGGACCGTGAGGCGAGCGAGGCGACGCTTTCGTCCCTTCGGGATGTCCTCTATGCCCCTGACAACACCTACACCCATCGATGGGCGGTTGGCGATCTGGTCATCTGGGACAACATCGCTATCCAGCACGGACGGCCATCGCCTCCACGCCATGCGCCCAGAACTCTGAGGAGGGTGACCATGGCGAATCGCGACGTCTTCGACCTCGTCCCAGGGTTTACCGAGGCTCGGGCCGCACTTCGGAGGCCGACGGGAGCAACTCGACCCTCCGTTGCCGAGGGCCCTTAGAAGACCTCTGCGAAGAGGTCGAGCATGGCCTTCCAGGACCGCTCATCTGCCCGCCGGTCGTACTTGATGGCGGGGTTGCTGCCATCGGCCGCGGGATCGGTGAAGCTATGGACAGCCCCACCGTGCAGGTGCATCTGCCAGTCGACTCCGCCTTTCCGCATCTCTTCTTCGAAGGCGAGGCGTTGGTCAGGGGGGACGATCGGATCGTCGGCGCCGATGTTCACCAGCACCTTGCCCTTTATGCCTTTGGCGTCGTTGGGACGACTCGTCGAGAGCCCTGAATGGAAGCCCACCGTGGCCACCACATCTGTCCCTCCACGGGCCATTTCGAGGACCAGAGTTCCACCGAAGCAGTAGCCGATGGTGGCCACTTTGGCGGGATCGGCGAACTCGTTGCCCACCAGCACCTCAAACCCTGCGTTCCCAATCGACCGGGCCAAGAGGGGATCGCTGCTCAGTTCAGTGAAACGAGGACCGACCTGCTCTGGATCGAGTTCTTCACCGTTCCCGTAGTAGTCCAGAGCGAAGGCCACGTAGCCGAGTTGCGCGAGCTTCCGAGCCACGTTCTTCGGATGATCGCTGAGGCCTCGGGCATCATGGGAGACAAGAACGGCTGGGCGCTCCCCCTCCAGTTCATCATCTACGGCGATCTGGCCTACGAGACGCAGATCGCCGTGGAAGTATTCGACGTCAGCAACATGCATGGGGAACCTCCGTATTGGCCGGTCACAATGAGCCGGGTTCGTAAGGGACGACCAGCATCGTAAGCCGACCAGACAGTCCGAGGCGGACGCAGGCCAGCAGGGGCGCAGTCAGAGTCGGGATGCCACTTCTTCTCGGAAGCGATCCAACTGGAGGCGGAGATCGTCGAGCTGGTCTGGCGCCGCTATGCGACCGTGGACGATGAGTCGTGTGGCCCCAGCATCGACGTAGCGGCGTGCCCAGGGCAGTGACCACTCGGACTCTGGGTCCGCGCTGGCCGGCCAGGCTGTCATCTCGATGGCGTCGGGATTTCGACCGTGACGGACCGCCTCCTTCCTCACCGTCTCCGCCTTGGCGGCGAACTCATCGGGGGCGATGGTGAAGGGGAACCATCCGTCGGCCAGTCTCCCGGCCCTTCTGACGGCCGGCTCGCTGTGACCACCCAGCAGAATCGGTACGGGCTTTTCCGGGCGTGGGTCCGAAAACACCCGATCGAAGTTGACGTGACGGCCGGTGAACGATGCCGGGCTCTCCGACCACAATGCGCGGAGCGCGCCGATGCACTCCTCCAGACGTTCGCCTCGTTTCTCGAAGGGAACGCCCACGGCCGCATACTCCTCTCGTTGCCATCCGATGCCAAGACCGAGCTCCACGCGTCCACCTGATAGCCGATCGATTGTCGCTACACGCTTGGCCAAGACGGCGGGCGAGTGCAGAGGTGCCACCATCATCGCCGTCCCCAATCGCAAGGTCGAAGAGGCACAGGCGAAAAAGGCGAGGAGCTCCAGAGGATCCGGCATCGGCGTCGATCCTGGCCGACCGGCCATTCGTCCGCTCGCCGAGTAGGGATATTGAGGATCGTAGGTTTCAGCCACCACCACGTGCTCCACCGTCCAAACCGACTCCGCACCACATTCCTCGAGTACGGCGGCGTACTCCTTCAGAAACTCGCCCGACGTGATGAGTCCGTCTACGAACGGTGCGATCACCCCAAACCTCATGCCAATCCCCTTCGGCTGCATTTGTGCATGGGTTGAACCTATCGATGCCTTTGGCCTGGCGCCATCCATACGGTCCCTCCTCCCTCGTGCGGCCGACGTGAAGCACCGATAGCCTCGGTCTCCATGGGTGCTCTTGACGGAAAAGTGGCGTTGATAACCGGAGCGGCACGAGGACAGGGCCGCAGCCATGCCGTGGCACTGGCTGCCGCAGGGGCGGACATCGTGGCCA
This sequence comes from Acidimicrobiaceae bacterium, assembly GCA_003164275.1. Next base: position 27,594 of record PLSY01000418.1, on the reverse strand, counting down.
CGGATCTGTGCGGCCAGATGGACAGTGTGCCCTACCCCATGGCCACAGTCGAGGACTTGGAGGCCACGGCCAAAGAGGTGGTCTCGCTCGGCCGGCGTATCGTGACCGTGGAGGCCGACGTCCGCGACGCCCAGGCCATGGTCGATGCCACCCAGCACGGAGTCGACGAGCTCGGGAGACTGGACATCGTCGTGGCGAATGCCGGGATCACCACCGCCGGTTCTCCTGCCGTGGGGCGAGTGCAGGCCTTTCGAGATGTATTGGACGTCAACCTCACCGGCGCTTTTCTCACCGTCGAGGCCGCTCGCCCCCATCTCATTGCCGGGGGACGAGGGGGATCGATCGTGCTGACGAGCTCGCTCGCCGGGCTCCGGTCTCTCGGTGCCGGCAGTGGCTATACCGAATCCAAGCACGGCTTGGTTGGCTTGATGCGGTCGCTGGCCATCGAGTTGGCACCCCATCTCATCCGGGTCAATTCGGTCCATCCGACCACCGTCGCCACCCCGATGATCCTCAACGAGTACCTGTACAGGCAGTTTCGCCCCGACCTCGAACACCCGACGCTCGAAGAGGCAGAAGTCGGACTCTCCGCCTTGAACCTCATGCCTGTGCCTTACGTCGAGGCGAGTGACATCTCAAACGCCATCTTGTTCTTGGTGGCTGACACCGGTCGCTATGTGACCGGGGTGACGCTGCCCATCGATGCTGGGGCACTCCTCAAATAGATCAATGGCCCCCCTTGCCGCTTAGCCGCCGACGGAACCCTGAAGACTAAGCAGTCGGGCACTGGCCTCGTCGATGATCTCGGGTCGCTTGCAGAATGCGAACCGTACGAGCGAGCGGCCTGTCGCTTCATCGTCATAGAGGACAGACGCAGGAATGGCCACCACTCCGCACCGCTCTGGGAGCATTCGGCAAAAGGTCACGCCGTCCTCGTCGCTCAGCCGAGAGATGTCGGTCACGGCGAAGTAGGTGGAGGCTGGCGTGAAGACGTCGAAGCCGGCCTCTTCCAGACCTCCGCAGAGGCGGTCCCGGCGGGCAGCCAGATCAGCCGCGGTCATCGCGAAGAATTGGTCGGGCAGGCCCAGCCCGATAGCCACAGCAGGTTGGAATGGGGCACCGTTCACGTAGGTCATGAACTGTTTGGCGGTGCGTACCGCCGCCACCATAGGTGCCGGCCCGCAGGCCCAGCCGATCTTCCAGCCCGTAAACGAAAACGTCTTGCCGGCGCTCGAGACAGTCAGTGTCCTATCTGCCATCCCCGGCAACGACGCCAGCGGGATGTGTCGCCCTTCGAATACGAGGTGTTCGTAGACCTCATCGGTGACCACCAACACATCCTTCTCGACGCAGACGCGAGCGATGTCAGCCAGCTCCTCGGCACTGAACACCTTTCCGGTCGGATTGTGTGGCGAGTTCAACAACACCGCCCGAGTCCTTGGCGTGATGGTGTCCGAGAACTCCTCAAGATCGAACTCCCACAACGGAGGTCGGAGAGGCACCACTCGGCGGCGTGCTCCGGCCATGGCAATGGCAGGGGCATACGAGTCGAAATACGGCTCGAACATGACGACCTCGTCACCCGGATTGCACAGAGCGATCATGGCCGCGGTGATGGCCTCGGTCGCCCCCGCAGTCACCAGTACCTCGGAGTCGGGGTCGTAGTTCAAGCCATAGAAGCGCTCCTGATGATGGGCGATGGCCTGGCGCAGTTCCGGAATACCGGGCCCTGGCGGATATTGATTGTGCCCGTTCCGGATCGCCGAGATGGCGGCTTCGGCCATCACCGCAGGGCCATCCTGATCAGGGAAACCCTGCCCGAGGTTGATGGCGCCGGTCCGGGTGGCAAGCATGGACATCTCGGCGAAGATGGTGACGCCAAAACCTTGGAGCTTGGACGAGAGATAGGGATTCAGTGCCGGGTCGCGGCCCGGCTCGATGTCGACCCCCGCCATCGGAGCATCATAAGACCCAGCTGACACGTCCAGCAGCTGAGGGGCGGACGTAGTCAAGCCAGCGCCCGAGGGGCTGCGCTCACAGTGATCTGCACCTCACTGCGGAGATGGGAGAATCAGGGCATGGCCCTTCCGTACCGCTCGCGACCTGACTCGATCAGGTGTGGCCATGACCGGTCCTCATGTCGGCGCCTCTGGGAGCAGCAGGGCGCTCCCATGTCTTGCAGGTCCGGCTGTCATGTCATCTGAGGTTCCGGTCATCGGTGTCTCAGTGGGCCGAATCCCGTTCAATGGGCGGGTAATCGATGGCACGCAACGAGACTACGGGGACTGCATCGTCACCGCGGGAGGAGTACCGCTACTTCTCCCCGCACGGCCGGGGCTACCCATCGACGAGATCCTGTCCCACTTCGACGGACTCGTCTTCACCGGCGGCGGGGACGTCGACCCGGAGCGGTACGGCGCGGTCCCGGCTCCGGAGTCGGGGGGCATCGACGCCGATCGGGACGAGGCGGAGATCGTCCTGCTCGAGCGGGCAGTTGCGATCGGCATGCCCATCCTCGCCGTGTGCCGAGGGATCCAGGTCCTCAATGTGGCTCGGGGTGGCTCGCTCGTGCAGCACTTGCCGAACGTCACTTCGGAACCCCACCTCGTGATCGACCGGCGCAGCGAGGAGGTCCATACCGTCCGCATCGACCCACGCAGCGAGCTGTCACGCATTGTCGGCGTCGATGAGCTGGGCGTCAACACCCTGCACCATCAGGCCGTGGATCGAGTCGGGGCCGGGCTGAAGGCGGTAGCTTGGGCCGAGGACGGAACGATCGAGGCGCTGGAGGACGACACCCATCAGTTGATCGCCGTCCAGTGGCACCCCGAACAGCTGCCTCAGATCTTTGAGCAGGTCCGGCTCTTCGACTGGCTCCTCGACCGGGCGCGCTGCTCCCGAGACCACTGATTAGCTCCGGGCGCTCCGACCCGAAAAGGCCTGTCCGGCGCCCCTCAGGCCGGTGCCTGGACCGCTTGTTGCCCGGCGGAGGACTGCTCACGACCCTCGGCGAGCGTGCTGAGCAAGAACCGCGCCAAGGTCTCGAGCAGCAGGCGCCGGGAAGCTGCGCGACGATATTCATGACCCTCACCTGGTAGTTCGAGATACTCGACTTCCCGCTCGATGGCTCGGAGGGCGTCCACGACTTGGTGGGCTTCGTTGACCGGGACGTTGGTGTCGAGCGCACCGTGGACAACAAGGACTGGGACACGAACCCGATCGATCTGATGCAGCGGCGACAGGCTGGCGAGCAGCGCCTCGTCCTGGATCGGGTCGCCGTACTTGGTCACCGCAGCGCTGGCAATCCATGGCTCCGTGTCACGGAAGAAGGTCAAGAGATCGGACATGCCGCAGATGTCCACGCCGGCGGCGAACATGTCGGGGAACATGGTCAGAGCCATCAAGACGGCGTAGCCGCCGTACGATCGACCGCTCACCGCGATGCGCCGGCTGTCGGCTAGGCCCTGGTCCACGAGCCAGTCTGCGCAAGCGCCCACGTCAGCGATGGCATCCAGGCGCCCATATCGGTCATCGGCGTGGACGAACGCCCGGCCATATCCGGAGGATCCTCTGATATTTGGTGCCAGCACAGTGATGCCCGCCGCCACCAAGAGCTGATGCTGGGCGTTGAACACCGGCCGCTCTTGGCTCTCGGGTCCACCGTGGAGGCTGATCACCGCCGGACCGCTCGGGCCGCCTTCGAGCGGTTGATACAGCCAGCCGGAGATCCGAAGCCCGTCGTGGGACTCGAAGCTCTCTAGTGTCGGCGTCACCAGACACTGGTCGTCAGTCGACGATGGGGTGAGGGAGCGCCACCGTCCGCTGTCGAGCTCGAGTTCCCAGAGGCGGGACGCGCTGCGGGGGTCCTCGATGGCCAGCACTGCCCTGTGGGCATCGCGGGCGACCACTCCCCCGCTCACCACCGATCCTGGGAGGTCCTCATAGCGTCGGACGGACCCTGAGCTGGTATCGAGCAGTTCCAACTCACTCCTGCCCTTTACGTTCCAGGCCAGGAGAATGAGCTTTCCGCCGTCATCGGCGTCGGCGAACTCAAGTTCTGCGTCCTCTCGGAGAGCGATGGCACCCGCCGCCACCCGTTCGCCGTCGCCTCTCAACGGCACGGCGACAAGGGCTCGACGCGGTTGCCCGGCATCGGTCACCAGGTAGGCCAAGAGCGACGCGTGCTCACCCGCCGGCGGAGGGCGCAGGATGCCCAGTTCGGTCGACCCGGCGGCCGGGAAAGGGAGCACCTCATGGGTCAGGTCGCTCCAACGGTCGAGAATCCGACAGAATTGCGCTCCGCGAGTGCCGTCTCTCAAGAGGGCGAAGCGCCCATCAGGGGACAGGTCGAGGATGTCGACCAGCTCCCCCGAGACAATCAACTCCTCGTTCCCCGACTTCGGGTCCACCAACACGCATCGGTTCTCGCCCCGGGGCCCATTGTCTCGGATGGTCACCACGAGTCGGTGGCCTTTGCGGGCCCAGGGACCGAGGACGGCATGCTCGGGATTACCAGCCAACCTTCGCCTGTCCGAGCCATCCGGACGGATGACCCATACCTCGGAACGCACTCCCCCACCTGTGGCGACTGAGCAAGCCAACCACTCATCGTCAGGCGACCACCGAACAGCCACCACGGGATCCTCCGAGACCTCGACGACGTAGGCGGGCTCAATGCCGTCGACTGATTCCACCCAGAGCTCGGGGGTACCCCGTTGATCGCTCACATAGGCCATGCGTCGGCCGTCGTGGGTGAACGTCGGGGCCCAGCATCCCCATGCGCCAATGAGCTCCTTCGCCAGCTCGGGCAGTGAGGTGCCGTTCCAGGCCCCCGCGTCGGCGGCTCTCACGCGTCTCTGACTCCCATGGCTTGCAACCACATCTCGAGTAGGCCCAGCTGCCAGAGGGCATTGGACCCAAGCGTCGTCCTCGTGACGTTTGGAGTGCGGAGCATCGAGTCCACCACTTCCGGACGAAAGAGCCCACGGGACCTGGCGGCAGGGTCGGTCAGCGCATCTTTGACCCGATCGAGGTAAGGCCCCTCGAGTTGACGAATGGCGGGTACCGGGAAGTATCCCTTGGTCCGGTCGATGACGGCGTCGGGTACGACCCCCCTGCTCGCCCGCTTGAGAACGCCCTTTCCCCCATCGGCCAGCTTCAAGCTCGGAGGAATGCGGCCAGCCAACTCAACGAACTCGTGATCGAGAAAGGGAACACGGGCCTCCAGTGCCCAGGCCATCGTCATGTTGTCGACTCGCTTCACTGGGTCGTCGACCAGCATGATCGTCGTGTCGTTTCGAAGTGCGGCGTCGACAGCGGTCTCGGCTCCGGGCCGGGCGAAGTGGTCGGCGATGAAAGCGGTCGGCGCGTCCTCGGCAGACAACCAGTCGTCTTGGAGGATCCCAGACAGCTCGGAATGCCGACGATCGAAGAAGACCCTCGAGTACGCTTCGACGGCCTCATCTCTCGGAACCTCGGACAACGGTGGATACCAGTCGTAGCCTCCGAGCACCTCATCGGCGCCCTGCCCAGACTGGACCACCTTCACATACTTGGCCACCTCCTCGCTCAGGAGATAGAAGGCGACGCAGTCGTGGCTCACCATCGGCTCGCTCATCGCTCGCACGGCCCCGTCGATGGCCGGAAGGAGTTTTGCACTGTCGATCTTGATCTGATGGTGGTCGGTGCCAAAATGGTGGGCGACGATGTCGGAATACTCGAACTCGTTTCCCGACTCGCCACCTGCGTCGTCGAACCCTACGGAGAACGTCTGTAGGTCATGTTGGCCAGCCTCGGCCAGCAAGGCAACGACCAGGCTCGAGTCAATCCCTCCGGAGAGGAGCACGCCGACGGGCACGTCAGCGACCTGTCGCCGCTTGACGGCCGTGCGCAGTGAGGCGAGTACCGCATCCTGCCAATCCTGGTCGAACCAACCATCGTCGGCCGGGTCGCGAGCGAATGACGGCTCCCAGTACACCGTCTCTCGACTTCGCCCGTCGGACTCGATGACCTGGACGGTGGCGGGGGCGAGCTTGCGAACGCCGTTGAGAATGGTGTGAGGGGCAGGTACGACCGAGTGGAACGTCATGTAGTACTGCAGTGCCACCCGATCGATGGAGGTGTCGATCTCGCCGCTGGCCAGCAGGGCGGGGAGCGTTGATGCGAACCGAAGCCGGTCGGGGGTGCGGGTGAAATACAACGGTTTGATCCCCAAGCGGTCTCGGGCAAGGACTACTCGGCCGCTGGCATGCTCGGCGATGGCGAAGGCGAACATGCCGTGGAAGTGTGAGACGCAGTCGGTACCCCACTCGGCATAGGACTTGGAGATGACCTCGGTATCAGAGTGGGAGAAAAAGGAGTGGCCGAGTCCCTCGAGCTCGAGCTTCAGCTCCTTGTGGTTGTAGATGCAGCCGTTGAAGGCAATGGTCAGCCCAACGGCCGGATCGACCAAGGGCTGTGCCCCCTTCACCGAAAGATCGATAATGGAGAGTCGTCGATGCCCCAAGGCGATCGGGCCCTGCGCCCAGATCCCCGAGCCGTCCGGCCCCCGGCACTCGAGCGTGGCGCAGCTGTGCTCAAGGGCAGCGACATCCGCGCTCCGTCCGTCGAAGCGCATCTCACCGGAGAGGCCGCACACGATCGCTCCTCTCGTCCCCGTCCTCTGCATCGTGGAGGATCCATGTGTCCTTGGCGCCACCCCCACGGGATGAGTTGACCACCATGCTCCCTGCCGGAGCCACGCGAGTCAGGGCCAGGCCTGCGAGTTCGGCATCTCCGGCTCCGGTTCCGGTCAGGTAGACGAACGCCCTGAGATCGACATGGCGCGCCTCGATGCGACCATCGACCAGTGTCGGAAGGGTCGAGAGGTTGACGACCTCTTGGGCCACCCACTCCGTCGGATCAGCAGCGATGACCTTTCTCCTCGCCTCGAGTTCGGAGGCATTCGCTTCAGGTCCCACCAGTACCCCACTGCCCCCATAGCCACCGACAGGCTTCGTGACGAGATCGCCCAACCGGTCCAGCACTCCTTCGCACTCATCTGGATCTGCACATCGATAGGTGGGGACCGGGGAGAGGAGCGGGCGCTCATTGAGGTAGTAGGCGATGATGTCAGGCACGTAGCAGTACATCGCCTTGTCATCGGCGATGCCGTTGCCGGGAGCGTTCACGACGACTACTCCGCCCTGTTCGGCCACCTCGAGCACCTGCGCGCCGACCTGACGGCCACTGGCGTCCTTCAGGTCGATGAGCTCACAACCCAGGCGAAGATAGACGACGTCGACCCGACGCCCCCCGACGATGACCCTTCCCCGGCGGACCTCTACCTCGCTCGGCTGAGCGAGGAGGACACCGACCTCTTCGGCGATCAGCCGATGCTCGAACCACCCGGAGTTGTCCGCGCCCTCTGACAAGAGGGCAACGACGGCATCGTCGACCGGGGCGCAGGCGCGCAGCGTCCTGCCGATCAGATCCAGCGCCGCGTCGGCTTTGCGGATCGGGGCCATGCCCTCGAACTCGGGCATCACCTCTCCCATGAGTCGCCGGATGGCGATGGCATAGCCGATGCCGGACGGAACCCGGGCGTTGTCCTCTAGGACCCGCCAGCTCCCTATGCCGTCTCGAACGAGGTCAAAACCGATCACGGGCGCACGAACAGTGCCGCGGGGAAGGCGGGTCGCCTCTTGGCGCCATGCCGTACAGCTGGTCAGGATCTCGGGTGCTATGACCCCGTCACGGAGGATCTCCGCCGACCCGTAGGCATCCCGGAGGTAGGCCTCAATGGCCCTCGCCCGCTGTGTGAGCCCTGCCGAAAGCACGGCCCACTCGTGCGCCGGGATAACCCGCGGGATGAGGTCGACGGGAAATGGGCGCTGCTCGCCACCCACTCCGAACGTCAACCCGTAGTCCTTCGCCTGCTCTGCCCGCCTGGTCATCTCGGCCGGGTCGAACTCGTCCAACACCTCGAACACCGGCCGATAGATCGAATACGGCAGGCCTGTCGGGTGAACAGCCTCGTCGCTTACTTGCACTTGGTAACTCGAGGGCCAACGGGTCCTCGAATGGGCAGCGTCGGCACGGCCCTGGGTCTCGTCGATCAGTAGCTTCACGACATCTGCGGTCTGGCCTCGCTCCGCGAAGCGGGCCCGCTGCCGCTCACTCGAGGAGCCTCGAGCCAGTGCTGCCGCCGTTAGCTCCGAGATCGCCTCCCAGTCGCCGGTCTCCTCGAGCTGGCCTCGTAGCTCCTCGACCGCTCCGAGCACCGCCTCCGCCGCGGGCACGGCGAGGGGCTCAGCGCCGGTGCTCAACAGGCTGTCGGACAGGCCACTTCGGGCGGCACGCCACATGGCCGCCCGGTAGAGGGGATCGGGCCGTACTACGTGCGCCTCCCCCGCCAGCTCCGCTTCAGCCGCACGTTCGACAGCGGCACGGAACAATCCGGCGATCAGGATGGCGTCGTCGACGAGTGGGCACGAATCGCAGACCCGGAGCTCCAGAGTCGGTACGTGGGTGGATGGTCGTACGTCGAAGTAGGCCATCTTTGAATCTGAGATGACGCCTAAGGCAATGAGGCTGGCCACCAGTTGCTCGTACTCCCCGTACGAGTGAGTCAGAGGGGCGCGCCCGGCAGTCGGCCAGCGTTGCCAGATCATCGTCCTCACCGAGGCATACCCGGTGTCCTGGCCCTCGAAAAAGGGCGAGCTGGTGGAGAGGGCGAGCAGGATCGGAAGGATGGCCTCGATCCGAGGTATGAGTCGGACAGCCAAGTCGTGGTCATCGATCCCGACATGGACTTGGAGGCCGCAAACCAAATGCTCGTCGACGAGCAGCCGGTAGTCCTCCTGCATCCGCCCATAGCGACCACGCGCAGTGAGCTCAAGATCGGCGGCGCTGGAAAGAGGGGCAGTCCCGGCGGCAGCAACCGCTAAACCTAGGTGACCCGCCGCCCTAACCACTTCCTGCCGGAGTCCGATGACATCGCCACTCAACTCCTCGAGAGTGCCGCACACGGGGGTGTTCGTCTCCACGGTGCTGCGTTGCAGCTCAGCGGAGTACCCGTGGTCCGGTAGTCGGCTGAGGAGCTCTGGAGCGCGGAAGGCTAGCTTGAACGTCTCGGCATCGACGACTTGGAGCTCCTCTTCGATGCCCATCGTGCGAGCCACGGCCATGCCTCCAATCTACGCAGTCAATGTTTCCGGAACGTGTCCACGAGAACGCCGCGAGCCTCTCCTGCCCGCAATTGCCCATAGGAGCGCTTCATGGATCCGCCCTCGACTGCGATTGGGCACCACCGACGTCGCTAGCGAGCGCTCTCGCCAGCGCCAATGCTGTTGCTTCGGAAGTCTTGTCGCCCTCGGCTTTCTCCTGATAGCGGGCAGACAGGCGTTTGACCCGATTGCCATCGGAGACGAGCAGCTCGATGGCATCCATGGTCGGTTCTTTGTGAGCCGCCGCTTTCCACGGATGGCATCTGGGCAATGCGGTCAGGGCTGGAGCTGACTACGTTGGGACTCTTTCCCTGCTTGAGGAGCTCTAAACAAGACATGCAATTCGCATTCAAGACCGCTAACCACAACACCGCATGGGCCGATGTCCTGGCCGTCTGGCGAGAAGCTGACGACATCGAGGTCTTCGAGTCAGGATGGCTGTTCGATCACTTCTACCCCATCTGGTCACCTCAGGGTCCTGGCGATCCGATGGGGCCATGCCTCGAGGGGTGGACCATGTTGGCCGGCCTGGCCCAGGCCACCAGACGTCTGAGGCTGGGGACACTCGTGACCGGAATCCATTATCGCGAACCGGCGGTCCTCGCCAACATGGCAGCAACCATCGACATCATGTCCAACGGTCGGCTTGAGATCGGCATTGGGGCCGGTTGGAACGAGGAAGAGTCAGGCGCCTACGGCATCGACCTGGGCACGCCCGCCCAACGAAGCGATCGGCTGGAAGAAGCCTGCCAGGTGCTAATCGGCCTCCTCTCACAAGACACGACCGATTTCGATGGGGAGTACTTCACATTGGAGGCGGCCCACTGCGAGCCGAAGGGCCCGCAGTGGCCCCATCCCCCTTTGGTCATAGGCGGAAGCGGCGAGAAACGAACGCTTCTCACTGCAGCTCGCTACGCTCAGCACTGGAACTTCCTCGGTGGAACACCCGATGAATTCGCGAAAAAGCGGGACGTGCTCGTCCAGCACTGCACCGACATCGGACGAGACCCGAATGAGATCACCCTGTCGAGCCATGTGTGGCTGAAATCGGGATCCGCATCCGACCTGGCGTCACTTGGCCAACAGATCTCAGACCTCTCCGACGTCGGTCTCGATCTGGCGATCGTCTACCTGATGCCTCCGCTCAGCCCGCAGATTCTGCAGCCTCTGGCTGACGCTCTGTCACAGCTATGACCTGAGCCCTGGAGATGACGTAGGCACGAGCGGCGCAGGAGCTTTCCGATCTGAGCCATGGCCTCGGCACCCATCGATCACTCGACGCTGCCCAGCCGTTGACGCCGCCCCTCCGGTGAACCGAGGCCGAGCCAGCTATTTAAGAATCGTCCCGCCGTCAATAGGCAACTGGATGCCCGTCACGTAGCGGGCGTCATCAGATGCCAACCAAACGACTGCGGAAGTGATGTCCTTGGCGTCCGCCCACGGAATAGGCAGCAGGGCAAAGTCCTTGCACATCTCTGCCATATCGTCGCGGGTCGGCTTTTCGCGGTCGGGCAGGAAGAGGTCGTAGGTGCCCTGATTTTGAAGCATCGGCGTGTCGACGTTCATTGGATGGATGGTGTTCACCCGAATGGCGTACTCGGCCAGCTCGGCAGCGAGTGACTGCATGATCCCCACCACGCCGTGCTTGGCGGCCGAGTACGCAGACGTGTTCGGGTAGCCCTTCAGTCCGGCGACGGAGCTCGTGATGATGATGGATCCACCCTCCCCATGCTCGATCATCCCGGGGATGACCGCACGAACCGAGTTCCAGACCCCCTTCAGGTTGATGTCGACGACGTCATCCCAAGTCTGCTCCGGGGTCTCCCAGGTGCGCTTGAGGGCCACCACCCCAGCATTGGCCAGACAGATGTCGATGTGCCCGAAGAGCTCGATTCCCTCCTGGACGGCGGCGTTCAATTCCTGGAACACCCTCACATCCGCCTTGCGGGCGATGATCTTGCCGCCTACCTCCTCGACCAGACGCACCGTCTCGTCGAGGTCGGTCTGGCTGGCCAAAGGATAGAGCTCGGCGATCGAGGCGACGTCCTGGCAGATATCGATGGCGACAATATTCGCGCCCTCCTCCGCTAGACGAATGGCGTGGGATCGGCCTTGCCCGCGGGCCGCCCCCGTGATGAACGCAACCTTCCCGTCAAACTTTCCCATCGTTGTCACTCCCCCGACTCGTCGCTCCGCAGTTGGCGGAGACTGCTTGCCTGCAACTTACTACCCGGAAATGATGCCCTGCATGGAGCGGGGCGTCGGTTGTCTCTTCTTTTTTGGAGGCATCGGTTGATCGGGGCCAGCACAAGTGGTCAACGGGGGCCACGCTGCCGACGATCGGCCCAAATGCCGGGCCGAGCGAGGTCGGGCTCGTGGCCGTACACTCCTGGCCATGCCTGAACCTCGGTCACGAGCCAGAGCAAATCCCAGCAACCGGGCGCCCATGGCCACAAAACCGGTCGTCTCGATCCTGCGACCGCCTTCTGCCGGAGCAGCGTGGTGACCTCCCCGGGCGGAGATGATGTGGCCGGCCGCGTCATCATCGTCACCGGCGCCGGGCGGGGCATCGGACGGGGCATCGCCCACCATTTGGCCCGATCAGGAGCCACGGTGGTCGTAGGCGAGCTGGTGGCCCGCCGTTTGTCGAGGATCCTCACCGAGCTCTCCGAGATCGGTGGGCCGCACCTCGGTGAGTCATGTGATGTTCGAGTCAAAGAGGACATCGACGGCCTCGTCACCAAAGCTCTCGATCGGTTCGGAAGGATAGACGGCCTAGTGAACAACGCCGTCACATACCGGGGTCCAGAGCCATTGGCCGAAATCTCCGATGAAGCCATGGACGGCGTCTACCTGTCGGGAGTCAAAGCGGCACTCTGGGGCATGCAGTCTGTTTATCCGCACATGGCCAGGGCCGGCTGGGGGCGCATCGTCAACGTTGGCTCGAGCGCCGGAATCGTCGGCTTGCCGGGGTTCGGTGCCTACGCCGCGGCGAAAGAGGCCATTCGAGGGCTGACGAGGACAGCTGCGCGGGAGTGGGCCGCCGACGGGATCGTTGTCAACTGCTACTGCCCCGCCTCGTACGAGGAACGATCGACGACTGAGGTGAGCCCGTACCTGGCTGCTGCCGATGCCCGGTNNGGTCGGATAGGCGATGCGGAACTCGACATTGGCCCGGTCGTGCGCTTCCTCTGTTCAGACGCCTGCCGCTACCTCACTGGTGAGACCCTCATGGTCGACGGCGGCGCCTACATCTCAGCCTGACCACCTCTCACTTCCCTTGTAGTTGCCGAGCCAGGGTCTCGAGGGGAATCTCCGACTTGAACCAAGACGTCTCTTCGTAGCGGTTCTCAATGCGCCAACCCTCGTCAGTGCGAACGAACCGGTCAAGATAGAACCCGCCGACAAAGAACAGCGCGGTTCCACCTGACTCGTCAACCACCGAGTTTGGGTTGAAGAAATAGGTACGGCCCGTACCGTGATCCCCTTCTACTTTGATCAGCTTGTTGCCGAGTACGTGCTGGGTCATCGAGAGGGAGGTCAGCGTCTTCTCGAGCCAAGCCGCCACCTCAGGGAACTGGCCTTTTATCCCCTGGCTAGATGTGTAATCGATAGTGGCATCGGGCGTGAAGACCGTAGCGAGAAGTCCCCATTCCCTGGTGTCTAGAGCAACCGTGTAACGGCTGAGTAGGTCGTCGATGGCCAGTCGATCCAACAGGAGTTGCAGCTGGCCGGTTTGGTCACTCATGGTCATTTACCCTCCTCCAAGGGGCAACTCGATGGTCGAGGTGCCGAAAACTAGGTATAGCAAAGCCAGGTGCACCGGGTGGGGGTCCATTGTCCCTTTGTGTCAAGGAGCCGCGTGCAGGCTCACCGACACCGATTCGGCGTTCGATTGACTAGCGATCACCAGGTCACCGGCGTTCGGCTTCGAAAGAATCGTCCCTCCGACCACAGTGACTTCGTAACCATTCGGGTAGTGAACAGCGCGAGGGACGAAGATCACTGTCGGCGCATCCGGCTTTCGGTACGGGATGTAGAACATGTGAAAGGTATCGGTCTCAGGGTCAAACGAGAACGAAATCGGTGTGCCCGCCACAGCCTGAGGATAGACACGAGATAACGCCAGACTGGTAGGGGCCAGTTTGCCGTCTGCGCCGACCAGGGCCTCGGCGGAGCTACCTGTTGGGTCGTCGTAGTACTTCCACTGCCAATAGGTCCAGCCGAGCTGAAGCTGGTCGGCATTAGCCGTGAGCCGCTCCATGAGGGTGGGGCTGGACGTCGCCCCGAACTCGCTCATGAACCAGGCAGGGCCTGCGGGCTGCTGGCGAGTGGCTATGTCGGGACGTTCCTCGCTCCTGCGGTTCATCGTCCGACGTTCCTGCTCGCTGCAGGCGTCCAGATCAGTCGGGTTTCCCGTGGCTCCACTCCGGAATCCGCAGTAGTCATGGAAATTGAACACGAGCCCACCGACCTGCATCGGTCCGATGTCGTTGGCGTGACCCGTGCTCGAGAAGATGTCGGGCTCGAAGAACACGAGCTTGGAAGGGCTCGCCGCCTGCATGGTTCTGATCAGGCCAATAGGGGGATCATCGGGTGGGCAGGTCAACAGGGATCCGTCGAGGGTGCTTCGGCCCGGATTGGCGGCTCCCGTGTACAGGCACTCCAGATGCGAGGCCACCTCAGGCGTGCCGGCCATGAGGGTCTTCGTGAATGGTTCATTTATGGGGTCATAGCCGACCACCCAGGGATTGTTTCGGAAATAGGTGGCAACTGTCTTCCACACACGGATGTACTCCCCTTGGAGGTCGCCGACCACGTCATTCGTCCAAAAGTGTTGCACCGAGGTGATCAAGGCCGGGTCGTTATAGGTATTCGACCACCTCCCCGGCAGCGTTCCGATCGGATGTGACCCAGAGCAGACCGCCCACGGAGGTGCTCCCTCCCCTCCGAACTCAGAGCTGTACACGTCTTCGTGCATGTCGAGCAGGGTATAGATGTGGTACTCACCAAGTAGTCTGACGGTCTCTGCCACTTTCGCCAGGTATGCGTCAGCGATAGCCGCATTGAACTGATGCGGATCCGCAGGCTTGCCAGGCGTACAGATCGCCGGATTGTTCGGCCCCAAAGTCCCGGGCTCGAGCCCTTCCCAGATAATGCCGAGCCGAACGACATTGAATCCGAGCGAGGCCATACGGGCCGCATCCCGTCTCGAGAAGTTCCAACTCTTGCCGGGATCGTCATAGAGTTCGTAGGGTGCTCGTTTGTAGACCGCATTCACGCCTCGCAGGAACACGATTCGTCCGTGGCTATCGGTCAGGTAGGGGCCGGTGTGGGCAGACAGCGGCCCACTGACGACTGAGTTAGCGACCGCCTCGGAGCTCGCGGTGGTGGGCGAAGAAACGTATGCGCCGACAATGCCACCGACAGCAATCAGCAGTGCCAACGCGACGGCTATGCGTCGTCCCTGTCCGCGCATGGCCGACAGTGTAGGTGCCGTTCACCCCTTCACCTGGCCACTTCTTGCCTTTTGCACCAGCGAGTACTGAGAGTACTCAACCACTCGCAGGAGAGAGGGGTCCTGGTCGCTCGATTCATGGCACGTCGGGTCCTGTCGACACACACAGGACATTGCCAAATCGCTTCTTCTTGCGACGGGCAAAGGAACTCGCCAGATCTCGACGTTGGTCAGTTGCTGGAGTCCCGATATCAAGAGTGGGTGTACCAAGCCATTTGGATAGCGGGAGCCTCGGCATCGAGCCGATCCGCAAAAGCCAGAGGCGCCCCGAGATGCGGCACAGCGCTTCTCGAAGGCGGCATCGGACCGGGTGCATTTCGGCTCGGTCGATCGTCCTACACTGAGCAAACCTCGTTCTCGGGCCGCGGCCCACGGATCGATCTCAGGGGGAGACATGGGTATTGAAGCCGAGCCCGAAGGCAGCGACGGGCAGGACATAGAGGTTGCGGGACTCGAGCCCACATTCCGGCATCTAGAAGACCTCGATGTTCCATGGCAACGCGTGAAGTCGATTCGCCAGGCAGATGGGACGATCGCATCGGTCTGGGAGAAGTGGCTGGCCTTCTCTTCCGAGCCCCAATACCTGTCGCTCTATGCGAAATGGGATCCCGGAATGGTGATCCGGCGGCACGGCCACTACAGCTCACATGTCATCTTCGTAATCGAAGGCGACATGTGGTGCGGAGACCGTCACTGCCCAGCAGGCACCCATGTGGAACTGCCACTCGGAGCGGCCTTCGGACCCTTCGTGGCAGGACCAGAGGGAACCGTGCTTTTCGAAGTGATGATGGGAGATCCGCGTTCTTGGGGTGACGACTTCGAGGCCTTCCAACAAGCCCTCGCCCGGCAGGGGGCGGAGGTTCTTCCCGACCCCGAGCTCGAGTTTCCTGAGTGGCTCGAGGACCTGCGGACCCGGTGGGTAGTAGACGGAGAGGAAACTGTCAACACCTCTGCCGATCATCGAGGCTGAATCTGATGGAGTCCCCTCAGACCGTCCGTTGCCTGAGCTTCACCAACGGCAGGACAGCCGAGAGATGGGGCGGTTTTGCGTGGGCGACCTGCCCGCGATCCCTGTACCGACACCGATAAAGGATGATGAATGAACACTCTTAGTGGAACAGGTGTCTGGAGTGGCGGACTGCGCTACGGCGACCCTGGGAAGTCTCGGGAGGCTGCAGCCGAGCTTGACTCGCTGGGCTATTCCGCTATCTGGATCCCGGATGTCGGCGGAGACCTTTTTGACGCCATTGAGCGCCTCCTCGACGCCACGAGCTCGTTGACCGTAGCGAGCGGAATTCTCAACCTCTGGATGCACTCGCCAGAGGAGACGGCTGCAGCGCACTCCCGGTTCACGGATCTGTACGGCGACCGGTTCATGGTCGGTATCGGCGTGAGCCACGCTCCTCTGATCGACGGAGATGAAGTCGGCCGCTATCGCAAGCCGTTGGCTCGGATGGCCGAATTCCTCGACGCACTGGACACCGCACCCATTCCTTTGCCCCGAGGGCGCAGGGTACTGGCAGCCCTTGGTCCAAAGATGCTCGAGCTGGCCCGCACCCGCACGGCTGGCACCCATCCCTACAACGTCACCCCGGAGCACACGGCCATGGCCAGGGAGGCGATCGGACCCGACGGCCTCGTAGCGCCGGAGCAGGCCGTCGCTCTCATCACGGATGCGGCAAAAGCTCGTGAACTCGGACGGAGGGCCCTCGCCGCATATCTAACCTTCCCGAACTACGTGAACAACTTTCGTCGCCTTGGATTCGACGAGGACGATTTCGCCAACGGTGGCAGCGATTCGCTGGTCGATGCGATGGTCGCATGGGGGGACGAGTCGACGATACGCGACAGGATTGACCTGCACCGTGCCGCTGGTGCTGATCACGTCTGCATCCAGGTCCTGACCGAAGAGTCGTCGTCACTTCCACTGACGGAGTGGAGACGGCTCGCGCCGGCACTGATCGACCGGGGCTGAGGTCTGCCGGGCCAGACGGCCCATCGGGTGGTCGCACAGCTGCGACCAAGTGCTCGACTGGGCCGCCTAACTCCATGCCCACCCACCGGGCTCAACGGTCCCGGTTCAGCCTCGTGTCCCGAAGACCTCTGAGAGAACGGTCGGCACCGGTGTCTCGAGCTGGGCGTACGTGCAAGATTCCGGCTGGCGATCAGGTCGCCAACGCAAGAACGAGGTTGCGTGCCGGAACCGGTCGCCTTGCAGATGGTCGTATGAGACCTCGGCCACCAGGGCAAGGTCCAGTGGCATCCAACTCAGGTCTTTTCCTGCGCTCCATCGACTCTGGCCACCCGGGACCCGGCCGTTCGGCGCTCCTTTAGTCACCCATGGGTGGTCGACTGACGGATCGGCCAGATAAGGATCCAGTTCCGCTACCAATTCTTTCCGCCTTGCCGCCGTGAAGCCGGACGCCACCCCGACATGGTTCAGCACACCCTCTTCATCGAAGAGCCCGAGAAGCAGTGATCCCACAACTCCCCCGTCCTTGTGCCATCGGAATCCGCCCACAACGCAGTCAGCCGTCCGTTGGTGCTTGACCTTCAGCATGACCCGCTTATCCGGCTGATAGGGAAGGTCACGGGGCTTCACGACCAGTCCGTCAAGACCGGCGCCCTCGAACCTGGAAAACCACTCTCGTGCCACCTCCGGGTCGCTGGTCACTGGGGTCACGTGAATCGGAGCAGCAGCTTCGGAGAGGACTTGCTCCAGTACATGACGGCGAGCTGCATACGGCTCCGCCATCAGGTCAGCGTCGTCGAGAGCCAAACAGTCGAAAGCCACGAACGAGGCGGGCGTTGCCTCGGCGAGATGGAGCACCCTCGAGGCAGCAGGATGTATCCGCTGCGACAGAGCATCAAAATCGAGGCCGTCCGGGCCGGCGATGACAATCTCCCCGTCCAGGACGCAGCGTTCGGGGATATTGGCGAGTAGCGAATCGATCAACTCGGGAAAGTAGCGGTTGAGCTCCTTTTCATTGCGGCTTCCGAGCACGATATCGTTCCCATCCCGAAACACGATGCATCGGAAACCGTCCCACTTCGGCTCGTAGAAGAGGCCGTCGCCGATCGGGAGCTCACGCGTGAGCTTGGCCAGCATGGGCGCCACCGGGGGTAGTACTGGATTGGGCACAGGTCAACCGTACCCAGTCTGAACCAGCCAAGCCCCCCTAGTTCGAACTGTGGCTTGATGTCCAGGCCAAGAGTTCGTCAATCGGCCGTGTGTTCACTATCCGACCAGCGGGAATCTGCGCCTGAGCGGCCTTCTCGCAGCCGTACACCTGCCATTCCAGCTGGCCCGGAGCGTGCGCGTCGGTGTCGATGGCAACGTCACATCCGAGAGAGAGGGCAAGCTCCAGCAGCTCGGCCGGTGGGTCGAGCCGCTCAGGGCGCGAGTTGATCTCGACGGCCGTGCCGGTGCGGGCACAGGCTTCGAAGACTGCGTCAGCATCGAAAATCGATTGCGGACGACCCCTCCCCACGATGATTCGTCCGGTGCAGTGGCCGAGGATGTCGGTATGCGGGCTTTCGACAGCTCGGAGGAGTCGGTCGGTCATCGCTAGAGAATCCATGCGGAGCTTCGAATGCGCGCTGGCGACGACGACGTCCAGCTGAGCGAGCAGCGTTTCCTCTTGGTCGAGTGAGCCGTCTTCCAAGATGTCCACTTCAATGCCTGTCAGGATGCGAAACGGTGCTAGTTCTGCATTCAGTTCGGCCACCAAATCGAGCTGCTCCCTCAGACGCTTAGCGTCCAGTCCGTGGGCGATGGTCAGCCTCGGACTGTGATCCGTCAACGTCCAGTACTCGTGTCCGAGCTCGAGTGCTGCCAGAGCCATCTCGCGGATCGGGCTGCCGCCGTCGGACCAATCTGAATGGCTATGACAATCCCCACGCAGTTTGGCCCGCAGACGCGACGCCTCTGCGCTCATCGGAGGAAGGCCGCCTGCCTCCAACTTTTCGAGATAAGCCGGCATCCGGCCCGACACGGCCTCTTTGATCACCTGGGCGCTGGTCTTGCCGATATGAGGGATATCTTGCAGCCGAGCAGTGAGCATCGTTGAAAGTTCTTCGACCGGGATGCCGGTGATGGCTGCCGCCGCTCCCCGAAAGGCACGCACCTTGTAAGTCTCGGCTCGGTCCCGCTCGAGCAGGTAGGCGATGCGTTGCAAGCAGTGAACCGGGTCCACTGCTCAGCCCTTCCTCGCCCTGCTCGGGGACACCCTGGTGGGTTCATCGGGCTGCTTTGGGTATTCGGGTGGCCACGGGGCATCATGGAGGCCGCTTGCCCGATCGCGAGCCGACAGATCCAACAGCGGCTGTAGAGATTGAGGTGCATCATCGATGGCCGCCCAAGGATTCCCCTGAAGCTCGACTCGCTGTGGCACCGTTCGGATGGTCAGGGACTCGGGGTCAACACTCTCAATCTCGTCCCAAAAGAGCGGCGTGGACACTTGCCCACCGACCCTGGGCCTGGCAAACCACGCTCCGAACACCGTCTTGTGCGGGGCGTTCTGGTTGAAGTCGACAAAGATGCGGCTGCCCCGCTCCTCTTTCCACCACTGCGACGTCATGGTGTCGGGATGCCTCCGTTCGAGCTCTCGGGCCAGAGCGACAGCGGCTGCCCGCACTTGAAAGCTGTCCCACCTGGGCTCAAGCCGCACATAGACGTGAACGCCCCGGTTTCCGGTTGTTTTGGGAAAACTGGCGATTCCCAGTTCGTCAAGTAGTTGCCGAACCCGAAGGGCAGCGGCCCGCACCTCATCGAATGCGGTGCCCGGCTGCGGGTCGAGGTCGATGCGCAACTCGTCAGCGTGGTCTGGGTCGCTTACCCGGTATGGCCACAGGTGCAAGCCGAGACATCCGAGGTTGACGGCCCAGAGTACGTGAGCGATGTCCATGACAACAAGTGCTCTCGACCTCGTTCCATTCGGAGTCTCGACGACAGCTGTCTCGATCCAGCTCGGTGCCCCCGGAGGCACGCGCTTTTGAAAGAACGACTTCCCGGCCGCCCCATCCGGGTACCGCTCCAGTAGGGCTGGCCGATCCTCAACCGTTCCGATCAGTTCGTCGGCGATCTGCAGATAGTAAGAGACGAGGTCGAGCTTCGTGGCGTCGATGGACGGAAAATAGATCTTGCCGGGACTGGAGATCCGAATGACCTGACCGGCCGCCTCTACCTCTTCGAACGATTTTGTGACCACCGCTTCATTGTTACCGGAACAGCGCCCGTATTCACACCGAATCGTGTCGGTTGAAAGCATTTTGAGCGTCCATGAGGACTCAGGCCAAGATACCGCTGCCCAACGCGCTGACAGCACCTTCGATAGTGTCTGCTGCGGTAGGCGCATGGGGGTGACGCTTGGTCGGCGACGGCATCGGGTGGGCGTGCCGGGCGATGGTCGGGCACGCCTCCTGCGCCCTATGGCAACGAGAGGACTCGCTATGCAACGTTCGGAACTTCTGGCAGTCACCAAACGAGTGCTCGACTGTCTCGAAACAGACTCCCTCGAAACGGCCGGGGAGGTCCGCCAGGAACCAGCAACGGTCTTCACTGACCCTGAACGCTTCGCCGCCGAGCGGGCCATGCTCCGTCGGGTGCCACACGTGGTCGGCTGGGCCGGCGAAGTCCGCTCCCCGGGTGACTACACCACCAAAGACGTCGACGGCACGGCCGTTCTGATCGTCAGGGACGACTCGGGGACGCTACGGGCCTTCGTGAATGCCTGTACTCATCGAGGGGGGCGGGTGGCCAGTGATTGCGGGCACGCATTGCGATTCACGTGCAGATACCACGCATGGTCCTTCAAGACCGATGGCACCCTGGCCGGCATCCCTTCAAAAGAGATGTTCTCCGGAGTCGATCAGACTGCCCTCGGCCTGAGAGCGCTGCCCATCAGCGAGCGAGGGGGCCTTCTCACCGTCGGACTCGACTCGGCAGTGGACGTCGATGGGGTGCTCGACACCGTCATCGATCATCTTTCCGGATTTGACTTCGCCGATTACGAGCACGTGGAGACCCGGACGCTGCGCGTCTCTGCCAACTGGAAACTGGCTGTAGATGTCAATTTCGAGGGATATCACTTCGCTCACCTCCACCGTAAATCGCTCTTCCCCATTCTCACCAACAACTCCGTGTTCGATACCTTCGGCTCCCACTGCCGTTGGGTCTTCCCGCTGCGGACGATTCGCGAGCTACGCCAACTACCCGAGGACGAGTGGCCCGAGCGGTTCAATGGAGGCGTCGTCTACGGCCTGTTTCCGAGCTGCATCCTTCTCGAGTCCGACGTCTCCGCCACGATGATTCGGGTGTACCCCGGCGCCATTCCCGGCGAAGCAGTGGTGCACGTGAGCGAAGCCGCGCTCACACCGATCACCGACGAAGCGGTGCGAGAGGCGCGCACATTCGCCCTCGATATTACGTGTGCAGTGCTGCGAGACGAAGACTTTCCCGCCGCGGAGCAATGCCAACACGGGGTGGAGCAGGCCCTATCCCATGTCATCATCGGCCGCAACGAGCCCCTGGTCCAACACTGGCACGACAGATGGCAAGCAGAAGTAAGCCTGCAAGATGCATGAAGGCCGCCGCGCCATGAGTGCTCCGGTAGTCATTGAAGCTGCCCTCAACGGGATCAACACCGTCGAGCGCAATCCCAACATCCCGGTCACGAAAGAGTCTGTCGGAACTGATGCGAGACGGTGTCTCGATGCCGGTGCTTCGATTGTCCACGCCCACAACGAGAACTACAACCTGCCGCTCGATGAGGCGGTCTCTGCGTATGTATCCGTGTGGGGACCTCTGCTCGAAGAGAGGCCGGACACGCTCTGGTACCCGACGCTGACGGGTGGCCTTCACTGGAAGGACCGTTACGCCCACTTCGCCAAGATCGCAGAAGAGGTGCCGTTGAGGCTCGGGATGCTCGATCCCGGGTCTACGAATCTTGGTAGTCCGGACAGCGATGGGCTTCCTGTTGGCGGTGCCTACGTGAACACGTACGACGAGATCCGGTTTGCCATGAACTTGTTCGCAGACCTGGAACTTGGACCCTCATTCGCAATCTACGAACCAGGTTTCTTGCGCACTGTGCTTGCCTATCATCGCGCTGGCAGACTGCCTGCCGGCTCGATGGTCAAGCTCTATTTCGGAGGCGAATGGGGCCTCACGGCCAAGGGTCAAGGCGTCACCTTCGGCCTGCCTCCGAGCGAGTACGCCCTTCGGGCCTACGTCGACATGCTCGACGGAACGAGCCTTCCCTGGTCGGTCTCGGTCTGGGGCGGGGATCTGATGAAGACGCCGGTCGCTCGGCTCGCCCTTGAGATGGGCGGCCACATCCACGTGGGACTGGAAGAGCATTTCGATCCAGACCGAAAGCCCACCAATGTTGAGCTCGTCGAACAAGCCGTGGAGCTTTGTTCCTCCGTTGGAAGGCCGATAGCCACTCCGTCGGATGCCCTCAGGGTGCTCTTCCCGTCAGCAGGCGAGGGTGGGGGGGCCTGACGATCTGCTGGCCTCCCGACGGAATCGACGCTCCTTCGGATCGCATCTATCGGCGTCCACGCTCGATACCGGGCGGCGCTGCATCGTGGGCCGAACCAAGTGACCGGTGCCCGCGCCACTAGAACGAGTCACGGAAGGGATCTCATCGATGAGCTCTGACATCGGACGCCCCCGAAGGCCCCCAACGGCGAGTTGGTCACGGGAACTTACCGACAGCCACCACTCGACCAGCTGAATCCACCAGCTGAGTGGACGTGACCGGGCTCTTGCCGATCCAGAGGGGTGCGGTCCACGTTCCCCTCCCGTCTGTTAAGGCGAACGTTCCTACATAGTGGGCGGCACCGTTAGCCGATATGACCGTGCAGCGCACCGTGCGTATACCGGGTGATGCGTCTACGACCACGAACAGCCAGGCCGGGGCGTGGCCGTAGACCGATACATCTCCCAGAGATCGACCCTCGGACACCAGACTGGCCGTCCGATCGTCCCTGCCGGGTTGAGAGACAGTGGCAACGTGGCGTTGCGCTGCAGTCGATGTGTGGACCACCCAGCCGAAGCCGAATGCAACAACCACGGCGGCAGCAACCGCTACCAGCGCTTTCGACCTGCGGCTTCGCTTCGACGCGGACATACTCCCCGAATCGGTGGAGTGGAGCTCGTCGAACAAACGGGACTCAAAGCCGACAGGCGGATCGACGTGAGCGGCCAGATGGACAAGTTCGTCGGCCGCCATAGTCAGCTGCTCCAGCTCCAATCTGCAGGTTGCGCACCCGTCCACGTGGTCCAAAAGGGCAGCCCGCTCTCGGCCATCGAGGATGCCAAGGGACAGTTCAGCGAGTCCACATTGAAAATCAGCGTGAGAGGGCGTGCCCGTCATGGCTGTCCGTCGAACCCGGCCGCGTCAGAAAGTGCCGATCGAAGTTTTTGCAGGCCGGTTCGGATGCGCGTCTTGGCCGTTCCCAGAGGAATTTGTTCTGAGACACTGATCTCTTCCGCCGTTCTGCCGTACAGCGCCGCCAGCACCGTCGCCCGGCGCTGCTCTGCGGGCAGTCGGCGCAGAGCATCGATGAGTTCGGGGGCGAGATGTCGGGCGACCGCCAGGTCCTCGGTCGATCGCCCACCTCCGGCCATGCCCAGTGCCACCAGCTCATCAGGATCGGTTGAAAAGGCACGCCGCTGGCGAATCGCATCGATGGCCAGATTGCGGGTGATAGTCAAAACCCATGTCGCCACTGTCCCCTTGCGGGCATCGAATACCGGAGCGTGTCTCCAGGCACGCAGCAGTGCCTCTTGTGCAATGTCCTCAGCCACGCCGGGATCAGAGACCATACCGACCGCCAATCCGAAGACCCGGCGCTGATACCGACGCACGAAAGAGACAGCCGCTGGAGTGTCACCGGCAGCCATCCCGGCTATCAGCGCCTCGTCCGACGGAATCGCTGGCCAGGGGACACCATTGTCCGCGGTCACGAATCTATTCTCGTCGCCTTGATGACCATCTTCGACAACGACTCCGTTGGGTGTCTCAGTACCCGTAGCCACCACCGGAGCCGCTTCCCGAGCTGACGGCGGCCGAGCTGCCCCCACCACTCCGCACCAGGACATTCAGGTTCATGCCAAGAGCCTTGTGGCCAGGGATCGGACAAAAGAAGTCATAGTCACCCTTCTTCAGCGTCACAGTCAGCATCGTAGACATCCCAGGAGAGACATCTGCCGATGACTTGTCAGCCAGCCCAGGGCCACTTATGGCCAGGGCATGTGTGGTCTGCCCGTTGTTCTTGACGAGAAACGTGTAGTTGCCGGGCTTGAAGGTCTTCTTGGAGAGCGCGATGTGAAAGTCCGTCAACGAAGCCGTCACCCTCTGCTTCGCTGCAGCGCCCGCAAAGGCGGTGGACACCGGCAACAGGCACGCTCCGAGAGCAGAGATTCCTGCCGCCGAACACACGACGGCAGTCCTGAGCCGGGAAGGACGGTTCGTGATCATCTATTCTGCTCCTTGAAGGTTGGCTTCCTATCTAGGTACTACGTGCGGCGGCCGCCAAGAGATTGCCGCCATTCAAAGTTTCGAGCGGTCGGTGCTCAGGCGGGCCATGTCCGGGTGAGCCTTCCGCCGGAACGCCCCGCCGCACGAGATCGGCGGTCTCGACTACCTTCAACCGGATGCAGCACCATGGGCGGTTTCGTCCTCTCACGAGGAACGCACCGACTGGGACGAAGCGTTGAGTGGCGATTCAAAGCGACAGACGTCACTGACGCAGTCCGCTGCCTCGAAGCACCTGGGACGGAAACAGGTTGTCTTGATCGTCCTGTGTATCGGCCAAATGATGGTGATCATCGACAACACGGTGGTCAATGTGGCTCTGCCCACCATCCAGCGTGAACTTCATTTCAGCTCAGCTGGCCTTTCATGGGTCGTCGATGCGTACCTCATCACGTTTGGGGGTTTTTTGCTCTTGGCGGGGCGACTGGGCGATCTGCTCGGACGGAAGAGGGTGCTGCTTGCCGGACTGGTCCTCTTCACCGCCGCCTCCCTCGTGTGCGGGGTTTCATCCTCTGCGGGCCTGCTCGTAGCCGGACGATTCATCCAGGGGGTCGGTGCGGCCGCTGTCTCTGCCACCTGCCTTGGCTTGATAGCCACCTTGTTCCCCGCTCCTGCGGAGCGAGGTCGCGCCATGTCGACCTATTCCTTCGTCGCCATCTCTGGCGGCTCGATCGGACTACTGCTTGGGGGTGTGGTCGTGGAGGCCTTCAGCTGGCACTGGATCTTCTTCATCAATCTGCCGATTGGGATAGGAGCCTTCATAGCCTGCTGGATCCTGGTAGAAGAACACGTCGGCCTGGGCATAGGTGAGGGTGCCGATGTGATCGGTGCGTTCTTGATCACCTTCTCACCCATGTTGGCGGTCTACGGCTTGGTGACGGTTAGCCAGCACGGTTGGTCATCCAGTATCACTATTGGCTCGCTCGCCGGTGCTGTCGCATTGACCGTTCTCTTCATCGCCCTCCAATCCCGGCTCCGACACCCGCTCATCCGACTCGCCCTCTTCCACAACCGAAACCTCGCACTCGCCGATGTGATCCGGGGCTTGTTCGGAGTGGGGGTGTTCGGCATTTTCTTCTTGGGCGTGCTGTATTTTCAAGAGGTTCGCGGCTACAGCGCAGTTGTCACAGGGCTGGCCTACCTGCCGTTCACCCTGACCTCGTCTTCCACCGCCCTGTTCGTCACCGCTCGACTCATGCATCGGATAGGGGCCAAGAGAACGATGCTCGTCGGATTGACCTTTTTCACCATCGGACTGGTGGTGTGGACCCAAGTTCCCGCCCGAGGAAGCTATCTAGGAATGATTCTTCCCGCGCTGCTGGTCGGTGGGCTCGGTGGCGGCCTGACCTCCGCCCCGAACATCACAATCGGCATGACGGATGTCGACACGGACGATGCAGGGCTGGCATCAGGGCTGGTCAGTGTGGCGCTCCAAATGGGAGGCGCCATCGGAATCGCCGTCCTGGCGACCTTGTCCACGACCAAGGCCCAAACGCTCATGGCCAAAGGCGTGCCGACTCACGTTGCCCTCACGGCAGGCTTCCGCCTGGCGTATGTCGTCACCGCCGGTTGCATGATCGTCGCCCTCGCCCTCGCCCTCGCCCTCGCCATTCGATCGGGACGTGGTCGGCCACTCGACCGAGAGGGCTCGATGGCTACCGCCGACTGACTGCGGTTCTGTGATCCGAAGATTTCAAATCTGGCCGCAGGTTTGCGTCAACGGCGCAAAGGCGGATGGCTCAGCAGACATTTATGGCTGCTGCCCGGTCCGGTACTCCCTCAAGGGAACGGCTGTATCGCCACTCACCGACAAGCTTGGTCGCCCTTCTTCAAGGGCGACAAGCGGCTCCGTCGGCTTTAACGATGCCAAGCACCGGCGAGCGAGCTGTTGGTACACGAAGGTTCCATTGGCCTTCCATGCCATCTCTTCTTCGGTCAACGGTCGTCGCACCGAAGCAGGGTTGCCGGCAATCACATGGCCAGGAGGCACCTGCGTGTCAGCGACAACGAAGCTGCCTGCACCGACGAAGGAACGGTCCCCAATGACGCAACCGTCCATCACCACGCTGTTCATACCCACCAGGACCCCACGACCCACGTGACAGCCATGAAGTATTGCGCCGTGGCCGATATGACCATCTTCTTGGACGATCACGTCTCTGCCCGGAAAGCAGTGAAGCACGCAGCCGTCTTGGACGTTCGCTCCAGCCTTCACGTGCACTCGGCCGAAGTCGCCTCGGAGGCTGGCCAATGGTCCCACGTAGCATCCGGGCTCCACCACGACATCGCCAATAAGGACGGCGTTCGGATGGACGAAAGCGGAGGGATCGACGACAGGAATTACACCTTCAATTGAATAGGCCTGCATTTGATCACCCTAGGTGGTGATGAATAGTGCGAACAGCGGTGGCGCTCGACCACATTCAGCCTCCGGATCTTTCAGCTACGCGGGGTTCGCACCCGAGCTTTCACCCACTCGATCCCACTTTTGATGCCAGCCTCCAGCAGCAGAATTGCCGCCGTCGACGCTCACGGCTATCCCCGTGAGGAACGCGGCCATGTCGCTACAGAGGAAGACGATTGGCCCAGCACATGCCTCGGCGTCCGCCAGATAGCCGAGGGGTGTCATGGGAGGCGCGGTGAAGCGCATGGAGGCTTGGGTTGCTTCTGCCAATGGAGCATCGCCGGGAGTCGGGATCCCGTCGGGAGCGACGCTGTTCACCCGGATGCCCCGGTCGGCCAGCTCGAGGGCCAACGTCTTCGTGAGGCTGCTCACAGCCGCTTTCATGGCGGCATAGATGCCGAAGCCAGGTGCAGCTTGAAGTGCCTCGATCGACGTGACGTTGACAATAGATCCGCCTGTGACAGCCATCACGGGTACGACTGATCGAATGAAGTTGGTGACGCTTGTGAAGTTCTCGTGGATGATGGACGACTGTCCGTTATCGCTGATGTTGAGGACATCGGCATAAAACGTGCCCCCGGCATTGTTGACCAGGGCATCGATGCGACCCATTGCCGACGCGACCTGGTCTATGTGATCACGCACGGCATCTCCATCCCGGACGTCGAAGACACCCGGGATGGCCTGTCGGCCCATGGCCCGGATCTCATCGGCGGTTGCTCTGAGGCCTGGTTCATCTCGATCGCACAGCGCGATATGAGCACCAAAGCGGGCCAAGGCCAACGCAGTGGCCTTGCCTATCCCTTGAGCTGCCCCCGTCACCACGGCCACTTTGTCGGTCATGAGTATTGACGACGGCTCTAATGGCATGGCTGATCTCCCACTGGTCCTCGGTGACGCCTTTGCAGCGGTGCACGGATC
>PLSY01000395.1 GCA_003164275.1 Acidimicrobiaceae bacterium | reverse complement strand
CGGGCGGCCCGTGGTGGCCACGTGGAAGGCCTCGGCCACCACCCGCGGGATGTCGGCGGGGTCGGTGATGAGCCAGTTGTGCTTGGTCACCCCCATGGTGATGCCGGTGATGTCGCTCTCCTGGAACGCGTCGGTGCCGATGGCGGTGGTTGCCACCTGCCCGGTCACCACGACCAGGGGGATGGAGTCCATGTAGGCGTCGGCCAGAGGCGTGACGATGTTGGTGGCGCCAGGCCCACTTGTGACCATGGCCACCCCGGGACGGCCGGTGACCTGGGCGTAGCCCTCGGCCATATGGCCGGCACCCTGTTCGTGGCGGACGAGGATGTGGCGGATGGACGAGTCGATGATCGGGTCGTAGACGGGCAGGATGGCACCGCCAGGAAGACCGAACATGACCTCTACCTGCTGCATCTCCAAGCTCTTGATCAGCGCTTGTGCTCCTGTGAGTTCCATCGGGTGCTCCCTTGTCGACGACGGTCGGTTGCTGGTAACTGTCGAGTGGTGGCTGTCAATCGGACAGCCGGGCATTTATGGCTGGACATGAAAACGACCTCCCATCTGGGAGGTCGGAAAGCGCATACGGCGAGAAGGCGTCGTATGCGCTACGAAACGAGTACCTGGGCGATCACGGTGGGCAGGGCGTTGATACTCATAGTCCGTCCATTGTGCCATGGCCGGGTGGGTCGCGACAAGTGCACTGGGCCAATTGGTCGTTTCACAGGCCCTCGAGGTCGGGGGCGACCCATGTCCTCGTCTCGTGCCCGTCACCGACCACGGCGAAGTAGCCCACCTCGGTGATGTCCACGGCGAAGAGGTGGAAGTCACCTTCGGGGTGCCAGCCGATGCGCCCTTGCAGGGCTTCGCAGTAGCGCTGGCGCTCGCCGGGCTCGACCACCTCGACCGCTCGGCCGTAGATCTTGATGTCGCCGGTCGCCCCCGTTTTGTCATGCACCGTGCTGTGGACCACGCACCTCGGGTCACGGAGCAGGTCGCCGGCTTTGCGAGACTCCGACATCATCCCGAGGTACAGCTCGTCAGCGAAGATGAGTGGCTCGATCGGACTAATCCGCGGCCATCCGTTGAGGCGGATGGTGCCGACGGCCACCAGCCCATCGAGGTCCAGGCGATCTTTGGCCATGCCGGCCAAGACCTCATCACCATCGGAAAACTCCGCCCAGTTGGCCATGTCGTCGAGGTGGCCGGGCTCAGGGCTCGGTGACCGCGCCCCGTTCTGCTCCGGTCACCAGGGAGGCGAACTTGGCCAGGACTCCGGTCGTGTAGCGCGGAGCGGGGTGCTTCAGCTGGCCCCTTCGGCGCTCAAGCTCGTCATCGTCAACCAGTAAGTCAATGGTGTGTCCGACCACGTCGACCACGATGCGATCACCGTCGGCCACCAGGGCGATGGGGCCGCCCTCAACCGCCTCGGGGGCGACGTGGCCGATGCAGAACCCGTGAGTTCCACCCGAGAAGCGACCATCAGTAATCAGCGCGCAGTCACCGCCACGGCCGACTCCTTTCATGGCCCCGGTGACGGCCAGCATCTCGCGCATGCCTGGGCCGCCCTTCGGTCCCTCGTAGCGGATGACCACGACGGTGTTCGGCTCGATCGACCCGGCCAGAATGGCCTCCATGGCCCGGTCTTCGCCGTCGAACACCCGAGCCGTCCCGTCGAAGGCCAAGGTGTCGAGCCCGGCGACCTTGACCACCGAGCCCTTTGGGGCCAAGGAGCCGGTGAGCACGGCAATGCCCCCTTGGACGTGGATGGGATCATCCATCACGTGGACGACGTCCCCGTCCGGTGCCGGGACCTCCATGGCGGCCAGGTTCTCGGCCATCGTCTTTCCGGTGACGGTCATGCAGTCTCCGTGCAGCAGCCCGGCGTCGAGCAACTCCTTCATCACGACAGGCACCCCACCGATCCGGTCGAGGTCGCTCATGTGATATTTGCCGTGGGGCTTCGTGTCAGCCAGGTGGGGCACCCGTGCCGCCACCTTGTTGAAGTCCTCGAGGTTCAAGTCGACCCGGGCCTCGTAGGCGATGGCCAAGAGGTGAAGCACGGCGTTGGTCGAGCCGCCAAGCGCCATGGTCACGGCGATGGCGTTCTCGAAGGCCTGCTTGGTCATGATCTGTCGGGGACGGATCCCCGCCTCCAGCAGCCCGACGACGGCCTGGCCGGACCGGAAGGCGGAGTCGTCGCGTCGCCGGTCGACTGCCGGTGCCGACGCGCTCCCTGGGAGTGACATGCCGAGCGCCTCGGCGACCGAGGCCATGGTGTTGGCGGTAAACATGCCCGCGCATGACCCCTCGGTCGGACAGGCATTGTGCTCGATCAGGCTCAGCTCCTCGTCGGAGAGGGCGTCGATAGCGTGGGCTCCGACTGCTTCGAACACCGAGGTGATGTCGAGTGCTCGGTTGCGCGCCCTGCCCGGCAGGATCGAACCTCCGTAGAGGAACACGCTCGGCAGATTCAGCCGGGCGGCAGCCATGAGCATCCCGGGAAGGGACTTGTCACAGCCCGCCAAGGTGACCAGGCCGTCGAAGCGCTCGGCATGCATCACCGTCTCGACGGAGTCGGCGATGACCTCGCGACTGACAAGCGAAGCCCGCATCCCCTCGTGGCCCATGGAGATGCCATCGGACACGGCGATGGTGACGAACTCGAGTGGAAACCCACCGGCGTCACGAACGCCCTCTTTGGCCCGCTTGGCCAGACGATCGAGGGGGAGGTTGCACGGCGTGACTTCGTTCCAAGACGAGGCCACCCCTATCTGAGACTTGTCCCAGTCGTTGTCGGTCATCCCGACGGCGCGGAGCATGGCTCGCGCCGGCGCCCTGGTCGGTCCGTCGGTCACCTCGTGGCTCCGCGGCTTTCTGCCGACTAGCGGCTCCTCCGACGGATCGGTTGATGTCTCTTCAGTCATGACTGCATGGTACGGCGTGGGGACCTGCCCCTCGGCCGTCATGGCATCGCCGCCCGAAGTCGACAGGATCGGTTCTACAATTGCCGGCGTGATCGACGCACGTGCCGGCTGTGTCGCTGGGCCCGGAGCACGATGAACCAGACCTCATTCTCCCCCGACCAGATCGACGAGTTGGTGGCCTCGTTCGAGGTCAACGGCTATGCCACCCTGCAGGGCCTGTTCTCCGAGTTGGAGCTCCAGGCCGCAGAAGCCGAGTTGGCCGAGGCCCAACGCCGCCTGGCTGATGGAGCCCTCGACGAGCAACACGGGACCGACATCTTGGACGAGCCCGACGCGATGATCGACGGCAGGCCATTCGCCCACTACGTGTGCTTCGCCACCCAGATCTCGCCAAAGGCTGACGCCCTGGCCTATCACCCGGTGATCGTGGAGGTGGTCAACCGCCTTATAGGACGGGGCGCTTGGCTCCTCGACTACGAGCAGTTCGGGGTGGTCTACCAAGATGCTCGGCCCGATCCGGGTTCGGGCTACTCACGCATCGGCTGGCACAGCGATCACCAGTCGGGCCCCCACCTCGACATCTGGCCGTCGGTCGCCTTCACCGTCCACTTCGATCCGACCTCACCGGCCAATGGATTCCTGAGGGCCGTGCCCGGAAGCCATCTGTCGGACGATGACGGCATGCCCTTGGCCTTCGAGAGGATTCCCGGCGAGATCGCTCTGTACCAGGAGCGAGGAGACATCCTCTTCCACCACGCCGATCTTTGGCACTCGGCGGCACGAGGGACAGCCGACGGTGACGATGCCATTCGCCGCCATCTTCGGGGAACCTGGCACCAGGGGACCCGACTCGAGCCCGGGCACGGCACCGACGACTTCGTGAAGAACGCCCTGCGATAGTTGGCCCCGGGTCCAGATGGATTTGGGATGGGAGTGGGACTCCGGCCCAGATGGCCGAGCGGATCCGTGGCGAACTTGGGGCCGCGCCTAGTGTCCTGGCAGAGACAGTGTCAAATGTTTGCCGGTGGGCTCCGCCCACCACCGAAGAAGCGAGGTCTTCCATGCAGGTGCTCCGAACACCAGACAGCTGCTTTGTGGGACTCCCCGACTTCGACTTTGCCCCCCATTACGAGACCGTTCCAAGCTCGGACGGTGGCGACCTTCGGGTCCACTACCTCGACGAGGGGCCGGGCGATGGACCGGTCGTGGTGTTGCTGCACGGGGAGCCCTCGTGGAGCTACCTCTACCGGCATATGATCCCCGGCCTGGTGGCGGCCGGCATGAGGGTGATCGCCCCCGATCTCATAGGGTTCGGTCGCTCGGACAAGCCCAGTCCCCGCAGTGAATACACGTTCGCCCGACACGTGGAGTGGATGCGTGCCCTGCTCTTCGAGCGACTCGACCTCTCGCAGGTGAGCCTGTTCTGCCAGGACTGGGGTGGCCTCATCGGCCTACGCCTCGTTGCCGAGCATCCCGGTCGATTTGCCCGGGTCATCGCCGCCAACACCAGCCTCCCAACAGGCGAGGGAACACCCGGGAAGGCCTTCATGGCCTGGCGCGCCTTTTCACAGGAGGTCGAAGAGTTCCCGACCGGGGCGATCGTGAACGGCGGTTGCGTCACGAACCTGAGCCCAGAGGTCATCGCCGGCTACGACGCGCCGTTCCCCGATCAGAGCTACGCAGAGGGGGCACGCCAGTTCCCCGTCCTCGTCCCCATCACCGTCGACGATCCGGCAGCATCGGCCAACCGTGAGGCGTGGAAGGCGCTGGCCGTATTCGACAAGCCGTTCCTCACCGCGTTTTCGGACGGCGATCCCATCACCGCCGGGGCCGACGCCTTCCTGCAAGAGCGCATCCCCGGTGCCGTCGGACAGGCACACGTCACCATCGCCGGCGGTGGTCACTTCCTCCAAGAGGACAAGGGGGCCGAGTTGGCTGCCGTGGTCGTCGAATTCGTCAACGCCACGTGACTGACCCGACAGGAGCGAAGCGGTTGGGGAGCCTCCACCGCTGAGCGATACTGCATGCATGGCCGATCGCAATGTCTTGGGTTCTAAATTGGAGTCCTGTGGGAACGACCCGGTGACCGGCTTCTACCGGGACGGCTGCTGTACCACCGGCCCGGAGGATCGGGGCAGCCACACCATCTGCGCGGTGGTGACAGCGGAGTTCCTCGAGCACCAGCGCTCCATCGGGAACGATCTCATCACCCCGATGCCCCAGTTCAACTTTCCCGGGCTGACCCCCGGTGATCGCTGGTGTGTAACTGCGGTCAACTGGCTGCGGGCTCACCACGACGGGGCGGCGGCCTATGTGGTGCTCGCCTCCACCCATGAACGGTCCCTCGAGATCGTGCCCCTCGAGGCGCTGCGGGAGCACGCCGTTGACGTGCCCGCCGGACCGGGTGACCTCGGCCTCTAGCTCAGCGGGGACGCTTGCGGAGCGCCTTCTTCAGCACCTCGTCGTAGGCCTCCAGGCCGGCGCGGTAGAGCTTGGCCTCAGGCCCAGCGGCAATCCCGACCCTCTCTGGGATGATCCCCCAGATCTGAACCTTCGAGTCCCTCCACCACTGGACCGCCTCGTCGAGGTCGTTGGTGCCCAGGCGGGCGGCACTGATCACGATCCCGCGCGGAGTTTCCTCGGGGATCATCTCCAAGGTGGCGAGCACCCTCGAGTACTCGACCCCCCCGGCCCGGGTCGGGATCACGACGGCGTCGGCACGCTCAAGGGCGGCCCGCACGATCCGTTCGTCGCCCGGTGGCGTGTCGACGACCGCCAGTCCTTCGTTGCTCCCCATCGCCCGGGCAACGGTCCGCTCCGAGGGAGCCTCGACGAGCGACACGCCCTCGATCGGACTCTCCTCTAGCCATTCGGCCGACGATGCCTGCCGGTCGGAGTCGATGAGGATCACCGGTTCCCATCCCCGCTCGGCTGCAGCAGCCGACAGGTAGACGGTCGCGGTCGTCTTGCCGACCCCGCCTTTGACGTTGCTGACCACGATGTTCATAGGACCTCGCTCTTCCCCCACGCCATCGGCCCCACCAGATGACATCGACTCCATGCCGTTGCGCGACCATAGCCGAAGACGATGTTCCCCTGACCAGGGAGTATGAAGTTGCCACCAGTCATTCCGATCGGCTCTTTCGGCCTGCGACCGGGGCCAGGTCAGGCCCGGAGCTGGCTCCAGGGCGTCACCTGGGCCCACCTCCAAGGGGAAACAGATGGTCGGTGGCCTGGAGTATCAGCACGCCGCCCCTCACGGCGACCAGCACCGAATATGCCGCCACCCGAGCGTCAAGATCCGGACGGCCCCCACCTCGGGCCTGAAGGGCCCGAGGTGGGTCTGCCAGCAGCTCCTGCCACCTCCGACAGAGGTCGGCCACGACGGCCCAGGTAGCAGGATTCGAGCCACCGAGCTCCGCCCTGAGTGCACTGCGCTGTCAGTGCGCTGAGCGAGCACCGGTCCCGCTCTTCGGCGTACTCGGCGATGGCTACGGCCAGCCCGTCCGTCCACGACCGTCGGTGGCCAAGCCCAGTTTCTGCCGGTCCCTTCTCACCGATGAGCAGACCTGCGCCTTCGACAATGCGCTGCGGAGTGGCGGTACCTCTGCGCGTCAGGTCCTTTCCATGCCTACAGAGAGCTCCTGGCCCCCAACCGACTGGGCCTCGACCCGTGCCGTCGGTGTCGGCTCCCGGAGAGGCCGACGGGCATGGAGCAGCACGAGGGCGGGCACCACTCCGGCGAGAGCGATGGCGGCAATGACCCACCACCCCCGCCGATAGGCGGCCAGGCGTTCCACCGGACTTCCCGGTACGGCGACCACTGCCACAAAGACGGCCACGCCGATGGCCAGGCCGATCTGTCTGATCATGTTGACCACTGCCGACCCGGTGGCAAAGGACTGCGGGGGCAGGGACGACGAGGCTGTGGCCATCAAGGTGGGCAGCGTGAGCCCGACGCCGATGCCGGTGAAGAGCATTCCCCCGAGGATCTCCCCCACATAGTCGGGCTGGATCCCGACAGCCACGGCCCACCAGGCCACGCCGGCGGCAAAAAAAGTGGAGCCGACGGCGATGACGGGGCCTGGGCCGAATCTGGCCACCAGGGGTCCGGCGAAGACGAAGGCGAACAGCGGGACCATGAGGGGCCCGGGGGCAATGGCCAGTCCGGCATTCAGGGCCGACCAGCCCCAGGCGTTCTGTTCCCACAAGACGAGGGACAAGAGCATGGCGCCGAAGGAGGCCGAGAACAGCCCAGCCACGAGAGATGCTCCGGTGAAGTTGGGGATCCGGAACAGTGCCGGTTCTATCAGCGGGTTGCGGGAGTGGAGGCAGTGCAAAGAGAAGGCGGCGAGCACCGCCAGCGAGGCGGCCAGGACAACCAGCGTGGTCGATGAACCCCATCCCCAGCTGCCCCCTTTGATGAGGGCGAACGTCAGCCCGGCGGTTCCGCCGGTGACGAGCACGACGCCGAAGGCGTCGGGCCGGGGCACGTCGTGGCCGGCCACACCGGGCAGCTTCCGCCAGCCGACGACGAGGGCCAATACTCCGATGGGCACGTTCACGAGGAATACCCACCGCCAGCTGGCCGTCACCAACAGACCACCGATCACCGGGCCGAGGGCAGCAGCCACGCCCCCGATCGCCGTCCATGTCCGCACGGCTCCGCTTCGACCCTCTGGCGGGTAGGAGGCGAGGACGAGTCCGAGGGATGTGGGGGTGAGGAGAGCGGCACCGGCCGCCTGGACCAATCGGAACGCCACAAGCATGCCGATGCTCGTGGACACGGCACAGGCGGCCGAGGCGACAGTGAAGATCGCCACGCCGAGGAGGAACCCGTAGTTCCGGAGATGGCGATCGGCCAGGCGGCCGAAGAACACCAACAACGACGCGTAGACGATTGCGTAGCCGTTCAGCACCCATGACAGCTCCCCCACATTGGCGGTCCCGAAGTCCCGGGCGATGTCAGGCAG
>PLSY01000122.1 GCA_003164275.1 Acidimicrobiaceae bacterium | reverse complement strand
CCCGGCCACCGGTCTCGTCGAAGTGGACGGTCGGTGCGTCACGGAGTAGCTGCCTCGCGGCGGAGAGGAACGGGCCGGTGGCATCGGCCGCCTCGGTGACCATGCTGGCGAGGGCCCCGACCGACACCGGGGCAGCGAGCACGTCGGCGAAGAGCTGGGCCATCCGGTCCATGGGCAGGTGCTGGTGGACGGCCAGGTAGGCGGCCAGCGACCGGACCGAGGGCCCGTAACAGGCCGGGGCGATGGCGTCTCTCGGGAAGGTGGCCTTGGTCGTACTCCCGCACCGGCACCGCCGGCGTTCGGCCACGTGCTCGGTGACCACCAGTCGGATCCGTGGGAGCTCGAAGACCTGACGGCGTTCGGTGCCGACCACCTCGGCATCTCCCAGCCCCGAACCACACGAGGTGCACGCGGACGGGGTGTGGTGGACGACAACATCGGGATCGGCCACCTGGGCCAGGTGCTTGCCCGGTGCACCGGGTTGCTTGCCCTGCTTCTTCGCTGCCGCCCGACGCTCGGCCCGAGAAGGTGTCGGGGGCTTCGTGAACAGCTCGGCCGACGGTGGCATCGAGGAGTTACGGGGGTTCCGCCCGAGGCGCTCCTCGAGGTCGGCCACCCGGCCCTGCAGCTCGGTGACCTTGGTCGCCAACTCGGCGTTGAACTGCTTCAGCAGTTCCATCGAGGCACGCAGCTCGGCGTTCTCGGCAACCAGCTGCTCGTAGGTCGGAGCGTCAGAGGAAGGATCGCGGGTCGGAATTCCCCACGGTAGGCGCGTCGGTCGCGGAGGTGGTGGACGCGGAGGTCAGGGGACCTGAACAGTTACCCCGGAAGATGGTTTCTGCATGGCTTTGGACAATGAGGGGAACGCGTACCAGT
Organism: Acidimicrobiaceae bacterium; assembly: GCA_003164275.1. The sequence continues at coordinate 5,343 of PLSY01000122.1, read as the reverse complement.
TCAGCGGCGGCAAGTGGGTAGGGCCCCAGGCGGCAGGGTTTGAGGGGGCTGGGCAAGCTGTGTCTTGCCCCTCGGTCAACTTCTGCATGGGTGTCGATGGTGTCGGCGACATCGCAACTTGGACCAGATGAGCCTCTCGAATTGGTTGAGTGTGCCGATTGCCAAATCGTCTCCTCGGCGATCCCGAAGTCGATGGTGACCTCATCGACCCTAAGATCGCCCGGACGAGCGACAGTGACGACGTCACGCTAGAAGTCTGCAGGTAATTTCTTCGTCATGGTGAAGAGGACGAGCCCGCTTAGGCAACGCGCTTCGAGGGCGTCAGCCCACGCTGTCGATACCACGGTTACCATCGGAGTGTCTCAGTCCGTTCCGGTCATTAGCTGCTCGATCCGCTCAGCCACTTGGTGCCCGGGGGCGGGCCACAGTTGGAGTCGGTCCAGTTGTTCACTGCCGTCCAGGCGGGGCCGGTCTCGATCGCCGATGCCAGTCCACTGACGATTCCACCGAGAGGGTCAGTGATGTCCTGGCCGGCATTGTTCACCTCTTGTTGGAAGGCATGCTGGATTTGGGCCACCTGAGGCTGGATGGACGCGGGAGCCACGGCTGCCAGGTTGCCGAAGAAGGTGGCCAGCTGTGATGGCGCAGTCAGCAGAGAGGCCAGGGCCCCGAGGGGATCCGAGGACGAGTTGCTGTTCTGGAACTGGCTCCGAAACTGCGTGCCCTGTCGGTAAAAGGTCTGGCAGTATGAAGCCACGGAGTTGGTGCTGCTTGAGCACCCGCCGAGGATGCATGCCGACAACACCATTACTGCCGTCACGGTCAGTGGGGCGATACATGCTGCCCCCCGCCGCCGCATTGCTGCAGCCCGTTCCCCGCCACACTCCGTACTCACTGTCCACCTTCCGTGCCTGCCCCACAGTGGGCATGCATACCGGACCCACCCCGCCAGGGGCGCCATGCCGGCCGCATTGACGATGAACCTTAGCGGGGATGCCTCTTTGCGTCCACCGATTCAGACCCGTTGTCTTCTTCAAACAGAGAGTTGGGTGACGACGCCATCAGCGTCGAAGCCGAGACAGAAGCTCGTTGATGAACAGGAGATGCCTTCAATCTGAGAGTTGAGGTCGACGTTAGAAGGCGTGCTCCATTGTCCGTGTGAAAGTGTAACTACATCACCAACAAAGCTAGTATTTGAGTTTCCATTCCCATCACCAGCAATACATTGACCAATGCCTGGGCACGAAACGGTATTGAGGTGATATGAATCGATACCGGATTGGGTAGACCACTCCGTCCCATCGAACGTGAAGGCATCGCCCCCTTCGTCGACTGCGACACAATAGGTTGAGGATTCGCATGACACAGACTGCGACTGCTGAAACGATGGCGGTGAGTTGTAGTTTTGTCCGGATGCGAGCTGTGTGGGTGAGCCCCACGACCCGTTCTGGTATTCCGCAGCTTCTCCCTGCGAGTCGAGGGCGATGCAGAAGTCGGCGGCTGCGCACGAGACTGACTGAAACCCCGTCGAGTTCTCCGCCGTGTCGCTATTTCCAAGGCTCTTCCGGAATGAGTGGGGAACCGACCGCGCGCTGAACTGACGAGGATCCACCGATGGGGCCAGGGACCCCGCCATCGTGAGTGCTGTTCGACGGCAAGCACGAGGAGGGCCCCTGGCAATGACGGACGGTATCGGGCTGGCAGAGAAGATGTTGGGACTTCCGGGCGTGGCGGTGCTCGACGTGGAGGACGTGCCCGGTGAACTGATCGTCACCGTGGAGTCCACGAGGGCCAAGGCGACCTGTCCGTCGTGTCGACGCCGGGCCCAGGCCCAGGACCGCGTCGAGGTACACCTGCGGGACCTGCACATCAGCGGACGCCCCTGTCGGCTCGTGGTGAAGAAGCGCCGGTGGCGGTGTCGGACCACCGGGTGCGTGCGCAAGACATGGACCGAGAAGCTCCCCGGTGTCGCCCCCAGGCAGGTCCTCACCGTTCGGGCCGGAGTCGAGGTCACCCGCCAGGTCGGCCAGCTGTGCCGGTCGGTGGCCTCGGTGGCCGCTGAGTACGGAGTCGGCTGGGACACCGCGTGGTCGGCCGTCACGCTGCATGGACGCCCCCTCGTCGACGACCCCCACCGGGTCGGCCCGACACGGGCGCTCGGGGTCGACGAGCACAGCTACCTGGCCGCCACCCGGGAGCACACGACCATCTACGCCACCGTCCTCGTCGACCTGGACCGGCGGAAGGTGATCGACCTGTTCGAAGGGAGAAGTGCCGCCAAGCTGCGACGATGGACGTCTAGACGCACGAAGCGGTGGCAGCGGGGCGTCTAGGTCGTCGCCCTCGACCTGACCGACACCTACCGGTCCGGGCTCTCCCCGCACCTCGCCCACGCAACCCGGGTCGCCGACCCGTTCCACGTGACCAGAGTGGCCAACCGCATGGTCGACCAGGTACGTCGACGGGTCCAGAACGAGACCTTCGGCCATCGCGGCAGGAAGGCTGACCCGCTCTTCCGGATCCGCAAGCTCCTCATCAAGGGAGAAGAACGCCTCGACGATCGCGGCCGGGAGAAGCTCATGGCCGCGCTCCGGGTCGGCGACCCCTTCGATGAGGTGCTGGGTGCCTGGCTGGCGAAAGAAGCGGTTCGTGCCGTCTACGCAGAGCCGGACCCCGAAGTAGCTGCCGTGCTCCTCGACCACGTCATCGCCGCCTGTGCTACCGACGTCGTGCCCGAGATCCGCACCATGGGCCGCACTCTCTCCCGATGGCACGAGGAGAACCTGAACCATCACCGCACCGGAGCGTCCAACGGACCCACCGAGGGCATGAACTTCTGCGCCAAGCAGGTGAAGCGGGCGGGTCGGGGCTTCGCCAACTTCGACCACTACCGACTGCGGGTGCTCCTCAACGCCGGCGGCGTCACGTGGCCTACGACGATCCGGCCGCCACGGATCGGATCAGCTCGTCCCCACTGAAACCGGAAGAGCCACTTCCAACAACTTGATCGACTGAAGACCATGAGTTCCCGTCGAACAGGGCTGCCCCCCCGTTGGCGTCGACTCCCATGCAAAACGTGGCGTTCAGGCACGAGATGGCTTGGAGCACGCCGGGACCCGGGTAAGCGGTCGGAGCTCTCCATCCACTCGTGGGTGAATACACATAGACACCCTCTGTCCCAACTGCCGCGCAGAAGTTTGCACTTGCGCACGAGACGCTGGCGAAATTAGGGGATACGTTCGAATGCGCCCACGCGGTGCCATCAAATGCATAGGCAGTTCCGTTGTCGTCGACCATCATGCAGAAGTTGGCAGACGCGCACGAGATGCCGGATGGAAGGTCGCTCGCACTACCGCGCGGGATGACTGTCCACGGACCGGATGGCTGCACGCTCTGAGATTGGGGCGTCGTCCCGCTGCCTCCAGCTGTGTTCAGGGGTACGCCAGTTGCAGCCGTCGGTATCGGAGATGCGGACGACGGTGCAGGCGAGGTCGGACTCTTCCGCGTCTTTGAAGCAGACGACGCAGTCGAGGAGTTCGGAGTCTTCGCAGAAGAGGCCGATTGTCCGCTTGAACAACTCGCCGAAGTTAGAAGGACCGCCAACGCAACCACCACCGCCAATGACTTTCCGCCACCTCTTCGCACCCTTGCGCTCCTCGCCGCATGTCCGAAAAGGGTAACCAACTCTAGCTCTGCCCCTGTTCGTCTCGTTGAGTGTCATGATCGGCCCTCGACCTTGGTCTGTCGCCAAATTGGTTGGAACTGCGCGAGTTCACTGGCACACAACGTCAAGGTTGCCGTTCACTTCGATGATTGTGTGTTTGCAAGGCGACGTAGATCGAGGACCCGGAGTGTTCGGGCTCGTCTGCTCAGTCCCGGGCGAACTCGGGTCCGCGTCTCCGGCACGCTGGCATACGACCACGACGCTGCCGCCTACTTCGATGAGTTTGCGTTTGCAAGGTGACGTCGATCGAGGACCTGGAGTGTTCGTCTTCGTCTGCTCGGCCTTCACCCCATCTTTGTATGACTGGTTTGAGGACGAGCAGCCCGCGGCGATAGGGAGCGCCAGTAGACATACGATTGGGAGAACTGCTCTACGGGCATACTGATGCACAGTCACCTCCAGCCACGTCCATCGGATTGTGCAGGAGCCATCTACGTTAGCTGTGACTGGTGGTCGCTGCCACGGTCAGCTGTAGTTCTCGGTTGTATCTGGGAGAAGATCCGAAACAAGTAGACATGTTGCCCACTTCGGCAACCGGAGCGAGCGGATTCCCGGTGCGGTTCACGATTTCCGTTTGAGCGAACCGCTGCAGGCGCGGCCGAGACTGGTCGAACGTGGGCTGTCTGATTGTCGGGTCGCCGAATTCATTGACGAACACGCCGTCCGTGTGGGCGGCGGAATTCGTCGATGAGCGAGAGCATGGACCATGTCGGGACCTCAGGTCGGCGAGACTGGGTCAGTGAGAGGACCGACCAACTGGCTCCTGCGGCGGCGATTCGTATGTGCGATTCGCCGCCACCCGACCGAAGTCAGGTTGACCCGCTACGGGGACAGTTCGACCAGACCGATGGGTACGGTTTCACGTTGTTTGTGCGGGCGTAGCTCAACGCTGACACCGCCGTAAGACGACAGGGGGCGGCCTCAAGTGGCGGACGCGACAAGTTGGGCAAGTCGGTCGGAGACGGATGCCCCATCAGTTGACTTCTAAGTCCCAGGGTGGGCCATCTGCAACATCGAGAAGCCAACGGAAGCTGTGCGCGACCTCAGAAGGATGTGCCTAAGCCACTAGTGTCCTGAGTCGGAGATCCGCTGGGTATATGCGGCCAGCGTTGTAAGGATCTCGTCTGCGCTTTTGTGCCAGACGTAGGGACGGGGATCCTCATTCCACTGGTCGACCCAGTGAGTGATGGACTCCTGCAGCTCCTTCGTCGAATGGTGAGTGCCGCGGCGCAGCCATTTTTCGGTGAGCTCAGCGAACCACCGCTCCACCATGTTCATCCACGAGCTGTAGGTCGGGGTGAAGTGGAGATGGAATCGCGGGTGGCGAAGTAGCCACCGATGGATCTCGGGTGTTTTGTGGGTCGAGACGTTGTCGACGATCAGGTGGACGTCGAGGTCTTCGGGAACAGAGCGGTTGATCAGGTTCAAGAACTTGCGGAACTCGACGGCCCGGTGGCGCTCGGTCATGTCGGCGATGACCTTGCCCGAGGCCATGTCCAAGGCGGCGTAGAGGTTCGTAGTGCCGTTGCGCACATAGTCGTGTGTGGCCCGCTCAGGGAGACCGGGTCGCAGCGGCAACACCGGTGCGGTGCGATCGAGGGCTTGCACCTGGGTCTTCT
>PLSY01000174.1 GCA_003164275.1 Acidimicrobiaceae bacterium | reverse complement strand
ACCTCCGACCTCAGCCGTGTGAATCTCCTCCATATACATTAATCAGTTGATAGCCGATGGCAATACGAGGGTTGACCTGCAACGATGGAGGTGAGCCACGACAATAGACGACATGAGGCTGCGCTATTTCGGGATCTTTTACTAGGACAACCCGCCTGCGCCGAAATGGCCAGGTAGATCCTTGCTTGGGCGACCCACGGTGACTGGACACAGCTCGGTCCGGTGCGGAGGCAGCGGTACGATGCTCGTATAACGGAGCCCGGTGGTGCCCCTCGGTTTGATCCAAGCTGCACCACCGGTTCTCTATCAGCTATTGCTCCAAAGCTGAGCGCAACGCCTGAAGGGCCCCGTCGACCTCACCGGCAAGCGCGTCCACCGCATTGCCGGCGTGCTCGATGCTCCGCTTAGCGGTGCTGTGGTGCGTGCGCACAGTTGTCAGCCGTCCAAGTGCCATTCGGACGGCGGCGATCGCCTCTTCAACGGCGGCGTGATCGATAACCTCAGAATCAACACCAAGGGCCTTACGCGCCTCCCAACGAGCAGACATATACGCCAACTCGAGAAGCATCTCGTTGGGATCTTCGGGGTTAACGACCACGATGATCCGCCGCCCGTAGGGCGTGAATGGCACCGCGGTCGGAGCCGCTTCGGGACGGGCAAATACCGCGACGGCCGCCTGGGCCCCGCGATTGGCCATCGCCGCGTCGAGCTCCTCAAGTGTCTTACGCATCGACAGCCGCCGGTTCTTCATCTCGAAGACCATCGCGCAGTGCTGTCCTCCCGTGTCCTCCAAGTTGAGGGTGATGAGTTCGTCGCCGCTCTTGCCTCCGGTGGCGCCCCGGACGTCGCCGAGGGCTTCGGCCAGATCTCCGTGACGAGCGGCAAGAGACCCAAGGAGTACATGCATCTGCTCCTCAAAGGTGCGACCCTTTACAGCTGTGAGGGCAAACGTTTCTTCGTGGGCCTTCGCGGCGGCAATCGAAGCGGCGAGTTCGGTGACTTGACCGAGCACGAGGCTGGCCGACTCCTGCACTGCCGTGAGTACCTCGACTTTCCAACGACCGAGGGGGCTGTCGCTGTCCTCGGGGTCGAAAGCCTTGCGCATGGCCTGGGTGTGACCCCTCGCAGCGACGTCAAAGATCTCTTCCATGCGCGAAAGTGCCGAAGACTTCGAGTCGGTGTCGAATAGTGCATCGAGCTGACCGGTGAGGTCCTCCTTCAACGCCCGCAGGAGGGTAGGCATAGCTCCCTCCTCGTTCACGAGACCCTCTGTGGTCTCGACGATCCGTTCGACAGCTCCATCGACGGCCGCGCCGAAATCGTCGGTGAGCTCGCCGAACGCTCGCTGCACCACAAGCGAATCGAGCGTTGCCCGTGCGGCCACCGAAGCTCGGGCCCCGATCTGAAGGCACGCGTGTGCCACACGATCGGGATCTTCGGCTTCGGTGATGGCCTGGACGACAACTGGATCGGTTTCCCGGAAGCCGTCCATGATGAGAGTCTGGTCCTGAACACCCAGCGTGTCGCTGAGAATGATGGTGTCTGATTCGATGACGGGGAGCATCTGATAGTTCCTTTCGGATTTTCCGGCTACTTGCCGGGTGGGTGTTGTTCAGATGCCTGCACCGGGTACGATCGCTTTGCCAAGCGGCGTCGCATGTCGGCGCAAGCAGTGGAAGCACGAGGTCCGCCCCGTACGGCGGGCCTTCGTGCTGTATGAGTACGGATCAGTCGCCCATAGGCGGCTCGTCGTCGGCTGGCAACATGGCGCCACCCTCATACACGTCGGTCCACAAGTCACGGAGCGCTTGCGAAAACCCTCGGACGTAAGCCACGGAGGGACTGAAGCTGTCGTCAAAAAAGGGCGAAACGACGCTACCGAGCCCCCTGCCGAGCGCACCAATGAGTGCGGAGTCCGGGGCCCATTCCTTCGGGATGTTGCCCAGGTCGGCATTAACAGCGTCGCTCGCATAGCCGCTGGCCCACCGCTTCACATCGAAGCTGAACCTTGTGGCCAGGGACTCCAGGCTCCACAAGGGCACCTTTTCCACCGCTTCTAGTGCGGCCGAGTATCCCTCCTCGAACTCGGACCGGGCCTGCGAGAGAAGTCTGTCGCGAGCCTCGATGAACGCTTTCGCAGATGCCGTCGGCCGGTGTATCGGCAACGTCGCGGTTGCGGCTGCGTCAACCAATCGCTCAAGCGCAGCCTGAACGAGGTGACTGGGATTGAGCTCCGGACGCAATTCTGTGGCTCGATGCCAAAGCGGGTCGGGAACAGACACGGAAAGCTTCATGGACTGATGGTATGACTGTTTCATCCTACCTGTCAATCCTACTTTCAACTCCCACTCGTGACGTCCCTGCCGCCGGCGGAGCTCGGCGAGAGTTCGCACTGTCTGCTCGACTGATTCGTACGCAGGTAGTGCCGGTGCCGGTGCGCCTGCACCTCTCCGAGACTCCGTGGAGGCCACGTGGTCAAGCACCGAGATGGCCAAATAGGTCGGCAAGGTCGGCGTCGTTTCCGCCGTCGAGGAAAAGGTCGGTAACGCTCAACACATCATCGAAATCGGGAAGGCACAATCCCGCGAGGTCTGGATCGTCCAGTAGGGCCGCCATGGTGGCGACTTTGGTGTTCAGCCGACCCTCGATGCGCTCGTCGATTGTCCCCTCCGCCACGAGGATCGTGGCCCGGGCCCGCG
>PLSY01000181.1 GCA_003164275.1 Acidimicrobiaceae bacterium | reverse complement strand
GTTCGACTCCTGCCGGGGGCACCAAAGCACTGGTCAGAGGGGGTCCGGGACGGTCGGCCGAGAGGGAGTGCATCCACTGGCGGATCGGCTCGGGCGCAGTTCAGATATCGGATTCGCCCGTTGCCGCTGAGACGGTCTCGACTGGTCCGGTCCGAGCCGTCCCTACTACCGACAGGCCCTCTCGTCGATCGCCGGAGCTGTCGTCCTCATGACTTCACTCCGCCGCACCGCCGGCTCGTGAGCCCCGTCGCGGTCCGCATCATCGATTCGACCGTGAGTTACTACGCTTCACAGACGGGACTACGGAGTCCACCAAGATCGGAGACCGGCAATGACCACGAAGTCTGACTTCTCCACAGAAGAGTGGCACCTGATCCTCGAAGTGCCACCGAGTGCCGGGATGATTGTTGTCGTGGCGCAGCGAGGCGGCTCTTTTCGAGAATCGATCGCCATCGCCAAAGCCTACGCCGAGGCTCGCCAACAACACGGAGAGAGTCAGCTGCTGGACGAGATCGTTTCAGCCAAGCCGGAGCGAGATCACACGCACTTCCACTCTCCTGAAGAGATGAGGGCCCAGGGGCTTCAACACATTCGGGACTCAATCACCTTGCTGGAGAGTAAGGCCACGCCCGTGGAGGTGGACGAGTACCGAAGGTTCATCATCACGCTCACGCAACGAGTTGCAGCCGCGCATCGTGAGCACGGTCAAGAAGTCAGCGACGCGGAACAGGCGGCCATCGATGAAATCACCGTAGCCCTGGGCTCGCCCACCACTTGAGCCTCGGACCGGGCCGGTGGCCAACGACGGCCGACACGTGGCGGAGGGCAAAAGCATGAGAGGACAATCGGTCAACCGTGCAGTACGTCACTAAGCGGTCTCCGACTACTCAGAGCCGCGTCTTATGGCTCGAACGTCCAGTTCCGGTGGCCGTCCCCGCTGGGGCTCCGGCGAGGCACCCCCACGCTACCTAGATCCGGGTTAGCCGCCCCGGGGAACGAGCACCTCGGGACCGCCTCCAGCAGGACCGGTGGCGCTCCGCTCCCGTACTGGCCGTCGGGGCGCTCCCTCCTAGGCCGGTGCGGGATCTGACCTCGCCGTCAAGTGGTACCAAGGGGTTCGGTCGACTTTGGAACTCTCTGGGCGCTGATGCCTCGGCCTGTGGGCGGTCTGCCGGCCGCGGGGCTGCGTGCCCGTCCCTAGGGGGCTGCGTCATTGCCGTTCGAAGTGCCCCTAAGGTTCAGGTTCGCTAGCTATTGATTGTGACAACGGACTGGGGGAACGACTTGTCAGACTTTGTCCGTCAGACAGGAACTGGGCGCCGGATGGTATTCGTGGAATCCGGAAAGCCCCTCGAATGCCTAATTGTCGAAGTGGATGACCCTAAGCCAGGTGAGGTAGTGGTCCGAACGGTGATTGCTGGCGTGTGCGGCACCGATGCACACCGCCTCGATGGCGATTTGCCTGACCTTGGGTACCCGGTCGCATTCGGGCATGAGGGCATCGGCGAGATCGTTGCTCTCGGCGAAGGCGTCAGTACCGACCACGCTGGGGTGCGGGTGACGACCGGCGATCTTGTGTACTTCACTCCTTCTAGCTCCACGCCTGACGCCAGACCTCTGACGGGCTGGCCACCCGCCGCCGACTCCTCGAGCCCAGCGGCGTACCAGGACTTTGCGACATTGCCGCTGGCGAATGCATTTCACCGGATAGCCGAAGACACCGACCCGGAGGCCGTGATCGCCTTTGGCTGCGCTATGCCCACAGCGCTCGGTGGAATGGCTCGCCTGGGTGGAATTCAGCCGGGACAGACGGTCGTAGTCCAGGGCAGTGGCCCAGTAGGACTGTCGGCCACCTTTCTTGCAGGCTTGACACTGGCTCGCCAGGTGATCGTGATCGGAGATCCGGTCAATCGGCTGGCAGCTGCCGAGATCCTCGGAGCAACTGGGACCATTCCGCTTTCCGACACCTCGGTTGAAGAACGGCGGCAACGGGTTCTGGAGTTGACGGGCGGTGTTGGTGCAGACGTCGTCATCGAATGTACCGGGAGGATGGAGGCGTTCGGAGAAGGCATGGCTCTGCTGGCGGACGACGGCCGCTATCTGGTGTTAGGGATCTATTCGGGCCACGGCACAGTTCCGTTGGACGCCGTACAGCTCAACAATCGCAGTCTGTCGGTCATTGGTTCACTGGGGGCGTCGACCCTGGCCGACTATCGCACCACCATCCAACTGGCACAGCGTCACGGCGAGAGGCTGGGCTTTGCAGACCTCATCACTCATCGATTCGGCCTGGAGGATCTAGAGCAGGCAATCGGGGTGGCACGGCAGGGTGAGGCGATTAAGGCAGTCATCCAACCCTCCCTCGACAACTGAGTCGGCCCTGAGATCAGGCTTGTGATGGCACGAACACCCGAACAAGGGTCAATGGCGAGCGACACCGTTGGCCAGCGAAATAATGACGAGGAGTTCAATCCCCGTGTCGCCTACGCGAAGCTTGCCGGATGTCGGGCGATCCCAAGCAACCTTCTCATGCAGCCCATGGCCCACTTGTCAGGATCGACCGATCTGACGATCCGAGACTCGACCTCTACAGGCATCTACGCGATCCTTCCCGTCGATCAGGGCTTGAGTCCGATCCATCGGTCTTTGTGGTCGAAGGAAGGCTGGCCGTCGGTCGCCTCCTCACCTCTGGGTACACGGCTCGTTCGCTGCTGGTCGACGATCATCAGCTGACGTCCGCCAGCGAACTGGTGGCGACTACCCAAGCGCAGGGTGTGACAGTGTTTGTGGCGCCTCGTGAAGTCCTGGCCGCAACAGTCGGCTTCAACCTGCACCGGGGCGTGGTCGCGATAGCGAACCGCCCAACTCCCGCCGATCCAGGAGAACTGCTGGCCAATGTCGCAGCGACGTCTGCGCCGGCGGACACCCTCCCGCGAATCGCCGTCCTCGAGGGCCTCAACGACCACGAGAACATCGGTGCACTCTTCCGAAACGCAGCCGCTTTCGGGGTCGGATGCGTTCTCCTCGACCCCTCGTGCGCTGACCCGCTCTACCGGCGGGCGATCCGGGTGTCAGTTGGGCACGTCCTTCACGTGCCGTATGCCCGATTTGCGGAATGGCCGAGTGGGCTCGACCTGTTGCGGGATGCCGGCTTCGTGATCGCTGCCTTGGCGCCCCGCCTTCCGTCAGATATTGCCGTTCCAGCCGTCAGTCTTTCCAAGCTGGCGTCCGGGAGCGTCGGCTTCGGTCAGTGCACCGGCGTAGCCCTCCTACTAGGTGCAGAAGGATCGGGACTGTCGCACGCAGCGGTGGCCGCATCCGATGTGGTGATCAACATCCCGATGGCTGAAGGCGTCGATTCGCTCAATGTAGCCACGGCCGCAGCGGTGGCCTTTCACGCTCTCGCTGAGCCACGAGGCTCCCTATGACATTTGAGATCAAGTGCTCACCCAGACCTCGCTATGGCCTGTCAATTTGAGCCCAATCCCGTTTCTTAACCGGACCGGATCACGTCCTGTGCGATAACGAAGGCCCATCTGACCTCACCGTCGGTGAGACCCAGGACACAGCCATTGCGCCAGGCCTTACGGGGCCACCGAGCCGTAGTCGACGAAGCCCGAAGGGTCGTGGCGGCCAAAGGTGCCGAGCTCGAAAAGTCCCCAACCTTCAGCCTCGCCGATGGTGGCATACGCGACGTGATCGAGGAGACCGAATGGGATCATGGCCGCGACCTCCGGGTCGGTGAGGTCGATGTCGACCCCTTCGACCCAGTTACGGCCCTTCCACGACCCGTGAGTCCACGACCCCCCGTATCCAGTGCCTGCGCTCAGCGCCACATGGCCCCGAGTCTCGACCTCAATAGTGATCGGGGTGCCATCAGGCTCAGTGAGAGAGATGGTGGCGCCTAGGGGGAACCGCGTGCCAGAGCGGTAGCGCACATCCACGCGAGGCCAGCCCAGCTGCTCAGGGCGCTTCCCTGACGCAGCCGGCCATACTCGGACCGCGTCATTGAGAACGCGATGCCCGTCAGGGTCCTCCTGCACAATCACGACGATCATGAAGTCATCGAAACGGAGCGGTACGTAGTTCCACCAGAACCCCTCAACGGGTTCCGAGGCATCGCGGCCGGGCGCCGCCGGCTCTCCGACAGGGCGGATGCCCCACGAGCGATCGCGGGTGCCAAGCCATAGTCCGGGATCCACCTCGACCGTTTTCCCATCAAACCGCAACTCGCCTTCCCACGAACCCACTTGTGCGAATCGTTGGGCGTCGAGCACCACCTTCGAGCCGGGCTGCCAGAGGTGATGCACCTCGTCGACCGCGGGAAATGAGGCTTCCCATGTGAGATCACAGCCGACCCCGAACTCATCCCCGTCACAGATGAATCGGAGTCGCTGGAGTGGTTCGACGATCTCCATACTGAACGGCCCGACAGATGGGTTCAGCCGGTCGACACTCTCATCCAAGGCGTCAGAAGCCCTCACCGTGATCTGGCGGTCCCCGGTGCGCACCGTCACGTATCCGTCGATGACTCCGAGGTTCGGGTAGAGACCGATCCCGAAGACAGCCATTGGATCACCGGTGCGCCCATGAGCATTGAAGTACCAGCGGTCGTAGGCGTTGGAGTCCGACGTCACCACCTGGGCCATGGAGAGTGGGGCTTGGTGGATCGGAAACTCGTCAAGGGGATGCGGCACTTGTCCTCCATGGGTTGCTGACTGCAGCGTGAAGAGCTCAGTCATCAATTGGGTGATGAGTCAGTCGGTCCCTCGGTGAAACCAGCGAACCGTCCGAATCGGACGATAGATGCCAGATCGAACTTGTGCGCCGTGGACGGCCTGACCCGAGCCCTCGTTGCACCTCAGTCCGGCTTCTGCGTCCCAAGTCGGTCTTCGGCCGCCACGAGCACGCAGTGCGTGCCTCGATAGATCGTTGGCATGCACTTGTTGCAGTGAACGCACAACGAAACACTGGTTGCGCCCGATTGCCACTCCCGTATCAGTTCCGGCTCTCTAAGAAGCGCGCGGCCCATGGCCACAAACTCGAATCCCTCGGCCAGAGCCCGGTGGACAGTCTCCAGTTGGCTGATTCCGCCCAACAGGATGAGCGGAAGATTGAGAGCCTGACGGAACTGTCGGGCGTAGGGAAGAAAGTACGCCTCCTCGTAGGGGTATTCATGAAAGAACTTTCCACCGACGAGTTGGAATCCTTTTCGCAACGGCTTTGGCATAATCTGCGCCATCTCCGCCACCGGTGCCTCGCCTCGAAAGTAGTACATGGGATTGGCCAGGGAGCTGCCGCCAGTGAGCTCCAGAGCGTCAACTGTCGCATCCTCCTCCAACCAACGGGCAACCTGGACACTCTCATCGAGCCAGAAGCCTCCGCTCACTCCGTCCGCCATGTTCAGCTTTGCAGTAATGGCGAGGGACCCCCCTACAGCTTCTCTCACCGCCCGCAACACTTGACGCGGGAATCGAGCCCGATTCTCCAGACTGCCGCCCCATTGGTCAGAGCGCGTGTTCAGTTTCGGCGAAAGGAACGAGCTGAGTAAGTATCCGTGTCCCAGGTGGATCTCAACAGCGTCGAATCCTGCTTCAGCCACGAGTTTCGCACTTTGCGCATAGGCAACGGTGAGGCGCTGGATGTCATCCTCAGAGGCCGCTCGTGAACGGCGCATACCCAGCGGATTGAGGATTCGCGTCGGTCCCAGACTCGGAAGCTTGGTGGCAGCCGGATTTGCGACGGGGCCGGCGTGTCCGATCTGGGCCGATACCGAGGCACCCTCTGCATGCACGGCACTGCTCAATCGCTTGAGACCCGGAACGGCCTCGGGGCGGAGGAGCACGGTTCGACCATCGGTGCTTCCCTCCGGGGAAACTGCGCAATATGCCACCGTCGACATGGCAACACCACCGGCGGCGATACGCCGATGAAATTCGATGAGCCGGTCCGTGACCAGATTGTCTCGGGCCGGACCTTCAAACGTCGCGGCCTTTATGAACCGGTTCCGCAGGGCGAGAGGACCTAGCGTCGCAGGGGCGAAAGGGTCAGTCCCAGGCAAGTCGGATGAGGTCATTTGTCAATAGTGACACAATGGCAGTACTGCCGCCCCCTATCGGAGCACGATTCGATTTCCATGACGACCTCCTCACACACTGTGGCCACACGTGATCGACGTAGAGCGAAGTTGGCTGACGAGATCGAAGGGACCGCTCTCAGGCTGTTTGCCATCCACGGATTCCAGGCAGTGACCGTGGATCAAATCGCCGAAGCCGCTGACATCTCGACCCGAACATTCTTCCGATACTTCGCGACCAAAGAAGACCTCGTCCTCGGACGGATCGTCGAGCGGATCGACAATGTCGTGCTCACTCTGGCTCAGCGACCCTCCGAGGAGCCCGCAATCACCGCTGTCCGCTTCGCTCTGTCCAAGGTCTCTGATGGAGCGAGTGACGGACAGTCGCAGGTCGAGCGCTGGCGAGCAGTGGTCATCGTCGCCGAGCCGGCGATAGCCGAGCGAGGATTGCAGCTGCTGATGCAGAAGCATGGCGAGATGACCGCCCTTGTCGCCCAGCGAATGGGAGTCGACCAGGATGTCGATCTCCGGCCCGGCGTCATCATGGCAGCGATGGTCGGAGCGCTTCGAGCTGGTTGGTATACGGGAGTGGCTCGCGGCCGCGTCGACCTGCTTCCAGTTCTCACCGCACAAGCCCTCGATCTCTTGGCACCAGTGCTCGAGCCTCTCCTGGACGGTCCGTAGGCGTCGCAGCCTCTTCGCTCAGACCATTGCCAGAAGCAGATACACCTCCAACCCCAACGAACTCCAACGGGCACTCGGGGCCCTCGACCAAGTTCTCGGCGAGTACAAAGCAGGACCACGTCCCGGCACAGCAGCCTGACATTTTTGACAGACTCCAAAGACCCTGGGGCCATGAAGATCTAGGGAGCGATGAATACCGACTTACGTCGCACCATCTCCTCTATGCCCGCTCTCCCACCCTCCCGACCGAACCCGCTCTGCTTGAATCCACCAAATGGGGTGGAGGGGGACATTTGTCCCACGCCGTTGACCATGACCGTACCTGCCTCGATTTCCTTGGCGAAGCGCTGAATTCGACTGACATCGCGAGTGTGCACGTAGGCGCCCAGTCCGAACGAGGTGTCGTTCGCTTTGGCTAGAACCTCGTCTTCAGTCTGAAAGCGCAGGATCGCTTGGACTGGCCCGAATACCTCGTTGCGGGCCAGGTCGCTGTCGTGGTCGACGTCGCCAAAAACAGTGGGAGCGACGAACCAGCCAGCAGCCAAATCCCCTTCCTCCACCCGATGCCCGCCGGCGAGCAAGGTCGCTCCGTCATCCGTTGCCTGTTCGATGACTCGAAGGATGCGTTCCATCGCCGATTCGGTGACCACTGGGCCAACAAAGGTCTGCGGGTCCATCGGATCACCGACTCGAACCGACTCGACGGCTCTCACGACTTTTCCCACTACCTCGTCGTAGATATCGGTATGAACGTAGAGGCGGGTGGGCAGTGCACATCCCTGGCCGGAGAGCAGAGCCGTTCCGAACTGCGCGGCGATAGTTGCAGCCACGTCCAGGTCGGCATCGGGGAAGACGATGTTCGGCGACTTTCCTCCCAGTTCCAGGGCCATGGGTGTCAGATTCCGCGCCGCGGTCTCCATCAGACGACGGGCCGTGGTGCCACCCCCTGTGAAGGTGATCTTGTCTATACCGGGATGCGCCACTAGCGCCGACCCAGTTTCGGCCCCTCCGACCACCACGTTGAGGACGCCGGCCGGAACCCCCGCTTCTAGGGCCAGTTCGGCGAATCGCAGCATTCCGAATGGGGAGAGTTCGGGCGGCTTTGCAACCACCGTGTTGCCCGAAGCCAGAGCTGGCCCGCACTTCTGCCCCATTCCCATCATCGACCCGTTCCAAGGCGGAATGGCGGCAATGACCCCGAAGGGTTCCAAACGTACGTACGAAAGCCCCGAACCCGTTGGAAGCAACTCCCCGTCGAGCTTGTCGCACCAACCTGCGTAGTAGCGGACCCATGCAGCGGTGTAACGACCCGGCTGCATGACGCTCACAGGGGTGCCGTTGTCCAAGGCGGCGAGTTCGGCCGCTTCGTCGGCATGGCGCTCGAGAAGGTCAGCCAGCCGAAACAAGATATTCGCCCGCTTCAGCGGCGCCAGTCCGGCCCATGACGGCAGGGCCGCCCTGGCGGCAGCCACAGCTAGATCGACGTCGTCGGCACCAGCCATGCCAACTTCAGCTTGGACAGCACCAGTGGCCGCATACTGGTGGACGAACGTTCCGCCCTCTGCACTGGACGTCCAGCTCCCGTCGATCAGGTGGCCCTGCTCCGCCAACCTCGTGACGGTCTTACTTGCCTCCACGATTCTCACCAGTCGCCCCCAGACACTCGACGAATAGCCGTCAAGCTGTCATTGCAAGATGATTTCTGCCGACCCTCGGCCAGGGCTCTTCCCAGTCCAGAGCAGCTACGTTGCACCGGATGGGACGATTCGACGGAAAAGTGGCGCTGGTCTCCGGGGCAGCAAGCGGCATCGGAGCGGCCGTGGTCGAGCGATTGACCGAAGAGGGTGCCGTAGTGGTTGGTTGCGATCTTTGCGCCACCGACGGCATGGTCGTCAGCGACGTTCGCGATGCTGCATCCTGCACGAATGCTGTCGAGACGACACTGGACCGTCATGGCCGCCTCGACGTACTGGTGAACGTAGCCGGCATCGGCATGGCTCGATCTATCTCGGCCATGGAGCCTGACGAGTGGCGGATGGTGATCGACGTC
The DNA here is from genome assembly GCA_003164275.1 of Acidimicrobiaceae bacterium. The sequence continues at coordinate 35,672 of PLSY01000181.1, read as the reverse complement.
AATCTCACGGGCACCTTTCTCCTGTCACGCAGTGCCCTCGCAGCCCTGCTCGAGACGAAAGGCAATATCGTCAACATGGGCTCGGTGGCGGGATTGCGCGCCACGCCTTACAACGCGGCGTACTGCGCATCGAAAGGCGGCGTGATCATGCTTACGAAGTCGATGGCCATCGAGCTGGCCAAAGCGGGAGTTCGGGTGAATGCCGTTTGCCCCGGATCGGTCGATACCCCGTTTCTTAGGGACTTCGAGCTTCCCGAGAATGCCGATATGTCCCTTCTCGTCCGAGCTGCATCTCCGATGGGTCGCGTCATTGACGCATCGGAAGTAGCCGGAGCTGTCGCCTACCTGGCATCCGACGAAGCGGCAACGATCTCGGGTACCACGCTCGTTATCGATGGTGCGGCTACGGCCTGACATCAGCGAGGCTCACCGTGTCGGTGTCTATCCCGGATCGAAGCACCCGACCGGGGCGTCTTGTGGTCATCTCCCCGAACGTCACCACTTCTTCACCGGCCACGATCACATGCTCGATCCCACGTGACGAAGCGAACAGCCGCTCGCCGCCACCGGGCAGATCGTGGAGCAGCTCCGCTGGATTGCTGCCAACTGCCTCTGGGTCGAATACAACCAGGTCGGCATGCCACCCCATCTCGATTCGACCCCGTTCCCGGAGACCGTAGTGGCGGGCCGGTCGATCCGACATCAGGGCAACTGCCTCGGACAGCGAGAGCAGCGAGCGGCTCCTCACGGCCTCTCCGAGCACAACCGTTGGATAGTTGGCATGGCACATGAGATCCAGGTGGGCTCCGGCGTCAGATCCTCCGAGCATCACTCGGGGGTCTTTCCACACCGAGGCCCGCACTCTCCAACCTTCGTCGGACCGACCCATTGAGGGGGCGAGCGAGGGCAGAACGAGATAGAGGGTAAGACCATCAACCAAGACGATGTCGATAAGGACATCGATGACGTCCGTCCCCCGTTCCTCGGCAATGTCAGCCAAAGATCGCCCGACCCACGGGGACTCATGGTTGCCAACTTCCATGAGTCGAAAGTCAGTTAACACGCCCCGCCCCCGCGTCGCCATCTTTTCAGCAGCGGCTCGCAGCGAGGACCTCGCCGATGGATCTGATACCGCCCGCCTCCGCTCCGACGGTGCCATGGACAGGATCTCGCCCCATCCAGGCAACCCGTGCAACAGGGTGCTCGATCGCATGCGCATCATGTCGGGAAGCGTCAGCGCCACTACGTGGGCACCTAACTCGGTCGCCAGGTCCGAGGCCAAAAGCTGTTGTTCGTAGATCTCCTCGGAGGCAAGGCTCCCGAGAAGATTCCAGTTCAACGGGCGATCTGCCGCCAATGACATATCGGCCATCAACCGCATCCGGTCCTGCGGTATCGGTCCCACCGTGGGGATGAACTCGAGGGTGGTCCCGGGATGCTGACGCAAGGAGCCGGCCAAAGCCACGAACTCCTCGAATGCCGCTGCCCTGGACGGTACGGGCTGACCGTCCCCATCGAGGTGGCCTTCTCCCAGGGAAGAGGAGAATCCGAGGGCGCCGCCCACAAGGGACTCTTCCGCCAGTCGGACCATCTCCGAGATCTGGGTCTCCGATGCCTGGTCGGTCGTGGCGGCATCCCCCATCACCATCCTCCTCAGGGTCGAATGGCCCACCAGGAACCCTGCGTTGACCGCCAACCCCGTATCGATCCGATCGAGGTACTGACCGAAGGTGGACCAATCCCACGCGCCTCCGCCTTCCAGTGCCTCAAGAGGTATCCCCTCGACAACAGCCATCATCCGCCGCACGTATTCTCCGTCGCCGGGCCCGAGCGGGGCGATCGAGAAGCCGCAGTTTCCCCCAAAGATGGTGGTCACTCCGTGGAGGACCGAGGGACTAGCAGTGTCGTCCCACAAGAGCTGGGCGTCATAGTGGGTGTGGAGATCTATGAACCCCGGGCAGACAATCTTCCCCTGGGCGTCGATGGTCCTGTGGGCTGAGTCCTCGACGACTCCGACAACCACGATCCGGCCTTCACTGATTCCGACGTCGCCGGGGAACGGTTCGGCTCCCGTCCCGTCGACCACAATCCCGCCTCTAATCAGTAAGTCAAGCATCTGGGCACCCGGCCAGCAGTTCAGCTACGGCCGACTCGACGACTGTCCCTTCGAAGAAGCCAGGGTTGGTTTCGGTGTAGAAGCGAGCTGGGTTCGTGAAGGTGAACTTCTTGAACGCCGACTCGTCGATCCACTCTCGCTCCACCATTTCCCAGGCCTCCTCCAGCACCTCTGTCATGTCGGGCACGTCCCAGTGGGCAATGTCCGAGCCCATCATCGCTTTCAGCTCGGTCCCAAACGGGTTGACCTTGGTGTTGAAGGCCATTGAGGTCAGGGGATCATCCGCCTCGCAGCCAAAGTAGAAGCGGTCAGCGAACAGTCCCTTTATGTCCTCGACCCTTTCGATCTGACATGCCGCCCATTCATCCAGCATGTCCTCCGGCTCCCTGGGTCGGGCCATCAGCCCGGCGCCGGATCGAGGAGCGTCACCGGCGAACCGCTTGAACAGCTCAGCGATGAGAGCCCGATCTACGAGGGCCGGATCGAGGTCGCGGCGAAGTGCCGAGATGTTTCGCTTCTCCCAGTGGCCCACGATGTCGCTAAAAAGGGCTGCGGCCCAGGCCACCCCTCCTTCCAGGAACACGAAGTTCATGTTCGGAAATCGTCTGGTCACTCCTCCCAAGAAGAGCGATTTGGCCAGCGACTGCTGTCCCGCCGCCAACATGGAGAGGTGGTTGAAGACATAGCTGGTCGGTGACCGAAACGGCGTCATGCCAATGAACCCCGAATGGAAGGCAATAGAGACGCCCAGCTCTTGAGCGCGCGCCCACACCGGGTCGTAGTCATAGGCCGAGTCCAATCCGAACTGATCCACCCATGTGGCGTATCGGGAGACAAGAGGATCTCTGTCGGCCAGAGCATCGAACGGCCGCTCTACATAGCCAGCGCAGAGGACAGCCTTGAACCCAAGCTCCTCAACCGCGAACTCGAGCTCGGCAACGGCCTCCTCGGGAGTATGCATCGGAATAGCTGCCACCGGAGCGAGGCGATCGGCCAGTGGGGCAAACGTTGCCGCATTGGCTCGGTTGAGTGCCCGGCACGTGCCCCGGCGATATTGCTCATCGGCCGTGTGCAGGAAGACCAGTCCGAGGCTTGGATACACCACCCCGAAATCGATTCCGATCTCGTCCAGTCGCTCGTAGAGCAGCTCGGGGAACAGAGCCGTGGCCAGATCGATGGTCTGACGTGACGGCGAACTCCACCATGGCCCCCTTGGTGTCCGCGTTGAGGATCGCTGCTCTGGGCTCTGGTCATGCCAACTCACATCGGTTCCTCCTTGCGGCGGGAGAAGGCGCCGCAAGGAGGGATGGCTCAAGGAGAGTCCTTCACCCTCGAGGTATGGGACAAGGGTCGGAAAGTGCTCAGCCATATGCCCGTCGATGTCAATGACAGGATGGCCGAGCTGAGCATGGATCTTCGCTGACTCACTCACACGATCTAATATATGCACATTACCGTGCAAGAAGCAGAGAAAAGAGTCGTCATGCCCCACGACGTGGTCATTCGCAATGGAACGATCGTGGACGGGTCCGGCCTCGGCTCGTTTCGAGGCGACGTCGGCATTACCGACGGGGTGATCGAAGCGGTCGGACGAGTCAACGAGCCGGGGCTCCAGGAGATCGATGCAGAAGGCCATGTGGTCACACCGGGATTCATCGACGGCCATACGCACATGGATGCTCAGGTGTTCTGGGACGCCGGCGGATCCAGCTCGTGTTGGCATGGTGTCACTTCGGCGGTGATGGGCAACTGCGGCTTCACTTTGGCACCCGTTCGTTCCGATCAGCGCGCCCTCGTCGTTCGCAACCTGGAACGAGCAGAAGACATGGACCCTGCAGCACTTGCGGCTGGAATCGACTGGACCTTCGAGACATTTCCCGAGTATCTCGATGCAGTCGACCGACTGCCGAAGGGAATCAACATCGCCGCCAACGTTGGTCACTCGGCCCTGCGGACCTGGGCAATGGGCGAGCGAGCATTCGAGCCGGGCGCCACCGAGGATGACTTGGCGCTCATGAAAGGGCAGTTGGCCGACTCATTGAGGGCTGGGGCCATCGGATTTTCGACATCGCGCAGCGAGCACCATGAGACCTCTGACGGTCGACCCGTTGCATCCCGACTCGCCTCTTGGAGCGAGGTCGTCCAACTCGTAGGCGTGATGGGCAAATCCGGACAAGGCATCTTCGAGGGAGCAGATGGCGGGATGTCGTCAGAAGAACCCGAGATTCGCTCTCGAGCACTGGCCCGCATGAGCGAGCTGGGCGCGTCGACACGAGTGCCGATGACCTTCGGGATGGTCGCCACCCAATCGTCGGGATACCTCCTCGACTTCCTCGACGAAGCGGCAGCCAGTGGAGCCAGGATGATCGCCCAGACCCACTGTCGTGGGATCTCGGTCTTGCTTTCCCTGCGAACGAAGCTGCCGTTCGACCTTCTTCCTGCCTGGAGTGACCTTCGGCGGCGTCCGCTCGAAGACCAGCTCGCAATTCTCTCCGACAGGGACGGCCGCAAGCCGTATGTCGACGCTGCCGTCAACGCCGAGTATGGCAAATGGACAGGAGTGGGAGCACAGGCCCGCCCCCCCGATTTCGAGGGAATGAAGGTCTACGAGCGGGGCGTGCCCCCGAACCCTTCGGTGGCAGACGTTGCTCGTCAAAGAGGAGTCCATCCCGCCGAAGCCCTGATCGACCTCTGCGTCGAATCTGGCGGCAGCCAGCTGTTTATACAGCCGAGTCGGTACCCTCAGGACGAAACGGTCTTGCTGCGGGCACTTCGGCACCCACGGGCAGTTATGACGTTCTCTGACTCTGGGGCTCACTTGAGTCAGATTGCTGACTCCTCAATCCATACTCATCTGCTGGCCTACTGGGTGAGAGACCGCCAGGAGTTCACCTTGGAGCAGGCGGTGCGCATGATCACGCTGGCCCCGGCCATGGCCTGGGGCTTCAGCGATCGTGGGCTCGTGCGCCCCGGCATGGTGGCCGATCTCAACGTGTTCGATCCACTGACCGTGGGACCAGCGGTTCCCACGCTCGTCAATGACCTCCCGGCACACGGACTCCGTCTCGAACAGCGATCCGATGGATTCCTTGCCACGTTGGTGGGCGGTCAGGTAACGATCGACAAGGGCTCGTTCACGGGTGCCGCCCCTGGCCGGCTGCTGCGGAGGAAGCCTGACTGAATCAAGGCCCGAAGGAGCGTCAGCGCACCCAGAGAATCTGACTCTCCCGTCGCTCGAACAGCCAGTCATCCCCTACGAGGACGACTTGGTCAAGGTATCGAATGCCCATGGTGAGATCGCCGGCCCCATCCTTTGAGTCCCCTAGCTGGTACACCACCGCGTAGGTGTCCATGACGGCATGAGGCTCACCCTCGAAATGCGTCACCACCGGCACCCCTATCACGTGCATGCTCGCCGGGAAGGTGCGGGGGGCTCGCATCGTTTCTAACCATTCGGCGCTGCTCATCGTGCCTCCAGCGCCAATCACCACGGCCTCGGGGTGGAACAAGGAGGCAAGCGATTCCACATTTCGGTCGTCGACCCCTCGGGCGTAGCGCTGGAGGAGCTCGCTCAAAGAATCAGACGTAGTCACAGTATGGCGATGGGGTTAACGGGCGAACCTGTGCCCTTGGTGATGCGCAGGGGTCCCATTGAGAACATGAACTCCCACGTTCCCAGCTGTGCACACCGATTGCCGAGCTTCTGAAGTGCGACGTTGTCGATGAGATGCAGTCCCATTGCGGTGATGCCGATTTGATGGACCGGAAAAGGCCACTCCGGTGTGCCAACAAACGGCATGGGATCCGAGATCCCATCACTGCCGAGAACCGACACCTCGCGCTCTTGGAGCCAGGGCAAGCATTCGGCATGAAGCCCCGAGAAGCCGTCGAATCCTTGGGTCGCCTTCCTCCGGGCCTCACGACCCCACATGACGAGGAGTATGTCGCCGCGCCCCACTCGTACGTGTTCGGACTCCTCCGCCGCCTCGAGGTCGTCGATGGTGACGACCTCGGCCGGAGTGAAAAAGCTGGTATCCCGAGCCCTTGGTATGTCCAAGAGCACTCCCCGACCGACGACGCCCTCTGCCATCGCCATCACGGTATTGAATCGCGCCCCGTCACTGCGGACCTCGCTTGCCGGCCGCCCTCCGAACATCTCGCCACGTACGAACATGTGAGACAGCGCGTCCACATGGGTGGTGAAGAGACCGTGCATGTCGAGAGCGAGGTGGTCACGGGCCGCTTCATAGCCCGGAATCCCGTTTGAGTCTCTAGCGTCTCCGGAGGCCAGCATGTGGTGCTCGACAGGCCGTGGGTCCTCAGGCATCGGCTGAGTGGCCAAATCGTGCGACAGACTGATCGTCTCCCCGGTGGCTACGAGGTGGGCGGCCTTCACTCGACAGTCAGGGGTGATGTGATTGAGTGCGCCCAACTGGTCAGCATCGCTCCACCTGTCCCAGTTCTTGAGTGCCTCGAACATCGCGCTCAACTCGGCGGGGGTCGGTACGTGAAAGTTCGTCGCCATGGGCTCAGCTTGTCAGCCCTCGCCATGCGACGCGGACATGGCTCCAATGACCATATCGATGAGATTGTCGACGAATCGGTCGTCCGAAAGGATGGCGGTGCCGTCAACTCCGTCGAGCTGGCGTGCTCGGTCGGCAGCCGCCCGTCCGATGAACACGATGCATATCTCCCGTCGAACCCACCAAAGATCCTCGGGAACGGCTGGGCATCGGCTGCGGAACTCTTCCCAGGCCTCATAGCCAGCCGTTTCGGCCATGAGGGCCTGAACGGCCGGTGCCGCTTCCGACAACGACCCCGTCAGCTCGGAGCCGATCTGCAGATAGCAGCGCTCGCGCCAACCACGTTGAGCGAACTCAGTGAGGGGTCGCACGATGGCCTCGACCGCTGATCGCGGTCCGGAAGCTGCATGCGTCCGGCTCTCCCCCAGCAGCTCGATGCGCCGATCAGCAATGGCCGGAACATGTCGGGCCAGCACCTCCCGAAGAACCTCGTCGCGGCCTCCGAAGTGGTAATGCACCGCAGACACATTCCTCTGTCCAGCTCCGCGGACGATCTCCGCGATCGAAACATTGGCAATTCCTTTCTCGGCGAAGAGCCGAGCGGCAGAGTCGAGCAAACGATCGCGGGTTGAACCCGGCTCGGAACCATCGGGCGGGGAACTGCCGGCTCGCCCAGCCGCCTCTGTCTGATGCCGCAAGCGTTGCCTCCCAATCGATCCGTTCTCCATCACCACCGGACGGTCTTCATGCGCTTCCGCGCATGAAGACAGCCAAGCACTGTAGGGCGCATCGATTCCAGACGGCCATTTTCCGGGCGGGATGGGACCTCGTTCGAGTCCCTTCCATGGGATTTTCAAAACGGCTCCGGGTGTCGCCCCCTCACGTGGTTGGCTTTGAGTTGAGCCGGGGCATCCACCAGTAAGGACCCCAAGGGAGCGGCGCGGCGGGCAGCCCCTTGGGCACTCTTCTCGATCACTCGAGACAGACCGCCATTGAGTAAGAAGCTGTGATTAGATGTCCCCGGGGGAAGACCTCGTCTGGCAGATACCGGGCGGCGTCTCCAAAGATTTCGTCCCGGATTCGGGGCGAGCCGGTGTGATGGGGGATTACTAAGGTGCGAAACAGTCGAGTGATGACGTGCGCGTTGGCGCTTGTGCTTGGGACCGGCGCTGCGTCGGTCGGGGTCGGGGCCACCGCGGCTGACGCCGCCACGGGGGGGCCGTCCACTCCCGGAGTCACGGCCAAGACCATCACGGTGGGATCGATCAGTGATATTTCTGCACCGATACCGGGCCTGTTCGAGGGAGCCAAGATCGGAACCGAGGCGTACTTCGCTTATATCAACAGTCAAGGTGGCGTGAACGGCCGCAAGCTGGTGCTCGATGCCAGGGACAGTGCTTTCTCATCGGGCACCGTGGCCAACGAGGCAAAGAGCATCGCCGCTAGTGACTTCGCCATTGTCGGTGGGTTCTCACTGCTCGACGGAGCTGAGCAGCCGGCCATCGACGCGGCAAAACTTCCTACGATCACCCAGGTCCTCACCCCCGCCCTCAATCCGGACCCGAATCTTTATTCAGCCGTGCCTACGGTCAGCGGCGGCGAGATCTCCGGACCATTCAAGTGGTTGAAGTCGAAGTATCCGGCTGCCACCCAGGCTGTCGGAGTGATCGGATCCAACTCGGCAGCGACCGCAGTGATCGCTGAACAGACCTACAAGAAGTTGACCTACAGCCTGGGTTACAAATGGCTATATGCCCGCGATGCCAGTTTCTCGGAGACCTCGTTTCTGCCCGACATCTTGAAGATGAAGGCCCTCGGCGTGAAGATGGTGTTCGAACCATCGCAGCAAGGCGCATATATCTCGAACATCGCCCAAGAGATGAAACAAGAGGGGCTCAATGCCCTACTGGTGAGTGGGTCGAACGCCTACGAGGCCAACTTCACGCCCGGATCGGCAGGCAACGGCACACTCGTGACGGGAGTGGACGCCCTCTACATGGGAGAAGACGCCAAAGTCGTTCCCGCCGTCGCCACCTTCGACGAGTGGGCGAAGAAGGTCGATCCCTCCACCCAGCTCGATCTCTACACCCTGGACTCCTGGATTAACGCCGAGCTCTTCGTTCAAGCACTGAAGGCGGCTGGACCCAATCCAACCCGAGGAAGCCTTGACGCCCAGTTGGACAAAGTCACGTCGTTCAATGCCAACGGGCTCATCTCCAACCAGAATCCAGCACAGAAGATTCCTGGACAGTGCTGGCTGGTCGCCCAATACGAGAACGGCAAATGGAAGAGGATCCCGCCAGATCCGAAGTCGGGCTTCATCTGCAACCCCAAAGGCTTCTATCCGACGAGCTACAAAGGCATCTCCCGCTGATTACACCGACTCCCTAGACAAAGTCGAGACATTGTGAGCGAGTTCATCAGTTTTGTCGTAGTAGGGATTGTGACCGGCTCCATCTATGCCGTAACTGCCAGCGGATTGGTGGTTACGTACAACTCCACGGGCGTCTTCAACTTCGCCCACGGAGCAGTCGGGATGTTCTTGGCGTATCTCTACTGGCAGATGTGGCAAGGCTGGGGTTGGAACCCGATCGTTTCGCTCCTGATCGTCCTCTTGGTGCTGGCACCGGTCTTTGCCGTTGTCGTAGAGAGGGCGCTGATGCGACCTCTCTACGGTTCATCACTCAACACCATGATCGTGGTGACCCTCGGGCTGTTCTTGGTTCTCTACGGCATCACCGGAACGATCTGGAATCAAACCGTCACCAGGAATTTGCCACCGTGGTTCTCCGGTGACCAGGTAGACGTCTTAGGGGTGAACCTCACCTATGAGCAGATCATCACGGTGGGATGTGCTGTTGGTGTGGCTGTGGCACTCTGGCTTCTCTTCAAGCGGACCCGGATCGGGGTGGCAATGCGGGCCGTCGTGGACGACCCGGCCCTGGCGTCGATGACCGGGGCGCGATCGGGCCGACTGTCCGGGTTCGCGTGGATCATTGGATTCATGGCTGCCGGGCTAGCCGGAATCCTGTTGGCCCCCGGCACGGGTATGAGCCTCGTCATCCTTTCGGAGCTTGTGATTTTCGGCTACGCCGCAGCCATCGTTGGTCGACTGCACTCACTACCACTCACCTTCCTCGGTGCCATGATCCTCGGGCTGGCCGAATCGCTCGCCGTCGGATACGTCCCTGGCAACTTCCTGAACGACGTCACCGCCGTGCTCCCGATGGGAATGTTGATCATCGCCCTCTTGCTGATGCCGCAAGCCAAACTGGCGGTAGGGCGTGTAGCTCGTCTTCGGGCGCCTCGAACAGCCAGCTTGAGGGCAACCCTCATAGGCGGCGTGGTGTTGGTTGGGCTCACCGCACTATTGGCTGCACTCATCACAGGTACCAACCTCTACACGTTGGGAATTGCCCTTTCGATCGGCTTGGCTGCGCTCTCGTTGGTCCTCCTCTCTGGCTACGGCGGTCAGGTGTGGCTCTGCCAGTTCACCTTCATGGGCCTCGGAGCCTGGGCGATGACAAAGGTCGACGGAGGAAGTTCGATACTTGGCGTGCTGGCTGCCATCGGTCTGTGCGCAGCTGCCGGAGGAATTCTGGCCCTGCCCGCACTTCGCCTTCGCGGCCTCTACATGGCGTTGGCGACCTTGGCGTTCGCGGTGTTGATGGATGGCATCTTCTTCAACAATCCATCGGTTATCGACGGTGGCTCAATCACAGTTGGGCGTCCTGACATCTTCGGCATGCGCTTCACCACCGATCGAGCATTCGTCGTGCTTCTCGCCATTGTCTTGGCTGTAAGCATCATTGGCGTTGGAGCTCTACGTCGAGGGCCATTCGGTCGGCGACTCGTGGCCATGAGCGACAGCCAGGCGGCCTGCGCGACCGTGGGCATGAGCATCACCAAGACCAAGCTCAGTGTGTTCATTCTGGCTGGAGGGATGGCCGGGTTGTCAGGAGCCCTCTATGGGGGAATGTCGCGGACCGTCTCTATCTCGCAGTTCGGATTCGTCGAGAGCCTGGTGCTATTCGTTGCGGTTGTCTTGGCTGGCGTCACGATCCTTTCCGGATCGGTTCAAGCTGGCATCGGTCTGGCCGTCATTCCCCTCATTGGCCAGCACCTCCCCTCGTTTGCCGGGTTCACCTATGTGCTCTTCGGAGTCGGCATCATCGCCGTCGGACGCAATCCCTACGGGATGGGCCTCGTCTACTCCCGCATGGGAGCCTGGTGGCAAGCACGCCGTGCACAAACGGCGAGCGGTCGGGGCGATGCTGACACCTCACAGCCCGGTTCGGCCGCACTACCGGAAAAGGTTCACTCCATTGCCTGACGCTACCGCCACTATCGCCCCACCGGCCCTCGTCGCCGCGGACATCTCCGTGAGCTTCGGCGGCCTGTTGGCCCTTGACTCCGTGGACCTCGAGGTGGCGGCGGGAGAGATCCACGGACTCATCGGCCCGAACGGTGCCGGCAAGACGACCCTGTTCAACGTCATCACCGGCTTGCAGCGCCCCACCCGTGGAACCGTTCACCTAGGCGCAAACGATGTCACTACGTCGAAGCCCCATCAGCGCTCCCGCCAAGGTCTGGCCCGTACGTTCCAACGGCTTGAGCTGTTTGGCAGCCTCACCGCCCGCGAGAACGTACTCATGGCCGCCGAGATGCAGCGAGGCAAGGCGAAGGGTGGACGCACTCCCTTCGAAGAAGCCCAGTATCAGCTCGGCCGGGTCGGCATCCTGGATATCGCCGACGAGCCCACCGACTCACTCCCCACTGGGCTCGCCCGGTTGGTCGAGATGGCCCGGGCGCTTGCCACCTCTCCAGACGTCCTCCTGCTCGACGAGCCGAGCTCGGGCCTGAATGCCGACGAGACCAGCGGACTTGGTGAGGTTCTCGTCCAGCTAGCCGCAGAGGGCATGGGCGTTCTCCTCGTAGAGCACGACATGAGTCTGGTCATGAAGATCTGTGCCCGGGTCGACGTCATGGACAGCGGACGGGTCATCTCCCGGGGGGACCCAAAGTCCGTCCAGGCCGATCCTGCCGTACAACTGGCCTATCTCGGTAGTGAGCCGGAGACGGACATCGTGGTCACGCCGGCAGAAGCGAGGCCGGTTGTGACCCCTCCGCTCGACACCGTGAATGAGCCTGTCCCTCTGACGGCGTCGGTCGCCAACGGCGACGGCACCTCTGCTCTCCCGTCTGGCGCAGATGGAGCTACTCGACCGGCTGCCCTGTCAATCACTGACCTCCGGGCTGGATATGGTCGAATTGAGGTCCTTCACGGGATCACCTTGGAGGTGGCCAAAGGCTCCGCACTGGCCCTCCTCGGGCCAAACGGAGCCGGCAAGACGACGTTGCTGAAGGTGATATCCGGCCAGATGCCGGCGACGTCGGGAACGGTCGAGGTGGCGGGGCGACGATTAGGGAGAAACCCGGCCGAGCACCTCGCCCGCTCAGGGGTGTGCATGATCCCGGAGGGTCGCTCGATCTTCCCGAACCTGACCGTCTCTGAGAACTTGCTGATGTACACGTTCCGGCGCCCAGGATTGACCGCACGCTCGATTGAGGAACAGGCAATCGAGCGGTTCCCCGTCCTCGGGAGGCGACGCAAACAGCTAGCTGGGACCCTCTCAGGCGGGGAGCAGAGGATGCTCTCGATGGCGAGAGCCCTGACTACCAATCCCGAGATCCTGTTTCTCGACGAGCTGTCAATGGGTCTCGCCCCTTTGGTCGTGGAAGAGCTCTATGCCGTAGTCGGCCAGCTTGTCGCTTCTGAGCAGCTGACGATTGTCATGGTGGAGCAGTTCGCCCAGACCGCCCTTTCCATCTCGGATCGTGCAGCCATCATGGTCAACGGCGAACTCACGAAGTTGGGCACACCCGAAGAGATCGGATCCGACGTCGTTGAGGCCTACCTTGGCTCTGCTGCGGATTGATACGACCGGCCGATCGTTCTCCAATTTTCGACCGCAGATCAACCACTTTCGAAGGCCGGTGGCACTCCGTCAGATGCTCGTCGGTCGGAATCAGGTGGGGCCTGGTAGACCATCCCCGCTCGCCGGCCGAGGGAAGCGCGCTTCACCAGGGCTGACCACTTTCTGTCGACGGTCTACATCCCGGGCTACCACTCGCTGCATATGACCAACGCGCTGGAGTGAGGCCGGCACAACGTCGTCCTTCGGAGAGTCGGCAAACGACGAGCCGAAGGCCTATGTAGCGACATGTCCCATCAGCTACCGTCGGCTCGACCCGCCATCTGCCGACTTGAGGAGGAACCCCATGTCCGATCCCACACCAGAGCCGCTCGTGCTGGTGGATGCCGACGGCCCCGTGCTGATCGTCACCATCAACAGACCCGAGAAGCGAAACGCCACCAACGCCGAGGTGCTCTGTCGGCTGTACGACGCCTGGGTCCGACTCGACCAGGACGACTCGCTTCGCGTGGCCATCCTCACCGGGCGTGGAAGCACGTTCTGCGCTGGTATGGACCTGGCCGAAATCGGACGTCTCGGCCAGGGGGTGCGGGACAATGAATGGATCATCAGACTTCAAGACGAGCCCAAGGTCATTCTCGGTGCTTACCTGAAGACCTACCGACCTACCAAGCCGATCATCCTGGCAGCGGAGGGTTTCGCACGTGCCGGAGGTACAGAGATCCTGCAAGGCACCGACATCCGAGTCGCCGGTGAGAGCGCCGTCTTCGGCGTCACCGAAGTTCAAAGGGGCCTGTTCCCCATGGCCGGCTCCGCCGTCCGATTGCGCAGGCAGGTCAGTTACGCCATCGCAGCTGAAATGCTCCTCACCGGCGAGGACGTCCCGGCCCTCCGAGCCCAAGAACTGGGACTGATCAATCATGTCGTCCCCGATGGCCAGGCTCTGTCCAAGGCGAAGGAGATCGCTGGGAGGATCGCTCGAAATGGACCCGTGGCCGTAAGGGCCATACTCGCAACCCTGCGTCAGACCGAGTGCTTGGCCGAAGAGGATGCCTTTGTGATCGAGCAGCAGCTTGGAACAGCCGTCATGCGTTCCAAGGATGCCATGGAGGGACCCACCGCCTTCTTCGAGAAGCGCGAGCCCAACTTCATCGGAGAGTAGTGGCGTCTGCTCGCTCGAGGTACGTGATACGTGCGACTCCGCTTTGACCGACCCTAGGCCACTACGTGCGCAGATCGGAGTGCTGAAATCCGGTCTGCCATGCCCAGCTCGGTCAGAATCTCATCAGTCTGCTCGCCGAGAGCCGGCGAGGCGTCGGTTGCCTGTACCGGAGTCCCGCCGAACTGAGTGGGATGACGTGGGAAGCGGATCTTGCCGACAACGTGGTGTTCTCGTTCTTCGAAGAGCCCGACCGAGACGGCGTGTGGATCACGGGTGAGCTCGTCTGGTGATAGCACCATCGAAAAAGGAACTCGCTCTTTTTCCAGGCGCTCGGTGGCCTGGGCCATAGTGAGGTTCACTGCCAGGGCGTAACACATGTCCATCAAACCTGCTGTGTAGTCACGATTTCGATTCCGCTCCTCGATGGTGGCAATCCGCGGGTCGTCCCAACCCTCGACCCCGAGCGCCCTGCACATTCCGGCGAAGTCGTCCACCGAAGTGGGGGTCACGATGCCCCACCCGTCGCTGAACCGGATGGGCCTAAAGCCGGCCACAAAACTCGAGTTCTGATCGCCCTCTGCTTCGAGGAGCACCTCGTTTCCAGCGGAGTCGGCCCACAGGAACGACGCCACGGCATCCATCATGGCCAGCTCGATGTGCTGACCTCCTCGGCCCATCGCCCGGGCCAGGAGCGCCGCGGTGATGGCTTGTGACGCGTACAAGGCGGTGATCTTGTCGGCCGCCGTCTGCCGCAGGAACACCGGAATGCCATCGGCGGGATCTGCCTGGTTGGTGGCCAACCCGGCATAGGCCTGGATCACCGTGTCATAGGCGCTTCGCTCTCGATAGGGCCCAACAGAGCCGAAACCCGAAAGCGAGGCGTAGACCACGTCTGGGTTGAGCTCACGAACGGCCTCATAGCCGAGGCCGAGGCGGTCGATCACTCCAGGGCGAAAGTTCTGGAGGAAGACATCGCAACCCTTCGCCAACTCCCTGACTATCGCCAGCCCTTCGTCTGTCTGGATATCGACGGCGATGCACCGCTTCCCCCGATTGCACATGAGGTAGAGCGCGCTCATCCCGTTTACCGATGCTCCTATCCATCGGCCGATGTCCCCAATGCCCGGGCGCTCCACCTTGATAACCTCTGCCCCTTGGTCGGCGAGAAGGGTGGCGGCATAGGGCCCAGTGAGCGCCACCGACATATCGAGCACATGGATACCCTCGAGCGGCTTCGTCATTCCACAAACTCCTTGGTAGTGCGAGGGCGGCTGTTCGGACCGCTATAGGCGAGACCCCACGATGGCCGACGGACAAATTCGGGGACGACCATCTGTTCGCGGGCGGCCAACCACGATTTGATCAGGACATCCTCGACGGCATAGTCGAAGGGATCGGTGAGCACCCGCTCTTCGACTCCGTCGCGCTCGAGCGGGTGCTCGGCCAACCAGCGAGCTGTGCGCCGCACCGCCTCCCGGGCTGGGACTACGTCGCGATGGCCGAGACGGTCATGCAGCCTCGTGAGGTCGAGTACTCGATGGGTGGGCAGCGGCTGAGCCAGGAGTGGCCAAGCTGGGACGGCCAGATCATAAGGAAGTGACACGATCTCGAGATCGGCTCCGAGCTCTCGGGCACACAGTTCGACCATCTGGCGGATCGTGAGCACCTCTTCGTCGCCCACGTTGACTACCAAGCCGGACGAGAGGTCGGGTCTCTCGATGGCGAGCACCACGGCGGCCGCGCAGTTCTCCGTGTAGCAGTGGTGGTGAAGCGTTAGTCCTTCGTCGGCCACGATGATCTGCTTTCGGCCGTCGATGATGCGTCGCACGACCGACCACTCCCGAGGGACCGGTTGGTAGGGGCCATAGAGGTTCGGATAGCGCAAGTGGGTTGCGCCGGGGTGGGCCGAGAACACGGCCCTCTCCGTCGCCACGATCCGAAAGCCCTTCTCGTCAATTGAGGGATCGTTGACAAGGTCGCCCTCCTCGTTGATCGGGACAGGCAATCCGGGTGGATCGTACTGCCACGGATCAGTCCACCCCCGATAGGCCGGCACTCCTCCGACGGAGACGAAGTGGCCGCACATCCCGGCCGTCATTCGGGCGATCATGCGGAGCCGGCCGTACATGGCCACAATCACGTCCCATGAGGTGCCAGCGACCGCTTCTGAGAATGACGCCTCATCGTAGGGGTCAGCGTGAATATGCCTTAAGCCCGGAGGGGTCTCAGGCCGCTCGTGTTCCCCGCGGTGGAGGATTGCTACGTCGTGCCCGTTGCCAACCAGGCGCCGCACGATTGGGACTCCGCTCGGTCCCGTTCCGCCAATCATCAGAATCTTCACTGGGCCAAGATTGTCGAGATCCGAGGGAGCGAGCGCAGGAGGCTGCTGCTTCTCGTCCTGTCGTAGGCGTGCGCCGTCCTACGCGGCGTTGATTGTCCACGCCACGTTCGAGGTGAGCACCGACTACCCGACCGTTCCCGCAGGCCACCACAGGGTGGAGTCGGAGTTGGCGGTCCGACACCAGTGACGTCGCGCATCATCGGAGCCGGCCTCTGGGATCAGCTGTCAAGAGGACACTTAGACGGACAGGCCGTAACGCTTCAACCCGAATCCTTGGATGGCGTTGCCGCGCGCCAGCTTGTAGGCCTCGGCGTCATCGAGCCCCGCTTCCTCGCAGATGTGGATGAACGTCTCTCTTGTCTTCGGGAAAGTCGAGTCGGCGTGTGGGTAGTCGGTCTCAAAACAGATCTGGTCCATCCCTATGGCATCTCTGTTCTGAAGCCCGGTGAGATCATCGAAAATGCAGCCGTAGACCCTGCCGGCGATGAAGCTGGAGGGGGCGCTCTTCAGCGAGCTACCGAAACTGTTGGCCGCTCGTTCCGCCCACAGCTTGTCGGCACGCTCGAGGATGTAGGGCATCCAGCCGACCTGGCCTTCGGAATACGAGATCGTGAGGGTGGGAAAGCGCTCTAACGTCCCTGAGAAGATGTAGTCACAAAGTGACCCCATGGCATTTTGAAACGTGAGCGTGGACGAAATGATGAAGGGCGCATCCGGCGCGGTCGATGGCATCTTGGATGACGATCCGATGTGCATACAGACGACCGTCTCGGTCTCCTGGCATGCAGTGAAGAAGGGATCCCAAAAGCGGTTCTTGTCGTGGATCGAGGGGAGCCCGAGCGGTACGGGGGTCTCGGGGAAGGTGACTGCGAAGCTTCCCACGTCGGCGCACCGCCTCACCTCGGCGGCGGCCAACTCGGCATCCCACAAGGGAACGAGTGTCACGGGAAGTAGGCGCCCCGCTCCGAGCCCGCCCCCCCACTCGTCGATGACCCAGTCGTTGTAGGCCTGGATGCACAGGAGGCCAAGCTCTCGAGAAGGTTGCTCGTAGAACGTCTGGCCGCAGAATCGCGGAAGCGTATTTGGAAAGCACAGCGCAGCTTCGACATAGTTGGCGTCCATGTCGGCGAGCCGCTCCACTTGCTTCCATGTCCCCGGGCGAATCTCGTCGAAGGTCGTCACGCCCAACCCGATCTCAGGAAAGCCGACGGCCGCAGAAACGACCATCAGAGGAGACTGAATGCCGTCGTAGTGCCAAACATCCGACCATTCACCATCGCTGTCTTCGACCCACTTCATGCCCGCCCCGGCTCCACCTTCCACCTGGCCGCCGAGCTTCATCTTCTGCCGCACGATGTGTGGAGCCTGATCCTTGAACTTGGCAGGCAACCTGGATGTCCACAGATCGGGAGGTTCAACCACGTGATCGTCAACTGAGATAATCCGATCATCACCGATCATCGACGTTCCTCCCCCTGGATCCGTGGTGACTCGAAGGCGCGTAGCGCACGACGAGCATGTACCTACACGGGCCAAGATAGGTCAGGCGACTTCGATCGTCCAGCCATGACTGCGATGACCACTGACAGAAAGCAAGCACATTGAGCCTCGAGAGTGACACAGCGACGAAAATCATCCGGTTGGCCACGGAGGGAGGGACGCCCATCAGTATCGCCGTCGTCGATGAGACAGGCGTCCTCATTGGCTTTTGCCGCATGGACGGTGCTCCGAGGTTCAGCGCCGACTTCGCCATTGCCAAGGCGAAGACGGCAGCGGCATTCGGCACCGAAACCTCGAACCTCGAGATGCTCTACGCCGACCGTCCGGTATTTGCGCACAGCTTCGTCGCCCAAGGTGGTTACTTTTTGGGCCGAGGTGGGGTCCCCATCATCCGGGAAGGCACGGTTATCGGGGCGGTGGGCGTGAGTGGATCCGAGTCGCTCGGCGAAGAGGGCATTGCCCGGGCTGCAGCCGAGATGGCGCTTGGACCCAACCAACCATGGGCAGAGGCACAGTAACGATTGGCCGCCGACCGGTCTCGTAGGCGAATCAGTCAGTGAGTCTTGGCGAGCATCTCCAGGATCTCGTCGGTAGTCGCCGTCTCTCCCAATCTTGGGAAGATCCTCTTGACGCTGTTCTCGTGCAGGGCTGCGTCGCGGTCTGTCATGGCGTCCGTCGCCAGTACGACGTTGTAACCGTGTTCGTGGGCTGCTCGCGCCGTTGATTCGACTCCCATGCTGGTCGCCACCCCGGCGAGTACGACCTGGGTGACATCGAGGCCCTGTAGGTATTCATGGAGGTCGGTTGCATGGAAGGCACCAGCCCGCAGCTTCGTGACTCGATGGTCTTCGTCCTGTGGATCCATCTCATCGACAATCTCGGTCCACCCCGGTGGCGGGGTGAATCCAGCCGGCCGGGAGGAGTTGGACTCAGTGCGCCCGGGTGCCGTGCCGGCCGCGGTGACGAGGACGACCGGAAGACCGCGCGAGCGAAACGCGGAGGCCAATCGGGCCGAGCGCGTCACGATGTCGGCGAATGGATGCACGGTCGCCGTCGTGGCCAATCCCTTCTGCAGGTCGATGACAACCAGTGCGGGCTTCGGGTCGATTGCAGTCAGTGGCATGAGAGCCCTCTTTCGATCTATGAAGGGCCGACCGGTTCCATTTCAGGATCGATGGCCGGAGATTGTCCTTGGCGGGCGAGAATCGCTGAGTTCTCCGGCCGATCGTCCAGTGCCCTTCGACGACCTGGCACGAACAAGTGGCGCATTGGGCGGGTCGGGTTTCGGATCAGACCCGTCGTGGACATAGCAGCCGCCGCGGAGAAGTGACGCCATTGGTAGTGATCCTCAGGGCGGCCTCCGATCGACTCGCCACCGACTCAGAGCTCGCGCTCTTGTTCGGATCAGCCATCAGATGTTCTGGGCGAGACGCTCGATCAGGGGTGCCGCCGCCAACAGCTGCTGAAGCTCGGCCTCGGTGAACTCGGCCGAGAGGGCCGTTGCCAGCTGCTGATTGCGTACGGCGCGACGGGTCTTCACCGCTTGTGAGCCGGCCTCCGTCAGGGAGAGGACAGCGCACCTGGCGTCGGCGGGATCGGAGTGGCGCTCGACGAGAGCCCGATCCTCCAGGGCGCCGAGAGTCGCTCCCATGGATTGCGGGCTGATCTGTTCAAGCCTGGCCAGTACAGCGGATGTCGTCGGCCCACTGCGGTCGAGGAGGGAAAGGGCAGCGGTCTCGGGCAACGTCAAGTCGCCTTCCACCTGGCCCTGGTGGAGCTTCCGCCGTAGGAGGCCAATGCTGACCTGAAGCGCTCCTGCCACTTCACCCACGTCCGGTGACTCCCCCACTTGCTAAACCTAGACTTATTAGTCCTCCTTAGTAAGTCTTCGGAAGCCCACTCCGCCCACTCCGCCCACTCCGGCCGCACCGGCGCCACCTGGGCTGTCGAAGGCGAACTCTTTTGTCGACCTCTTGGCCGACAGCCCTCCGCTCGAGTAGGCCTCCGGCGTCAGAGTCAGGAGTGGCATGCGCCTCCTGGGTGCACAGAAGCCATCATGTGGACAAGTCCACATCGACAGATGTCCGGCCAGGAGAGTGCCTCGCCTGCGCCGACCTGCTTCTCCCGAGCTATGCGATCCTTCCGGTGCTACCTTTCGCGTATGCTCGTCTTCCACCATGCGAACCTCGGCGTCCCGGTGGGCGGGGCGGATGCCGAAGGGGCATTTCTCGTCAACGTCCTTGGCTACAAGTCAGTGGAGCTCGACCCGACCACACCACCGACGGCGAGATGGTTCGAAAGCGAAGACGGCAAGCAGATCCACTTGAGCGAGGATCCCGACCACCGGCCAGCGGCGAGAGCGCATGTGGCAGTGGAGGTTGGCGACGACCTCCAAGCCTTGGAGCAAAAGCTGACTCTTGCCGAGATCGAATGCAAATCGTTCGAGCTCAATGGTCTACGTATCGTCTTCTGCGAAGACCCGGCAGGCAACCGCTGGGAACTACGAGGAGTGGCCTGACCGACTTGGGCTAACGCGGAGAGAGGCCCCATGAGCCGGTCCAACGGCCGCCCGGGCGGAGGACTGTCAGGTCCGTGCCGGAACGGAGTGCGTCGGGAGGGCAGCTCATCGGCTCGATCGCCACCGAGGTTCTTCGAGACTCTGGCGCCAATGTGTCACCGGTGAAAACCATGAGGTACCCGAACCGCTCGTCTGCCCATAGGGTCACGCCGCAATCACCATCCGGATGATCGACTTCGACGCGGACCCGACCATCGGCATCTCGGCGGAGGCCGGTAAAGGCGGTGTCCAACTTGGTCACCCCGACGAGGCGACCCTCCGAGAAGTCGAATTCTGTGGCCGTGACCGCTACTTTGCCTGTTGGCAATCCCCGATCGTCGGCTATCAGTCGCTGCTCGGCCGGAACCCTCAAACGGACGAGATCGACCGACGGGGTTCCCACCGTGAGATAGGGATGAAAGCCAATACCGAAGGGCAGGTCGTTCGGGCCGAGATTGTCGGCGTCGGTGACGACGGTCAGTCCGTCACGCCCTAGCCGGTACTCGATGGTGAGCCTGAGGAAGTAGGGATAGGCCGGAGAGGGATGGAGCTCGCAGGCCATGCTCAGGCGGTTCTGGGCACGCCCAACCATCGTCCAAGGCAACCATCGGACCAGCCCGTGGATGGCGTTGTTCAGCGCCGGCTCGTTCAGCGGGACCTGAGAGCTCTCCTCTTCGAACGTGTACTGCCCGTCCCCGAGCCGGTTGGGCCAAGGAGCGAGCACCTGACCGCGTCCGCCGTGGCTCCACTCTTCGGGGCCGAATCCGTCGATAACCGGACGATCGCCAATGGTGAAGGCTCGAAGGGTGGCGCCGACCTCGGTAATGACCGCCCGCTGGTGGCCGTGACCGATGACCCATTGGTCGCCAGTCGCTGTTGTGGTCTCAGCTGGAGACCGGTCCTCGGCAGATAATCGGGGGGTCATGGTCGCTCTTCGCCTTTGATCGGGTCGGTTGGGCCTTTGGGTCCCGACACCGACCGGTATGGTAGGCGATGAGGCCGCTCAGGCCCGACAAGACGACGTCCGACGGCGTTGGGCACGGCTTGAGCCCGTGGCGTTCACGCCGCCGAACTGATGGGAACCTCTCTCCTTGCGCATTTTGATCACCAACGACGACGGCGTCTTCGCCCCCGGAATCTCCGCGCTGGCCCAAGGCTTGCTCGAGGCACTCGGCGATCAGCACGAGCTGCTCGTTGTAGCTCCTCTGACCGACCACAGCGGAGCGGGCGCCGCCGTCGGCCCTGTCTACGAACGGGAATCCATACCCTTTGAGGTAGTCGATCTACCGGGTCTCGGCCAGGTCCCGACCTACGGGGTGGATGGTCCGCCAGCCCTGTGCTCCATACTGGCCTGTATCGAGGGCTTCGGTCCGCAGCCTGACCTCGTGATATCCGGCATCAACCACGGCACCAACGCGGGCCGCTCCGCCCTCCACTCAGGCACGGTGGGAGCGACCTTGACCGGGGCCCAGTTCGGCATTCGGGGACTCGCTGTCAGCATCGCTTGGGGCGAGGAGCCCATTCCCTGGGAAACCCCGGTACACCTCGTCAACGGCATGGTGGCGACTATGGAACACGTGGCACCTGGCACCGTGCTCAATCTCAACGTTCCTGCCGTGCCCTTGCACGCACTCCGGGGTCTGCGACACGGAGCGTTGGGCTCCGCCGGCCTCATCCGATCGGTCCGGCCTGAGAGCACGCCGAACCCGGTCCGGGGCTTTCCCCTCGACAGCACGTCAGGCTCGATAATGCTCACGTTGAGGGGTATGGGAGCGGCTGCCGACCGCCAAGCTGAACACGCCGAGCTGTCTCCCGAGTCCGATGCCGCTCTCGTGGCTGAAGGCTGGGCAACCCTCACGCCACTGCTCGGGGTGCGTGAGGACGTCTCCACTGCCGGAGCCGATTGCCTGGCCGCCGCGCTGGCCACGTTCACCGCCCCATAGGAGCAGACGAGTCCGGAGTTGGCGCAGTTCTCCTCCCGTGCTCTTTAGCCGACCGAAGGATCGGCGCTCACAGCTTGAACTGTCCGTCCAGCCAGTCGAACGTGACTTGAGCCGACAGGCGCAGGTTGTCGGACTGGGTATGGGTGGAAGCCCCATCTTCAGCACCGAAGAGCACCGACGTCACGGGCCCGGCCACATCGGCGACGAACGAGTCGAACTGGGCGAGTGGCTCCGCTCCTTCACGGTCCCCGATCAGGGCCAGGGCCGGGCAGACGATCGACGACGCCATGTCCCCCAGCCGATACCCCTCCAGGGCGTCCCTGAACGCATGGTACGAGGGAACCCCGAAACGGACGCACGTGGCCGTGATTCCCCACTGTGTCTGCCGCGGCATCAGGTCTTCTGGCACGCCGATCACGTCCTCAGGACGGATGTCCCGCTTCATTCGAAAGATCTCTGGACCCGCCCAGGCCTCGATATAACGTCTCATGTCCACCACGGGCGGGTTCGCCACCAGTGCCTTCACCCGGGAGTCGGCAGCAGCGCTCCGAGAGGCGAAATAGGAGCCGAAACTGAGCCCGGCCAGGGCCAGTCGGTCCGGGTCCACGTCCGGCCGGTCGACGACAGCGTCGATCACCGCAGCCAGCGGGACCTCGTAGTCCGGACGAAACGTCAAGGAGGGGTCGCCGCTCATACACCCCGGTTGTCCAGGCCCATCGAAGACCAGCACCTTCCATCCACGCGCTGCCCCTGGCGCACCTAAGTGGAAATAGAGCTCCTCGGCACTCGAATCGAAGCCACCGACGGCGATGAGGGTGGGGAACCGTCCGTTCACGTCCATCCCGGCCTCTGGGCTCGGGTGCGCCAGATAGCCCGGGAGTGATCCGCCGTCGAACGGGATGCTCAGCGTCTCGACAGGTCGCTCGAAGAACTCGGTTGCATCGACGAAGCAAGCCTGACTGCGGTCTCCGGTGCGCAGTGAGGCACCAGATGGGCCGTCGGTGTAATAGGCGGCCATACGGTAATAGGTCGACGCCCGCAGCAACTGGTCACGACCGCTGACCTGACGCCCGCGCTCCAAACAGGCCCGCCCCCGACGCTCGACCCGAGCGGCCAGCTGCTCGAAGGCGTGCGACCAGCTTCGCGGGCTGCCGTCTGTGATCTCGGCAGCGACAGACAGGCACTCGCCGATGCTCGATCCGCCATACTCGGCGACGCCCATGGCCCGAATGAGCTGGTAGTTGAACTCGTCGTCGCGAAAGCCCTCCATCCTGACGGCACTGCGGACGACATCGGAGTTTTCGAAGGACACGTCACTCTTTTCTAGTCACAGGGCACTCCGGACCGGGTCCTGGCGGAGGTCATTGCGCCCGAGAAGCAGCCTATTGTGTTCCATGCGCGTCGCCGCTATTCAGACAACGGCCGGCCCCCATCGCCAGGCCAATCTCGACTCGGCCGAGGCTCTCATCGAAGAGGCGGCCGGCCAGGGAGCGCGACTGGCCGTCCTCCCCGAGTACTTCTCGGTTGCCGGTAGTCCGCGGTTCCTGCGAGAGAACGCCGAAACCCTCGATGGACCGACAGTGACATGGGCGTCACGAGTTGCTAAGCGACTAGGAATCTGGCTTCTGGCCGGAAGCATCCCGGAACGGCCCGAAGAGGTGGCCGGCGAACACTCGGGGGACTCAGCCCGCTTGTTTAATACCAGCTGTCTGATCAACCCCCAGGGAGATGTGAGCGCCGCCTATCGAAAGATCCATCTGTTCGATATCGCCTTAACGGCGACCCGGTATTCGGAGTCGGCGACGATCGCCCCCGGCAGCGCCCTGTCGGTGACCCCACTGGGCGATAGTCCACACGGCACGCCGAACACTCCCCCAATCCTCGGCCTGTCTATCTGCTACGACCTCAGGTTTCCAGAGGTCTATCGGATCATGACCCTGCTCGGATCGACCATCATCGCCGTGCCGGCCGCGTTCACTGCGGCTACCGGTCCCGCTCATTGGGAGCTGCTCCTGAGGGCCCGTGCCGTCGAGAATCAGGTGTTCGTCATCGGCGCGGGCCAAGTTGGTGAGCTGCCGCCGGGCATGCCCGCCGCCCACGGCCACTCCATGGTGATCGATCCCTGGGGGTCAATTCTGGCCGAGAGGAAGGACCCAAACCCCGGCATCGTGGTCGCCGACCTCGACTTTTCACAACAAGAGCGGATCAGGACGGAGATACCCGTCCTGGCAAACCGACGTCCCGAGGCCTACCGTTGGCCGCATGCCGGACCCGCAGACTCCGCCGAACAATCCCACTAGCCCCCTCGCCAGGGCCTCGCTCATTCCCTCCGTGACCTCTCAGACCCCGCCTTTCTCGGTTGGACGATTCACCTCCGACGGCATCGACCTCTATTACGAGATCCACGGGCACGGACCCAGGGTGTTCGTATTCATGCACGGCATCCTCATGGACTCGAACATGAATCGCCGTCTGGCTGTCGACCTCGCCGCTCGAGGTCATCGGGTGGTCCTCCTCGACCTTCCCGGCCATGGCCTGTCGGAGAAGCCGGTGCGGGCCTCGTTCCACCGTATGGACACCTACGCCGAGCACGTGGTCAGGATGCTCGACCACCTCGGAATCGATCGCGCCGCGGTCGGAGGCGTGTCCCTCGGCGGCAACGTCAGCCTGTTGGTCGCAGCTCTCGCCCCCGAGCGGGTCCAAGCCCTGGTCATCGAGATGCCGGTCCTCGAGTGGGCAGTTCCGGCCGCCGCCATCACCTTTGTTCCCATGCTGCTTGCCGTGCACTTCGCCCGGCCACTGGTGACGAGGACGGCCTCGGTGTTTCGCCGACTTCCGCGAACCGGCATCGGATCGTTGGACAGCATCATGAACACCTTGTCGAATAACCCGGGCGAGACAGCAGCCGTGCTCCACGGCATCCTGGCCGGTCCCATCACCCCTACCGTCGACCAGCGAGCGGCGATAAAGGTCCCGGCCCTGGTCATAGGCCATCAGACCGATCACATTCATCCATTCCATGACGCTGAACAGTTGGCCCGGCGTTTGCCGAACGGACGTCTGATCCAGGCCAACTCCGTCCTTGAACTGCGCATGCATCCGGAGCGACTGACCAACGAAATAGAGCGGTTCCTCACCGCCTCGTGGCAGCAGGACCAAGAGCCGGAGGTCGATCGAGAGGTCGGCTGAGCTTCGGCCCGCGGAGGCGGCCGGGCGGTCCGCCGCCCGGGGTCCACTAGTCCGCGGACTCACTCATCGAAGTCGGGCCGTCTCCACTTCTTCCGCTCCGACAGATGACGCTTGGCTGTCAGCCGCCGCTCTTTTGCCCCCCGCGACGGTCGAGTCGGGCGACGTGGCTTCTCGATATGGAGGGCGGCCGAAAGCCTGGCTCGAAAGCGCTCGACGGCCAGCTGTCGATTGCGGATCTGGGAACGCTCGTCGTCAACCACCACCCGTATCTCCGGACCGAGTCGCTCGATCAGTCGGGCTCGCTGACGAGGACCGAGCGAAGGCGATCCGGCAACATCGAACCGGAGCTCCACCCGGGTGTTCACCTTGTTGGCATGTTGGCCCCCGGGACCTCCGCTCGGACTGAACCTGAACTGGAGCTCGGACTGGGGAATGGCCAGGGAAGAGGTGACGCGGATCATCCCGTCGTCTTCGCTCGTGCCGCTCACGGGCTACCGAAAGGCGGCCGGTCCGGCTCGGCGACCACCGGATTGGACAGCTCGCCAACCCCCTCGACGACGACAGTGACGACGTCGCCCGGCTTCAGCCAGCGGGGCGGGTCCTCACCGGCGGCCACGCCGGCCGGCGTTCCCGTCGAGATGAGCATTCCCGGCTCGAGCGTGAAGGCTGTCGACAAGTGCTCGATCATCTCAGCACACGTGAAGATCATGTCCGACGTCACCCCGTCCTGGCGTAACTCTCCATTGACCCAGGTGCGTACCGAGAGGCACTGTGGGTCGTCCACCTCTTCGAGGCTCACCAAGAAGGGCCCGGTCGGACCATGGGTGTCGAAGCCCTTGCCCATCATCATGGTGGGGCTTCGACGCTGCCAATCTCTCACGCTCACATCGTTCACGACGGTGAAGCCGGCAATGACCTCATGGGCCCTGTCTGCGGGCACATGGCGACAACGGCGTCCGATCACGAGGCCAAGCTCCCCCTCGTAGTCGACTGAGCTGGAGACGCGCGGTACCTCGATGCCATCTCCAGGCCCGATGACCGACGTCGGCTGCTTGGAAAACCACGTCTGGAACTGCGGGCGCTCGCTCCCCATCTCTTTGATGTGGTCGTCGTAGTTGCGGGCGATGGCGAGAAACGACGGGGGGTGCGGAACCGGAGGACCCAGACGGGCGCTCTCGAGAGGCACGCGCCGGGCGGCGCTGGCGCCGGCCCTCTTGACCGCATCGATGCCGTCGCCTTCGAGGGCCAGCAACTGGGCCATGTCGCCTGGTAGGCCGACACGTGGGTCGGTCAGATCCACGATCTCGTCACCGACGACCAGGCCGGTCGCTCGCTCGTCTCCATGCAGGCTCACCAGTCGCACAAAACAAACCTAGGCGACCCTCGTGCCTACACTCGTGCCATGCCCGACGACCCACCCCGATATCCCGTCTCCGATGCTGGCTTCGAGGATCAGACCATTCTCATCACCGGCTCGACATCAGGTATCGGCGAGACCACCGCTCGCCGCTTCGCCGCCCTTGGGGCGACCGTCGTCCTCAACTCTTCCACCTCGGTCGAGGCCGGTTTGGCCCTCGCCTCGGAGCTCCCCGGCGCCAGCTACGTGCAGGCGGACATCGCCGATGAGCTCGAGGCTCGCCAACTGGTCGAACAGGTCATCCAACGGCACGGGGGACTTGACATCCTGGTCAACAACGCAGGCACCACCCAGGTGATCCCCCATGACGACTTGGAAGCGGCCTCGCCCGAGGTCTGGCGCCGCATTTTCGATGTGAATGTCATCGGCACCTGGCAGCTCACCGTGTCGGCCGTTCCCCACCTGCGGGCCACCGGGCGCGGACAGGTGATCAACGTCTCATCACTGGCTGGCGAACGGCCAACCGGTAGCTCGATCCCGTATGCCTGTTCAAAGGCCGCCCTCAGCCATATGACGAGGCTTCTTGCCAACACGCTCGGCCCCGACATCCGGGTCAATGCCGTGGCACCCGGTCTGGTCGACACGCCGTGGACGGCCGATTGGGACCTTGTTCGATCGTTCGTCTCGGCCCAGTCCCCACTCAAACGAACAGCGACGCCCGACGACGTGGCCGAGGTCATCCTCGGCCTGGCCAGGTCCAACTACGTGACCGGGGAGGTCGTCCTCATCGACGGGGGCCTCCACCTCCGCTAGTCCGAAAGCTGACCGCGCTCATTCGAGCGTGGTGTCGATGGCCACGGAGCTGAGGAGCGTCCGGGTCACCGGAGTGCGATCGGCGATCTCGGCCAGGCGATGCCTCTGCTCCTCGGACAGGTCGTGGCGGATCCTGATCGTGCGCTCGATGCGCTCCACCTTGGTGGCGCCATCCCCGGTGCGGAGCAGCCGCGCCCTCACGCGGATCTCTCCGAGGTCCCATCCCTTGCGATCGGCGTACATCCTCAAGGTCGCCGTCGTGCAGTGGGCCAGCGCGGCAAGCAGCAGTTGATAGGGATTGGGGCCTTCGTCGTTGCCGCCCACCTCGGGTCCCTCGTCGACCACCAGGTGATGATGGCCGAGGCGAAGCTCGCCTCGGTATCCCGAGGCACTGACTTCGGAGACCATGGCGATGGGCTGTTCGTCCTCCCGAGGAAGCGCTCCGTCCTCACTCATGGCGTCGCCTCTCCCCGGGATGCGGCACTGCGTGCCCGTCCACAACACACCGGCGCAGGCAGCGGTCACCGCCCCGACCCCTGGCCAGCACTACGCCAAGCAGTTCGAAGGCGGCCACGAGTGTGATCTGGAAACGGTCCCCGAGCCGGCCATTGCCTTTCGCCCCGAGATCGGGCTGGCGACCCACAGCAAGGCTCTGACCGAGGCGGTGACCGAGTCGGACTCGGGCCCCGACATCTCCATCGCCGATCTCCAGGCATCGACTGTGGCCCGGGAAACGGGGTCGTCCCTCGCCACCGTCATAGACATGATTCGGAACAGTACTACCGGGCGTAGCCTGGGGCTTCTGGGAGATCCAGGGGTCTATGCGCTGACCTTGGACATCGCGCTCGACAGCTTGCAAAAGTAACGGCAAGGAGGCCGGACGGTGGCACGAGGGACTCTGCGCCTCTATCTCGGGGCCGCGCCCGGTGTGGGCAAGACCTTCGCCATGCTCAATGAGGGATGGCGACGCAAGCAGCGGGGCCTCGACGTCGTGGTCGGCTGGTTCGAGGAGCACGAGCGGCCCCAGACCACCGCTCAGCTACGCGACCTCGAGGTCTTCCCCAGGCGGGTCGTCACCTACCGGGACCAGAGATTCGAGGAGATGGACGTCGGCGGCCTTGTCGAGCGCCGGCCCGAGCTCGTGCTCGTCGACGAGCTGGCCCATACCAACGTGCCAGGATCGGCCCATGCCAAGCGCTGGCAGGACGTGGAGGAGCTGCTGGCTGCTGGCATCAACGTCATCTCGACGGTCAACCTCCAGCATCTGGAGTCGATCAACGACGTAGTCGAGGAGATCACCGGCGTCGTCCAGCGCGAGACGGTCCCCGACCGGGTGGTCCGGACAGCCGATCAGCTCGAGCTTGTCGACATGGCGCCCGAGGCGCTGCGGAGGCGCCTGGCCCACGGCAACGTCTATCCACCCGAGCGCGTCGACGCAGCCCTGGCCAACTATTTCAGGGCCGGCAACCTCACTGCCCTGCGTGAACTTGCCCTGTTGTGGATGGCCGACCAGGTCGACGCCGAGCTGCACAACTACCGGGAGCGCCACAACATCGCTAGCTCCTGGGAGACAAAAGAGCGGGTGCTTGTCTCGCTCACCGGCTCAGAGGGCAGCGTCGTGCTCATCCGGAGGGCGGCCAGGATGGCCATGCGCACCAAGGCGGAACTAGTCGGCGTCCACGTTCGCACCGAGGACGGGCTGGCCGGCAGCGGATCGGATCGGCTCAACCAGAACCGGCGGCTGCTCGACGACCTCGGTGGTCGCTATGTCGAAGTGGTCGGGTCGGGCATCGCAGCCGCTCTCGTCCAGGTGGCGAGGGCCGAGAATGCCACCCAGCTGATTCTCGGGGCAAGCAACCGCTCCCGGCTCTCCGAGTTCGTTCGCGGATCGGTCATCAACTCGGTCATCCGAGCCGCCGGCGGAGCGTTGGACGTCCACGTCATCGCCACGTCCAAATCGGCCACCGCCCCAAGAGTCGGCTCGTCCACCTCGCCCTCCGATACCTCCGACTCGATCGGCCAAAAGCCGGCGCGAACCGGCTCGCGACACCGTCGTTCCGTCCTCTCCCCCCTCTCTGTCAGGAGGCAGGTGGCAGCGGTACTCATCGGCATCGTCGGCTTCACCCTTCTCACCGTTCTCTATACGGGAGCATGGACCACCGTCGACCTCTCTACGGCCCTCAGCTCCTACTTGGTGGTCGTGGTCGTGGTGGCGGCCACCGGAGGGGTGTGGCCCGCCTTCCTCGCCGCCCTCGTCGGGTTCTTCCTCTCCAACTACTACTTCGCCCCGCCGGTGCACTCTCTCGACATCTACGGTGCCCGCAACTTCGTAGCCCTGGTGGCCTTCTTGGCCACCGCAGGTGCCATCAGCATCCTGGTCGACATCTCGGCCCGACGGACCGCGACGGCCATCCGGGCCAGAGCAGATGCGAGGATGTTGGCCCGAATCGCCGGGCGGATGGTCGCCCCCGAGGGGAACGCCATCCCTGACCTCTTGGAGGAGTTGGTGGTGGCCTTCCGACTGGAGTCGGCCGCCATCCTCCGGTCCGATCTAACCGACGGATCGGGACGGGGCGCCTGGTCCACCGTCGAGGCGTCGGGTCTCCATCCCCCGGGCACTCCGGCTGGCGCCACAATCGTGCTGCCCCTCACCGACTTCGACGTCCTGGCCATCATCGGCCCCGGGATGACGGCCGAGGACAGGGACATCCTGACCGCCTTTGCCGCCCAGCTGGCCACAGTGATCAGAAGCGACCGGCTGCACGCCGAGGCGGCCGAGGCGGAGTCACTGGCTCGGGCCAATCAACTCCGGTCGTCCCTGCTCGCCGCCGTCAGCCACGACCTGCGGACCCCACTCGCCTCTATCAAGGCCGCCTCATCGAGCCTGTTGTCCGACCAGCTCGAATTCGGGCCAGCAGAGAACCGGATCCTTCTGCGGACCATTGACGACGAG
This sequence comes from Acidimicrobiaceae bacterium, assembly GCA_003164275.1. The sequence continues at coordinate 5,282 of PLSY01000181.1, read as the reverse complement.
TCCGACCGGCTGAACAGCCTGGTGGAGAACCTCCTCGACATGAGCCGGCTCGAGACGGGTTCGATGGAGGTGCTCTCCCGGACCACCGACGTCGAGGACCTCGTCGGCTCGGCCCTGGGCAGCCTCGGACCCCGGGCGCAGGGGGTCGTCGTGTCGGTCGACAGGGGCGTGCCCCTCATCGAGACGGATGCGGCGCTCGTCGAGCGGGTCGTGGCCAACCTGGTCGACAACGCCCTGCTCCACGGGGCCGGCGCCCCGGTGCGGGTGGAGGCGGGCACGGTGGCGGGCCGCGTCGACATCCGGGTCATCGACCACGGACCGGGCATCGGCCAGACCGACCGCGACCTCGTGTTCCGACCGTTCCAGCGTCTGGGCGACACCGCCAACCACACCGGGGTCGGCCTCGGGCTCGCCGTCTCGCGCGGCTTCGTGGAGGCCGTCGGCGGCGAGCTGGACCTGGAGGACACGCCGGGGGGCGGCTGCACGATGGTGGTCCGGTTGCCGGTGGCCGACGACCCCACGCCCGGCATCATCGACGCCGACCTGGACGCCGACGTGGTCGTCCCCGACGGGGAGACCGCCCCGCCGCGGCCGGTCGATGACGGGGCCGGCGACCGGGACGCCGGCGTGCGACCGTGACCACGGCGACGAGGGGCGCCGGCGGCGGGCGGGGTGGGGGCGCCGATCCGGCCGCGACCCGGGTCCTGGTGATCGACGACGACCCGTCGTTGCTCCGGGCCCTCACCATCAGCCTCGGCGCCCGGGGCTACGTGGTGACCGGTGCCCGGACGGGGGAGGAGGGCCTCGACCGGATGGCCCACTGGCACCCGGACCTGGTCCTGGTCGACCTCGGGCTGCCCGGCATCGACGGGGTCGAGGTGATCCGCGGCATCCGCGGCTGGAGTGCCGTGCCGGTGCTGGTGCTGTCGGCCCGGCACCAGTCGATCAGCAAGGTGGAGGCGCTCGACCTCGGGGCCGACGACTACGTCACCAAGCCCTTCGGGATGGACGAACTCCTGGCCCGGCTGCGGGCCGCACTGCGCCGCGCTCCGGGCGCCGAACAGGATCCACACGTCGAGGCCGAGGGGTTCTCGCTCGATCTGGCCGCCAAGCGGGTCGTCCGCGACGGCGTCGAGGTCCACCTCACCCCCAAGGAGTGGGAGATCGTCGAGGTCCTCGTCCGCAACCCCGGCCGGCTCGTGTCCCAGCGCCAACTCCTCCAGGAGGTGTGGGGCCCCGAATACGGTACGGAGACCGAGTACCTGCGGGTCCTCATGGCCCGGGTCCGACGCAAGCTCGAAGCCGATCATTCGCGGCCCCGCCACTTCATCACCGAGCCCGGGATGGGCTACCGGTTCGAGCCCTGACGGACCGGATCGAACTCCGACGGACCACGCGGGACACCCCGTCCGCGCCGGGCCGGGCGCCCGAACCGACACGGTCGCCTCGGTCGCTCAGTGGGCCACCCCGGGGGTGGCGTGGACCGGGCTCAGTAGAAGATGGCGGCCACGGTCACGAGGATCACCGTCGAGATGGCGATCCACACCGCGAAGAACCGGATGATCCGGACCCGGTACCAGGTCTGGCCCTCGTAGCGTCCCTTCCCGGCCCGGACCCACAGCCCCAGACCCAGGAAGGTCAGGAGGATCAGGTGGGCGAGCGTCGAGCCCATGAAGAACTCGTAGGTCGAGGCGTAGGCGCCGTCGATGGTCGTGAACGGGATGACCTGGAACTGGTAGATCTGCCAGGCGACGGCCGCCAGCATGAAGATCACCGCGACCCCGGCGGCGCCGGCGACGGCGCGCTTTCCGCTCCCCTTCTTGGCGTTGGACTCGGCCACCCAGACGAAGGCGGCGGCGATCACCGTGAGCACGGCGATGATGATGGCGTGCTTCGGGTCCGCCCGGGTGATGGGGGCGGTGATGGGATTCCCCAGCCCGTCGGTGCACGGATTCGCCTTGGTGCACAGCGCACCGTTCCACAGGCCGCTCGTATTGAGAGTCCGGAGGTAGAACCAGGTGAACACCTCGAGGACGAGGAACAGCGCGTCGCCCCCGATCAGCAGCCAGATCAGCAGGCGTTCCTTCTGGTCACGCTTGAACGCGGTCTCGTGCTCACCACCCGGGTTCTCGGCCCCCTCGACGGCGGGGCCGTGGCCGTGGTCGTCGTCCCCATGGGCGTGGTCGTCATGGTCCGTCACGGTGATCGACATCAGCTGGCCCCTCCCGACTCGTCCAGGTCGCTGGCGCCCGGGGCGCCGGCGGGCACGAGCTCGGGTTCCTCCACCGGAGCGAAGTCCGGCACCTGCTGTCCGTCGGGGACACCCTCACCGTACGTGTACGGGTCCGACGTGACCACGGGGTCCACCAGGAAGTTCTCGAGCGGGACCGGTGTGGGCACCTTCCACTCGAGCGTCTTGGCGTGCCAGGGATTGGCGGGGGCCTTGGACCCGTGCCGCCAGGCGTGAAGCATCATGTAGAGGAGGATGATCCATCCGGTCATCAGGATGTAGGCACCGACGGTGGACATCACGTTGGCGTCCAGGAACTTCGGGTCGTAGTAGGCGACCCGTCGGGCCATGCCCTGGAATCCCTCCCAGAACTGGCCGAAGTAGGTGATCTGGATGCCGGCAGCGATGACCCAGAACGCCACCTTCCCGATCCGCTCGTTGAGCATCCGGCCCGTCATCTTGGGAAACCAGTAGCAGAGCCCCGCCGTGGCGCCGATCATGGCGCCGCCGAGCAACGTGTAGTGGAAGTGGGCGGTCACGAACATGTCGCCGTGGAAGAACTGGTCGGCCGGCACGTCGGACAGGTAGATGCCGGTGACGCCGCCGATGATGAAGTTCCACAGGAAGAGGTAGACGAAGTACATCGGAAGGCGCGTCCAGATGCTGCCCTTCCACATCGTCCCGATCACGCACAGGAAGATGATCCCCGTCGGTATCGAGATCAGCTCGGTCGTGAGCATGAACGGCGCCGCCAGGTTGGGTGCCCACCCGGTGGTGAACATGTGGTGGGCCCACACCATGATCGACAGGGCGCCGATGGCCACGAACCCGGCGACCGCCACCTTGTAGGCGAACATCGGTTTCCGGGAGAACGTGCTGGTGACCTCGAGGACGGCGGCGACACCGGGCAGGAGGATCACGTAGACCTCGGGGTGCCCCATGATCCAGAAGATGTTCTCGTAGAGCCACTGGGAGCCGCCGAGCTCAGGAACGAAGAACGACGTCCCGGTGGCGCGGTCCGTGATCATCATGGTCATGACCAGGAGGAAGGCGGGCATGGCATAGAGGCCGAGGGCACTGCCGACGACCGTGCCCCAGGTGAAGATCGGAAGCCGGGCCATGGTCATGCCCTTGGCCCGCATGGTGACGACCGTGACGATGACGTTGATGCCGGCGACGGTCACCGAGACCACGAACGTGATGATGGTGATGGCGAATGCGTCCATGGCGGGCGGGGCCTGCACCGACAGCGGGGCGTAGGTGGTCCACCCGGCGTTGACCCCGCCGAGGAAGAACGTCGACAGCAGGCACGGGACGGCGGAGACGACCACCCAGAAGCTCATGGCGTTGAGCCTCGGGAAGGCCATGTCCTTGGCCCCGATCATGATCGGCATGATGAAGTTGGNNTCATCACCATGCCGTGGATGGTGACCACGGCGTTGTAGGTCTGGGGGTCGAGGAAGCTCGAGTGCGGGGTGATCAGCTGGGTGCGGATCATCATGGCCAGGGTCCCGCCCACCCCGAAGAGCACCATGACCAGGACCAGGTACTGGGTACCGACCACCTTGTGGTCGGTACAGAACTTCAGGTAGCGGTACCTTCCCTGGCCGACACCCGCGGCGTACAGCTCGTCCTCGTGGCTCTGGTCGTGGCCCAGCATCCAGCGGATCGGCGCGTTGAACGTCCCCATCCCGACGTTGAATCCGATCACCCACGCCGTCATGGTGCAGGTGACGACCATGTCGGAGCCCCAGTTGGAGCCCTGGAGGATGGCGTGGGAGATGAGCCAGGCGACGAAGGCCAGGAAGATGCCGAACCCGAGGCCCGTCCAGATGCTCTGGTGGCGGTAGAGGCCGCCGGCCCTCGGCCCGAGCTCCGTGTCCTCGAGGAGTGGTGGTGCCACGGCTGTCGTCACGTTCGTACCCTTTCGGTGCTGCATCCTGAAGTGCTGTGCCGGCGTGTGTTCACGTCCTGCTCCCCCGTTCGCCTTCGGTTACGACGACATCGCCGTCGTCGTGACGGAGCTCGTCCTCGTGCCCGCCGTGATGTTCGCCGCCGACGGCGATGCGCCCTGGGTCTGGAGCCAGGCGGCGAACTGCGTGGACGTGACGACGGCTGCCTTGGTGTTCATGAAGGCGTGGTACAGGCCACAGAGCTGGCTGCACTGCACGGTGAAGCTGCCGAGCTTGTTCGGCGTGGTTCGGATGACCGTCGTCACCCCCGGGTTGGCGTCGACCTGGACACCGAGCGCCGCGGGCCAGAAGCCGTGGGTCACATCCTCCGAGGTGATGTTGAACTGGACCGGGCGGTTGATCGGCAGGTCGAGGGTGTGCGTCTCGACCCCGGCGCCCGGGTAGGAGTACGACCAGATCCACTGCTGTCCGGTCACGTTGACCTGCAGGGTGTTCGGATGCGTCACCTGCTGGGAGGCCCACACCGTGATCCCCCAGAACAGGAGGACGACCACGAGCACGGTGGACAGTCCGAGCCACAGCACGGTGATCGGCCCGTTGCCGCGCTGTGGCATGGCGTCGGGCGGCGGCTCGTCCTGGTTTCCCTTGTGACGCCAGGCGATCAGGCTGTAGAAGGCGAGCGCGTAGACGAACGCCGCCACCGGTGCGGCGAGCACCGTGAAGAACACGATCGTCGCCCACACGTCCCCGCCCTCGGGCGAGAGGAGGTTCGGCAGGAGGTGGTGCGGGGCGTAGACCCCGAGAAGCACCCCGACGGCCGTGAAGACCACCCAGATGATGAAGATCTTCCCGCCGGCCCGGGAGAAGAACGGCTCGCCCCCGAGGATGGTCTCGGCCTCGATCTCGTCGACTTCGTCCTCAAACGACATGGACGAACCCCGACATGAACCCGTATGCACCCATTACGCCTCCGAAGCTGGCCACCATCGATCCGCAGGGAAACTCGCAGTTCCACGCGTACGTGCCCTTGCTGCCCGAGATGAAGCTGAACGTGACCGTGTAGTGCTGCCCGGCGTCGTCGTTCGCCGACCCGGTCGGCAGGTTGGCGTTGGTGGGCAGCGGCACGTTCAGGAAGAAGT
>PLSY01000312.1 GCA_003164275.1 Acidimicrobiaceae bacterium | reverse complement strand
TCGAGGTCGGGGTCGACGTGCCCGAGGCGACGGTGATGGTCATCGAGGACGCCGACCGGTTCGGCATCGCCCAGCTCCACCAGCTGCGGGGTCGGGTGGGGCGCGGCACCGACCCGTCGTGGTGCTACCTGCTCTCGGAGAGCGACAGCCCCGAGGCGGACACCCGCCTGTCGGCCATGGAGCGCACCACCGACGGGTTCGAGCTGGCCGACGTCGACCTCGGCCTCCGCGGCGAGGGCACCATTCTCGGTGCCCGGCAGAAGGGTCGCAGCGACCTGAAGCTGGCCCGGCTGCTCTCGGACCGGGACCTGGTGGTGGCGGCCCGGGAGGTGGCCGAGGGCCTGGTCGGCGAGGACCCCCTCCTCGAGGACCACCCGCTCCTCACCGACGAGCTCCGCATCTTCCTGGACGACGAGGAGGAGGCCTTCCTGTTCAAGAGCTGACCCCCGGCGGCGGGCCGGGGCGGCCGTGCCGGCGGGCCCCGGTGGCCGGTGGTGGGTGGCGGGCCGTGCGTCATCGTGGCCAGGGCCGACCCGGGGCGCCGGGGGGCGGCCGGTAGGCTGGCGGGCGTGCGCGTGATCGGTGGTGAGTTCCGGGGCCGACGCCTCCTGGCCCCCGAGACCCGGTCGGTGCGGCCCACCTCGGACCGGGCCCGCGAGGCCATCTTCGACATGCTCTACAGCCTCGGCGGCGTGGACGGGCTGCAGGTGGCCGACCTCTTCTCGGGCACCGGGGCGCTGGGCATCGAGGCGCTGTCCCGGGGGGCGGCGTCGGTCACCTTCGTGGACAGCGATCCGCGCAGCCTCGACCTGGTCCGACAGAACCTGGCGGCGGTCGGGCTGCCCGACGCCGAGCGCCAGGGGCACGCCACCGTGGTCCGCGCCGACGTCGACAGCTGGGTGACCACCACCGCCTCGCGCTACGACCTCGTGCTGTGCGACCCGCCGTACGCCTATGACGGCTGGGGGGAGCTCGTCGGCCGCCTGCCGGGCGACCTCTGCGTGCTGGAGTCCGGGTCGCCGATCCCCGACCCCGACGGCTGGGAAGTCCTCAAATCCAAGCGGTATGGCGGTACCATCGTGACAGTGGTCCGACCGGACCGGGTCGTCCAGAAAGGTGCCTCGTGAGGATTGCGCTGATTCCGGGGTCGTACGACCCGGTCCACAACGGACACCTCGAGGTCGTCGAGCAGGCCGCCCGCCTCTTCGACGAGGTGGTGGTGGCGGCCATCCGGAACCCGCAGAAGAGCGAGGCGCTCTTCGACCTCGACGAGCGCCAGGAGATGCTCGAGGAGTCCCTGGCCCATCTGGCCAACGTGCGGATCGTCTCGGTCTCGACCCTGGTGGTCAACGTGGCGGCCGACGTCGGGGCCAGTGCCATCGTCAAGGGCCTCCGGGCCGTCTCCGACTTCGAGAACGAGCTGCAGATGGCCCAGATGAACAAGCAGCTGTCGGGGGTGGAGACGATCTTCATCCCGACCAGCTCGACCCATTCCTTCATCGCCTCGCGCCTGCTGCGCGAGGTCGCCCGCTTCGGCGGGGACGTGACCGCCTTCGTCCCGAAGGCGGTCGCCATCCGGCTCCAGGAGAAGTTCGCATGAGTGACCTGTTCGAGGACCTGGACGCCCAGCGGTCGGCGGGCGAGGAGCCCGATGCCGAGGCCCTGGTGCGCGAGGCCCTGGAGCTGGTGCTCACGGCCAAGACCATGCCGCTGTCGGCGTCGGTGCTCATCTCCCGGGACGAGGTGGCCGAGGTGCTCCAGGGGGCGCTCGACCGGATGCCCGACGAGCTCCGCCAGGCCCGCTGGCTGCTGCGTGAACGCGAGGACTTCATCGCCGAGAAGACGCGCGAGGCCGACGCCCTCCTCGAGGAGGTCCGGGTGCAGGCCGAGCGGATGGTCCAGCGGACGGAGATCGTGCGCCAGGCCAACCATGTGGCCCAGCGGATCCTCGACGACGCCAACGAAGAGGCCCGGCGGCTCCGCCACGAGGCGGAGGACTACGCCGACCAGAAGCTGGCCAGCTTCGAGATCGTCCTCGATCGCACCATGAAGACGGTCCAGGCCGGCCGCGAGAAGCTGCAGGTGACCCCGCTGCCCCCCGTCGAGATCGGCGAGGGCGGCGACACGTCCCTGGCGGTACCGGGCACACCGGGCACGCCCGCCGTCGGGGTGGACGATCCCGAGGGCTTCTTCGACCAGGACCTCGACTGAGGACGCCGTCGATGCAGGCCACCCGCCCCTTCGTCGTCCAGGCTGCCGCCCTCCGGAAGGTGGCCGGGACCACCCGCCACGAGCAGCGCCGCGGCGTCATCGACGGGCTCGGCACGGTGAGCGTGGCGGTCCCCGAGGGCGCGGAGATCGATGCCGAGGTGACCCTCTCGTCCTACCCCGGGGGGATCATGGCCACCGGCACGGTGACCGCCCCGTGGCAGGGGGAGTGCCGGCGCTGCGGGGGCGTGGTGACCGGAGCGGTGGCCGCCGAGGTGCGCGAGCGCTTCGTGCCCACCCAGGGCGGGGCCGAGGCGCCGGACCCGGAGGACGACGCCTACCCGCTGACCGACGACCTCGTCGACCTGGAGCCCCTGGCCAGGGACGCCGTCCTCCTGGGCCTGCCCCTGGCCCCCCTCTGCTCGGAGGACTGCCGGGGCCTCTGCCCGACCTGCGGGGCCAACCTGAACCTGGAGCCGTGCGCCTGCGAGGCCCCTTCGGACCCCCGCTGGGCGGCCCTCGACGCCCTGCGTGACATCGAGGGTGGTGGGTCGGTCTAAACTGTCCCCCTTATGGCCGTCCCGAAGAAGAAGACCTCGAAGTCCAAGAGCCGCAGCCGCCGTGCATCCGCCTGGGTGCTGAAGACGCCGGCGCGCTCGGTGTGCCCGCAGTGCACCACCGCCAAGCTGCCCCACGTCGTCTGCCCGAACTGCGGGTGGTACAAGGGCCGCCAGGCGATCGAAGTCGACTAGTGGCCCGGGGGGCCGAGCGGCCGACCGGCGAGGCGTTCGCCGCCCTGCCGGTGGCGGTCGATGCCATGGGTGGCGACAACGCCCCCGGTGAGATCGTCGCCGGCGCCCGGCGCGTGGCCGAGGAGGCGGGCATCGCCGTCCTCCTGGTGGGCCGTCCCGGGGAGATGGGCGATACCGGCGGGCTGCCGGAGCTCCACTGCTCCGAGGTGATCGGCATGGAGGACGACCCGGCCCAGGGCGTCCGCCGGAAGAAGGACTCGTCGCTGGTGCGGTCGGCGGAGGCCGTGCGCGACGGCAGGGCCCTGGCCATGGTGTCGGCGGGCAACACCGGGGCCACCATGGCGTCGGCCCTGCTGCGGATGGGACGCCTGCCCGGCGTGCTCCGGCCCGCCATCGCCACGCCGATCCCCAACCCGGGCACCGGGAAGCCCCCGACCGTGCTGCTCGACGCCGGCGCCAACGCCGAGTGCAGCCCCCAGATGCTGGTGCAGTTCGCCCAGATGGGCACCGCCTTCTCGCGCCGGCGCTACGGGGTCGAGCGGCCGACGGTGGCGCTGCTCTCCATCGGCGAGGAGAAGTNNACGGCTTCACCGGCAACGTGGCCCTGAAGACGATGGAGGGGTCGATGCGCTTCCTGATCGGCGCCCTCACCGAAATCCTGGGCCGGCCCCACGTGTCCGCCGCCGCCGAGGTGCTGGTGCCCGAGCTGCTTCCGTTGGCCGAGGCCCTCGAGCCGGAGGGCACCGGCGGGGCCATGCTGCTCGGGGTCGACGGGGTGTGCGTCATCAGCCACGGCTCGTCCTCGTCGGTAGCCATGGTGAACGCCATCACGGTGGCCCACGACCTGGCCGTGGCTGGCCTGGTCGAGGCGGTAGCCGCCTCGGTCACCCATCACCTGGCCGACTGAGCGAACACCCGCCCAACTGCCCCCGACTCTGAGGGAGGGCCGCGCCGGCGGTCAGCGCCAGAAGTCCCTCAGCATGTCGATGTCCTCGTTGGCCTGGCGGGTGCCCATGGCCAAGGCCTTCGGCACCGCGGCGGGGGACATGAGGTTCAACAGGTCGACCTCGGCTGGGATGCGCAGGACGACCGATGCGCCCGAGGCCTTCAGGTCCTCGAGCTCTTGTTTCCCGCTTCCCGGATGGGAGGTCATCATGCCCTCGGTCATGTCGGCGCCGTCGGTCAAGGCCAGGATGACGACCCGCTTGGCCCCGCCCAGCAAGTCGAGATGGATGCCGGTCCCGCTCACCCCGCCGTCCATGCAGAGCCGGTCGCCGATGGGCTGGGGGGCGAACACGCCGGGCACGGCGCTGCTCGCCGCCACCGCCCGCGAGATGCTGGCGCCGGACTGCTGGGTGACGACGCACCGCTCGCCGGTGTAGGCGTCGACACAGGTGATCTGCAGGGCCTCTGACGTCCATCGACCGGTTCCGAGAACGAGGGCGATGTTGCGCCGCATGGTCTTTGCCCGGGGGGTGGTGGCGGTGAGGGCGGCATGTCCGATGGCCTGCACGGTGGCCGGGTCACCGTCGGTGGCTTTGGTGAACAGGTCGAGGGCGCGTTGCTGGCTCGGCGCCAGCTCGGCCGCCGGGGCCAGGGCGGCAACCAGGGCCGGTACCTTGGACAGCACGGCGATCTCGGAGTGCAGCCGCTTGAGCTTCCCGCCGACCAGGGCCGAGGCCACCATGGACCCCGCCGAGGTGCCGACCACTCGGTCCGAGCGGTCGAACCTGAGGCCGAGGGAGGACAGGGTCTGGAGGTAGGCCACCTGCCAGGCCACGAAGAACAGGCCGCCACCGCCGAGGCTCACACCGGTGTCGATGCCCTTGCCGTAGTCCGCCGCGAAGGACCGGGGAAGGGCGAGCTCCGCTGGGACGGGACGGGACCTCGAACGCGGAAGTGGCACGAGGAGCACATTACCGGGGGCAGGCGAGGCGGCGTTCGGCCGAGCGTCCAAGACCTCGAAGCTGACTGGTCAAGGCACTAGCGTGCCTTGACCAGTCAGCGGTGGCCCGAGAGGCCGATGGGGGACGAGCGCGAGATGTCCAAAGTGACCCGTCGATCGGCGACGACCTCATGACCGTGGTCAGCGACGGTGAGGGGGTGGCCAGTGACGGCGCCGGTCGGAGAGGGCCGAAGACGGGGATCTACCTTCTCGCCGTCGGGGTGGTCATCATGCTGGCCGGCCTGCTCTTCGGCTACGACCAAGGGGTCATCTCCGGCGCCCTGACCGGGATCCAAAAGCAGTTCTCGGTCGGCACCTTCTTGCTCGAGGTGATCACCAGCTGGGTGACCTTGGGAGCCATGGCCGGCGCCCTGGTGGGCGGCAGCCTGGCCGACCGGGTCGGTCGCCGGCTGACCATCGTCATCGCCGCCGGACTGTTCATCGCCGGGGCCTTGACCGAGGCGCTGGCCCCGGGGGCAGGGGTCCTGGTCGTCGGGCGCCTGCTGGTCGGCTTCGGGGTCGGGGTGGCCTCGGTCGCCGCTCCCCTGTACGCCGCCGAGCTGGCGCCGTCCAGGGTGAGGGGCAGGATGGTGTCGCTCTACCAACTGGCCATCACCATCGGTATCTTCGGTGCCTACTTCGCCGACTACCTCTTGACCCAGGGTAACCGTTGGCGAATCATGCTCGGCATCTCCGCCGTCCCGGGGGTGCTGTTGATCCTCGCCATCCTCCCGTTGCCCGACTCGCCGCGGTGGTACGTGAAGGCCGGCCGCCACGATCAGGCCAAGGCCGCCCTCCACAAGGTGGAGCCCGGGATGGACATCGACGCCGAGCTCCAGTCCATGGAGGACCTGAACGAAAAAGAGGAGAAGGGCGGATGGCGGGCGGTCTTCGCCCCCGCCTGGCGACGGCCGCTGGTGGTCGGTGTCACCCTCGCCGTGCTCCAGCAGTTCACCGGCATCAACGCCATCATCTACTACGCCGACAAGATCTTCGCCGCCGCCGGGTTCGCGTCGCCGGTCAGCCAGTCCCTTGCCACCCTGTGGGCTATCGGGGCGGTGAACGTGGTCGCCACCTTCGGGGCGGTGGCCTGGGTGGACAGGTTCGGCCGCCGCCCACTCCTGCTCATCGGGGCCACGGGCATGGGAGTGAGCCTCATCGTGGTCGGCATCATGTTCGAGAAGCTGGGCAAGGCCTCGACCTCCCACCCGCCGACGGGCACCTCGAGCGAGGGGGTGGTCACCTTGGTGGCGCTCATCGTCTTCATCGCCTCGTTCGCCTTCTCGCTCGGCCCGGTCGTGTGGACCATCATCAACGAGATCTTCCCGTCCCACATACGGGGCAAGGCGGTGGCCGTCGCCACCGGCGCCAACTGGTTCGCCGCCTGGCTGGTCAGCCAGTTCTTCCTGTCGCTGGTCGACCTCATCACCGAGGCGGGGACGTTCTGGCTGTTCGCCGGGTTCTGTGCGGTCACCTTCATCTTCGTGCGCCGCTTCGTGCCTGAGACCAAGGGCAAGTCCCTAGAGGAGGTCGAGGTCCTGTGGGGCGACCCGAAGGCCATGCGCCGAGCCCTCCACGCCCGAGGTCAGGGCTCAGCCGGCGAGTAGGTCTTTGGCGATGTGGGTGATCTGGATCTCGTCGGTGCCGGCGTAGATCTGGAAGACCTTGGCGTCCCGGGCCAGCTGCTCGACCCGGTACTCGGCCATATAGCCGTTGCCTCCGAAGAGTTGGACCGCCTCCATGGCCACCTCGGAGGCGGCTTGGGCGGAGTAGAGCTTCATGGCCGACGCCTCAGCCAGGGTCAGGCTCTTGCCTGCCGCCGACAGCTCGATGTGCCGGAAGACGAGGTTCTGCACGTTCAGCCGGGCCACCTCCATCTTGGCCAGCTTCAGCTGTATGAGCTGGCGGTCGCCGATGGGCTTGCCCCACAGCATGCGGTTCTTGGCGTACTCGACCGACAGCTTCAGGCACTCTTCGATGAGCCCGAGGGACATGGCGGCGAGGCCGGCCCGCTCGGTCACGAAATTGCCCTTGGCCGAGTCCCGTCCGCTTCCGGCCCGCTCGTCCTCGGTCTCGCCCAACAGATGCGCCCTGGTGACCCGTACGTCGGTGAGGAAGAGCTCGCCGGTCGGGGAGGAGTGCAGCCCCATCTTCCGGAAGGGCTTCGACTGCTCGAAGCCGGGCATGCCTCGATCGAGGACGAAGGTCAGGACTTGCCTGTCCCTGACCGGGGTGTCCGACCCGTCGTCGAGCTTGGCGTAGAACACGACGGTGTCGGCGTAGGGGCCGTTGGTGATGAAGGTCTTGTTCCCGTTCAGGATGTATTCGTCGCCGTCCCGACGGGCCGACGATTTCATGCCCCCCAAGGCGTCCGAGCCCGAGTCCGGCTCGGTGATGGCCCAGGCCCCTACCTTCTCTCCGGTCAGCAGGTCGAGGGCCCAGCGCTCCATCTGGGCCGGCGTGCCCTGCTTCATGATGGTCCCGGCGGCCAGGCCCACACTGACCCCCATGGCGGTCACGATGCCCGGGCAGTAGTGGCAGAGCTCGATGATCGGGATGAGGGCCATGGCCGCCGCCCCACCGTCGCCTTGGCGCTCGGCCCGCTCGGACGGGGTCTCCGCCCCTTTTCCGGCCAGCTTGCGCTCGAGCTGCTTTTTGAAGCGGTCCCGGGCCATCTGGTCCATGCCGAAGGTGGCATAGAGCTTCCTCACGATGTCGTAGGGCGGGAGGTCGCCGTGCTCCAGGGCCTCGATGTTGGGCACCACCTCCGCCTCGATGAACCGCCTGACCGCATCTCTCACCATCAACTGCTCTTCTGACCATTCGTACACGGAGGATCTCCAAGGGGGATTGAGCGGGCACAAGTCGTGGCCGGTGATCGGCTGCGTCGAGGCTAACCCACGACGCCCTACAGTCGATGTGTGCGACTGAAGCGCGAGCCACCGCAGACGGCCTACGAGCGGTGGGGGGGGCTGCCCTTTTTCACGGCCCTGGTCGAGCGCTTCTACGAGGGGGTGGGAGCCGATCCGCTGCTCCGCCCCATGTACCCCGAAGACCTGACCGACTCCAAGGCCCACTTGGCCCTGTTCCTCGCCCAGTACTGGGGTGGGCCCCGGGACTACTCCGACCAGAGGGGCCACCCGCGGCTGCGCATGCGCCATGTCCCGTTCGTCATCGGGAAGGCGGAGTCCGAGGCATGGCTCCACCACATGGCCGCGGCTGTCGACTCCGCCGGGCTGTCCGAGGCCGACCGCTCCGAGCTGCTCGACTACCTCTCGATGGCAGCCCACAGCCTGGTCAACGCCCCCACCTAACCCCGGCATCCGACGGTCGCCGTGACTACGCTTCGCCCATGACGACCGACGAGCTGATGGCCAGGGTGTGCCCTCTGATCCGTGATAACGGCTGGGCGTACTATTTCGTGCCCGAGACCGAGGCGCGGGCGAAAGAGCTCGGCCTCGACATCTTCCAGTTCTATGTCCTCGGCCGGGGCGGCGTCTTGGGGGACGTCGAGCCGGAGGTCGTGGCGAGCGCCTTCGGCTACTTCAACCCGACGGTGATCGAAGTCATGTGGAACGGGGCAAGGCAGGTCGTCGCCCCGAGGGACGCCGGGCGCGCCCACTTTCTGTGCTCGGCCGAGCTCGGCCGGTCCCGCCTGGCCGGCGTCGAGGGTCTCGACGCCTACTGCGAGGCGGCCGGCGCGGTGAACGAGGCGGCCGACTACATCGGCCTGCCCCTCTATGCCGGTTTCCGGGCCGAGCCCCTGGTCGACGACGTGCCCGGGCGGGCCATGCAACTCACCTCGGTGCTGCGGGAGTTCCGGGGTAGCAGCCATCTGCTGGCCGTGCGGGCCAGCGGCCTCGACGCCAAGACCGCGCACTTCATCAGCCGGCCGAACGACACGGCCATGTTCGGATGGTCCGATGACGACCCGCCGGTCATAGGGGAGGCGGAGCTGGCCGCCCTGGCCGCGGCCGAATCCCTCACCGACGAGCTGGTGCGGCCGGCCTACTCCGTGCTCGACGCGGCCGGTGCCAAGGCGCTCGATACCGGGGTGGCCCGCATCGCCGTCGCCTTGGCATCGTGATGCCGGTCGGCTCAGCGCTCTATGGCCGCCGCCCGGCTCACGTCCACCGAGACCTCGAGGGTGTGGGAGGCCCCGCCCCCGAACACGATCCCCTTCAGGGGTGAGACGTCTGAGTAGTCGCGTCCCCACGCGGTCGTGACGTAGGTGGGTCCGACCACCTTGTTGTTGGTCGGGTCGACGTCGAGCCAGCCCCAGCCGGGCACGAACACCGATGGCCAGGCGTGGGAGGCGTCGGCTCCGATCAGGCGCTCGGTGCCCGGAGGCGGGGCCGTCTCCAGATAACCGCTCACGTAGCGAGCGGCCAGGCCCATCGAGCGGAGGCACCCGATGGCGAGGTGGGCGAAGTCCTGGCAGACGCCCCGGCGAAAACTGAGCACCTCGTCGAGCGGTGTGGTGACCGTCGTGAACTCCGGGTCGTAGACGAAGTCGGTGAAGATGCGGGTGGTCAACTCGCGCACGGCGTCGACGAGCGGACGTCCCGCCTCGAAGGTGGACGCGGCGTAGGCCCGCACGTCGAGGGAGGTGGGGACGAGTGGTGACTCGAAGCAGAACTCCCGGGCGGCCAGCATCTCGGGCCCGAGGTCGGTGGCCAGCAAGTCCCGGGCCACCTCCCAGGCGGGACCGATGGCCGGCAGGGGCTCAGTGTCGGACACCGCCACCGAGCTGGTCGAGATGACCGAGAGTTGGTCGAACGGGCCGTCGACGGCGAACGACACGACCGGGTTGCCAAAGAAGTCGAGCCGCTCGGTCCAACTGGTGGGCACGGGCTCGACCACCAGGTCCGAGCTCAGGCACTCCTGGCGGTCGGTGTCACGGGGCCGGAGGTGGGCCTCGTTGCGGGCCCGGGATACCGGGGCGCTGTACTTGTACGTCGTGCGATGGGTGATCCGGTACATCATGAGCTGCCCCCGTTGCCGTCGGCATTCCGTCCTGCCAGCACGGACAGCCTCTCATGGGCGAAGAAGGTGTGCCGCAAACTGTCCAGCAACTCAGCCAACAGCTGGTCAGCCCGGCCGAGTACGCCGTCCAGTTCGAGGCGGCGCCCGAGGTCGGGGTCGACTGCGGCCAGGCGGGTGGCGTCGGTCAACCGGAGCAGGGTGGTCGCCTGGAGGACGAGCTGCTCCTCTTCGCCCATCCGTTGGGCCGGCGACTGCTTCGGCAGGTCGGCCAGGTGGTTGACCAGGCGGTCCAGCTGGTAGATCACGCTCCTCGGATTCGCCGCGTCGTAGACCAACAGGTCGACGGCACCGGCGGCGTGCATGATCTGCCCGGAGCGACGCCGGAAGATGATCAGCGACTCCGAGGTCTTGAGCAGCGACTCGAGCAGCAGCTCCTCGACCACTGGGGCCCGCTGGAGGACGAGCAACGAGCGCAACAGCCGGACGAGGGACTGGGCCCGCTCGATGCGCCGACCGGCGTCGAGGAACAGCCATGCCGAGTCCCGCTCCATGTTCTCGGCCGAGAGGCCCGAAAGAGCGAGGAGGGCCTGGAGGAGTCGCTGCAGGCTGGACTGGACGCCGACCAGCTGCGTGGGCGGCCGGTTGCGGAGTCGGGCGAGTTCCTCTTCGACGTCGCCCACCAGCTGCCAGGTGTCACCCGAGAGCTGCTCTCTCACCGAGTAAGCGGCGTCGACCAGCAGTCCGAGCGAGGAGACCAGGCTGCCGTCGACCCCGGCGTCGAGGAGGAGCGAGAGTGCCCGTCGATCGGTCGGGACCTCTTGGGCATCACTGCCCTCGGCCGGAGCGTCCTCGCCGGCGTCGCCAGTCGTGGGGACCTCTGTCAGGCGCGGCCTGCCCCAGGCGCTCGGGTGCCTGTCGGTGGCCGGGAAGACGGCGCCCTCGGGCTCGGTCACCGGGTCGAAGCCGGACACCGTGCCGAGGGCGAGGAGCAGGACCTGGAGGGACTCGGCACCTCCGTCGACGCCCACTCCGAGGGGCTGGTCGAGGCGGGTGAGCACCGTGCGGATCAAGCGGATGACCAGCTCGGCATGCTCGGCAGTGCGGCCGAGCATGAACAGCTGGGCGGCCACTCGTCCGGGCAGAAGTGTGGCGGTCTCGGACACGACCGGGGGGCGAATCGTGGTGCGGGCCGACCGGAGCCAGGTGCTCTGCTGCAGTGCGGGCTCAGCCGAGGCCACCCAGGTGTCCTTGCTCGTCCCCTCGCTCCGGCTGGAGATGATGACGGTCTCGGCGTCCGCCCCGACCCTGGTCAGTCCGCCAGGCAGGACAGTCAGGCCGTGGGAGTCACCGGCGCTCTCGTTGGCGTCGGTCACCGCGAAGGTCCGAAGCACGGCGGGCCGGGGCTCGATCGTCCCGGTGTCGGTGACCGTCGGGGTGGTCGAGGCCAACAGAACCTCCTGGCCCACCCAGGCCCACGGACGAATGCGGATGCGATCGGCCAGCTCGGCCAGCTCAGCGGAGGACAGGGTGGCCGCCACCACCGGCGGCTCGGTGGGCGACGGCCGGACGGGCAGGACCATCAAGTCGGCCAGGTGGCCGAGGACAAAGGACCGGCTGTCGTCGTCCCCGCACCACCACGTCTCGGGCCCGCGGAGCTTCAGCTCCTCGCCGAGGAGGATGGGCGCGAGGTCGGAGAGGAGCCCGGTCAGGGCCGGGTCCTCGACGACACCGGCCCCCAAGGGGTTGACGATGGCCACCCGGCCACGGCGGGCCACCTCCAACAGCCCGGGTACGCCGAGTAGGGAGTCGGCCTTCAGCTCGACGGGGTCGCACCACAGGTCGTCGACCCGGCGGATGACCACGTCGACCGGGTCGAACCCGGCCAACGAGCGAAGCCACACCCGATTGTTGTTCACGACCAGGTCACGGCCCTCGACCAGGGCATAGCCGAGGTAGGAGGCGAGGTAGGCGTGCTCGAAGTACGTCTCCGACAGAGGTCCGGGAGTGAGGATGACCACCCTGGGTTCCTCGACGCCGTCGGGGGCGGCCGCTGCCACCCCGGCCCGGATGGAGCGGAAGAACCCGGCGAGGCGCTCGACGCCCGACTCGCGGTGCAAGTTGGGCAGCACCCGGGAGAGGATGGTCCGGTTGACTAGGGCGTAGCCCAGGCCCGAGGGCGCCTGGCACCGGTCACCGATGGCCCGGAACTCGCCGTTGTCGTCTCTGATGACGTCGACGGCGGTGAGGAACAGCCGCTGGGTGTCGAGGCCGACCTGGCCGACGCAGGCCCGCAGGAAGGCCGGGTGGCCGAGGACCAGCTGGGCCGGGATCAGCCCTTCGGCCACGAGCTTTCGCTTTCCGTAGACGTCACCGAAGATGAGGTCGAGCAGGCACACCCGCTGGGCCACGGCCGCCTCCAGGGCCGACCATTCGCCGTCGTCCAGGACGAGCGGGCAGGGGTCGAGGGACCAGGCCTGGCGGCGGGTCTGCGTGCCTCGGCTGACGTTGTAGGTGGCCCCCTCGTTCCGCAGCAGGCGGGCCACCTCGCTGCGCCGGGCCAAGAGGCCGCTCGGGCCGAGCCCGGACAGCTCCGCTTCGACCTGTTTCCAGCGGGTACGGACCGTCCCGTCGGGACTGAGGTACTCATCGCTACGACCGGGCAGCGGCGTGTAGTCGTTCGTCTCCGTTCCACCTGGACCCATCGCCCTGTCGAGCCCGTCTGGGCCGACCGCGGTCGTGGCTGTCATCGCCCGGTCATGATGCGACGGAGTCAGGCTGCCAGCCGACGAACGAGGGGCGGAAGTAGGTCTCGTGGATGCGGTCGTGAATGTCGGCCAGGGCCACCTGCACCTCGTCCAAGAACTCCGAGAGCCCTCCAAGGGTCAGGTGGGGGACGGCGGCCGAGGCCACCACCATCGAGGCGTCGGCGCAGGCGTCGAGGGCGTTCTCCGAGCGGGCCAGGCCCTTTAGGTGTGAGCGGGTCTCGGACAAACAGGCGCTGACCGCCCGGGGGAACCGGTCGTCTTGGAGGAGGAACCGGAGGGTCGAGCCGCCCTGGGGTCGGGCGGGCATGGCGCGCCGGTAGGGCTGGTAGGCGGCGAGGGAGCGGAGCACCGACATCCAGTGGACCACCTCGTAGGGGTCGTCGCCCCGCTGGGAGTGGAGGTTCTCCGAGCGCACGTCGAGGACCCGGGTGGTCAAGTCGGCCCGTTCCAAGTTCTCGCCCATGAGCAAAAAGGACATGGCCTCGTCCCGGCTCATGGTGCCGAGCATGATGCCGTTGATCTGTTGGCAGCCGGCGATGACCCGACGCAGCCACTGGACGCGGCCCTTTCGGCTCTTCGCCTCGTCGAGATGGTCGGAGCACATGAGGTAGAGATGGTTGCACGCCTCCCAGGCCTCGCGGGGCACGACCGGGCGGGCGGTTCGCAGGTTCTCCCTGGCCGCGGCGACGGCTCCGAGGATTGAAGAGGGGTTCTCGGTCCCGTGGAGGAGGAACTCGATCACGTCCTCCTCGGCCGCATCCACCTCGTCGGCCTCAGTGGCCTGGTGGTAGCGCTCGGCAAATTCGCTGTCGACCCCGACGATAGAGAGGAGGGGCGCCCATCCGACGTCCTGTCCGACCGGCATGTCGACATGGGTGTCGGTGTGGGCCTGGACGATGCGGGCCGTGCACTCGGCGCGCTCCAGGTAGCGGCCGGCCCAGTAGACGGCTTCGGCCATTCGTGCGAGCAGCATGGTGGGTCCCTTCGGTTCTTTTGGGGAGTCGTCCCCAAGATGGTCATGGTCGATCGATGCGGGGTCGGGCAGGCCGACGGCGTCGCTTTCCCCCTGGTCTTGGATGTCGCGGTCGATCTGGGGCTGGGTCATGTCGTCTGGCCCCTGGTATCGACCACCCAGGTGTCCTTGCTCCCGCCGCCCTGGGACGAGTTGACGACCAGGGAGCCGGCGTTGCGGGCCACCCGGGTGAGCCCTCCCCGGGTGACGTAGGCCCCCTCGGGGCCCAACAGGATGAACGGTCGTAGGTCGACATGGCGGGGAGCGATCTCCCCGTCACACAGGGTAGGGGCTGTCGACAACGAGATGACCGGCTGGGCCACCCACTTGTTGGGCTCGGTCTCGATCTGCTTGGCCGCGGCGGCCAGCTCCTCGGTCGACGCCTGGGTCCCGACCAGGACCCCGTAGCCGCCCGACTCGTTGGCCGGCTTCACCACCAGCCGCTCGAGGTTGGACAGCACATAGTGGCGGGAGTCCTCGTCGCTGCACCGAAGCGTCGGCACGGTGGCCAAGATGGGCTCCTCGTCCAGGAAGAAGCGGATGATGTCGGGGACGTAGGAGTACACCTTCTTGTCGTCGGCGATGCCGGCTCCCGGCGCGTTGACGAGGGCCACCCGCCCCGAGCGCCAGGCCCTCATCAGCCCGGGCACCCCAAGGAGCGACTCGGGCACGAAGACCTCGGGGTCGAGGTACAGGTCGTCGATGCGCCGATAGATGACATCGACTTGCTGGAGCCCGTCGATGGTGCGGGCGTAGACACAGTCGTCGTCCAAGACCACGAGGTCACTGCCCTCGACCAGCTCGATGCCGAGCTGCTGGGCCAAGAAGGCATGCTCGAAGTAGGCCGAGTTGTAGATGCCCGGCGTGAGAACGACCATGGTCGGGTCGCCGGTCGATGGGGACACCGAGGCCAGCATGTTGGCTAGGCGCCCGATGTAGGGGTCTACGGGCTCGATGCTGTAGTGGCGGAACATCTCGGGGAAGACGTGTTTGGCTACCATCCTGTTCTCCAACAGGTAGGAGACCCCAGAGGGGACGCGCAGGTTGTCCTCCAGGACGTAGACGATGCCGTCCTCGTCCCGTATCAGGTCGCTCCCGCAGATGTGGGCCCAGATGCCTCCGGGCGGGTCGATGCCCACGCACTCCCGGCGGAAGTTGGGAGAGCCCGAGACGAGCTCGGATGGGACGATCCCCGAGCTCACGCATCGCTGTTCGTGGTAGACGTCGTCGATGAACAGGTTGAGGGCGTTCAGCCGCTGGACCAGCCCCGACTCGATGAGCTGCCACTCGTCGGAGGGCATAACCCGGGGGATGATGTCGAAAGGCCACGGGCGATCGACGCCGGTGCTCCCCTCGTAGACGGTGAAAGTCACCCCTATGGCCCGCATCTCCCTGTCGGCGGCCTCTTGCCGCTCAGCCAGGGCTTCGGGGCCTAGCTCGGTGAAGTGGCGCCACAGGGCCTCGGCCGCCGGCCTCGGGGCACCGTTTGGGCCGACCAACTCGTCGTAGAAGAGCCCAGGGTCGAATGACGGCCAAGGGGACGGCTCCGGTTCGGAGCCGTCTTCGGGCGCGATGGGTACATCGGAAACTTCCACATCCAAAGTGATACGTCGGAGATGGGTCTGATTGGTTGCCGTAGTGTTTCCAACAGGTGAATGTCCTCCCCATTTGCCTGAATCGGATAACATCACACCTGGTGACAGCCGTTGATCCCGGCGTCGTTGTTGCGCGCTCCGCGCCCCATTTGGCTCGCTGAACGTCGGCTTTCGAGCCGAGAAGACCACAACCACAGGAGATGCCGTGCCCGCAGAGACCCATGTCGAGAAGGCTCCACTCGACCGCAGCCAGGTTCTCGACCTCATTCGCGACCTGTTGGCCGACATCTTGGAGATCGAGCCGGCCGGAATCTCCGAGTCGGCTTCATTCGCCGAGGACTTGGACGCCGACTCGCTGGCCCTCATCGAGCTGGTGGAAGGCCTAGAAGAAGAGCTCGGTGAGCGGTCGGTGGGATTTCGCATCGATGACGAGGACCTAGAGGAGCTCCGCACCGTTCGAGACGCAGTGGACTACGTCTACGCCAAACTCGGAGGGGCCTGAGGCGCTGGATGGCGCCGACCGCTGACTCGGGGATGCCTGAGGTCAAAGAACGACTCTCGGACCGCTTGGGCTACAACTTCTTGGACGCTGGCCTGTTGAACGAGGCCATGGCCCACCGTTCCTGGTGCGCCGAGCTCGAGGGTCGGACGTCGAATGAGCGCCTCGAGTTTCTGGGGGAT
The DNA here is from genome assembly GCA_003164275.1 of Acidimicrobiaceae bacterium. The sequence continues at coordinate 17,923 of PLSY01000312.1, read as the reverse complement.
GCCGTACTCGGCCTGGCCGTTGCCGAGTACACCTATCGCAACTACCCCGAGCTCTCCGACGGGCTGCTGTCGAAGGTGAGGGCATCGGTCGTGAACACGAAGGTGCTGGGAGAGGTGGGCCTCGAGCTCGGGATCGCCGAGCACCTGCGTCTCGGTCGCGGGGAGGACCTCTCGGGAGGCCGGGGAAAGGCCTCGATCCTGGCCGACGCCACCGAGGCGGTGATCGGAGCCGTGTACCTGGACGGGGGCCTGGCTGCGGCCACGACGCTCGTGCTCGCGCTGTTGGAGGACAGGATCGCCGTTGCCGTTGGAGAGCCGGGGGAGTCGGACCACAAATCGAAGCTCCAAGAGCGTTCGGTGCGTCTCGGCCGGGGCGTACCACGCTATGAAGTCGAAGGTTTCGGCCCCGATCATGCTCGGAGGTACCTGGCCACGGTGTACGTTGCTGGCCAGCGCCTCGGGACGGGGGAGGGGCGTTCCAAAAAGGACGCCGAGCAGGTTGCCGCCCAGGCAGCGTGCGGATCGTTGGATGTTGAGAGAGGCGGAGGGGATGCCTGAGCTTCCCGAGGTTGAGACGATTCGGCGTGACCTCCAAACCGAGGTCGTGGGCCGGAAGATCAAGACGGTAGAGGTACGCAATGGTCGTACCGTCCGGCGCCACCCGAGCGCCAAGCACTTCCGCGCCCGTTTGGAGGGCCACACGATCAAGGGCATCGACCGGGCCGGCAAGTACCTGCTGTTGACGTTGGAGGACGGCCAGACCTTGGTCGTCCACTTGGGCATGAGTGGTCAGCTGCAGCGGGCGAAGAACGTCAAAGAGGAGAAGGCGCCCCATACCCAGGTGGTCATTACCTTCACCCAGGGTGGCCAGCTCCGCTTCGTCGATCCGCGCACCTTCGGCGAGCTGTTCGTCTCGGCCGCCCCCGTCGATGGGGCGAAACCGCTCCCCGAGCTCGCCCACCTTGGCTTCGACCCGTTGGAAGACGTCATGAGCTGGGAGAAGTTCTGGGTCCTGTTGTCCCAGCACAAGAGCGGCCTGAAGGCCCTGTTGATGGACCAGGAGTTCGTCGCCGGCATCGGCAACATGTATGCCGACGAGATCCTGTTCGCCGCCGGCCTGCGTTACGACCGCATGTCGGACTCGCTCTCGTCCCAAGAGGTGCGGAGGCTCTACCGGTCAATGGTCGAGACCCTGGCCGAGGCGGTCAAGCGCCGAGGCTCGTCGCTGGCCGACGAGCAGTACCGGGACCTGTTCGGGGAGGTCGGCGACTACCAGGACCAGCACCAGGCCTACGACCGNNACGAGCAGTACCGGGACCTGTTCGGTGCCCTCGGTGAATACCAAGAACAGCACCAGGCCTACGCCCGAGAGGGGTTGGCCTGTCGTAGATGTCGGGCCGTGATCGTTCGGGTCAAGTCCGGCGGGCGTTCGACCTACTTCTGCGACCACTGCCAGGTGTGACCCGGGCCCACTCTCCATGGCGGAGGGCAATGGCCTTTGTGACCTGGCCCTTCGGCGTGCTTTTGCCGGGGCCGGTAGGGTGAACGCCCGGTGTTCCTGAAGTCACTCTCCCTCAAAGGATTCAAGTCCTNNACGTGGTCGACGCCGTGGCCTGGGTCCTCGGCGCCCAGGGACCAAGGACCGTTCGGTCGGCCAAGATGGAAGACGTCATCTTCATGGGCACCGCCAAGCGGCCAGCCCTCGGGCGGGCCGAGGTGGCCCTCACCATCGACAATTCGGCCGGCAAGCTCACGACCGATCTGGCCGAGATCACCATCACGCGGACGCTGTTCCGGTCGGGAGACAGCGAGTACTCGATCAACGGCGCACCGTGCCGACTGCTCGACATCCAAGAGCTCCTCTCCGATACCGGGGTAGGACGTCAGCAGCACGTCATCATCAGTCAAGGCAACCTGGACGCCATCTTGGAGGCCCGCCCCGAGGATCGCCGTGCCGTGATCGAAGAGGCGGCCGGGGTGCTCAAGTTCCGCCGCCGCCGAGAGCGCTCCGAGCGCCGTTTGGCCTCGACCGAGGAGAACTTGGAGCGGCTCTTCGACCTGGTCAGGGAGGTCAAGCGACAGATCCGTCCTCTTGAGCGCCAGGCGGCCGCAGCCCGCTCCTACACCGGTCTGGCCGATGAGCTTCGGGCTGTGCGCCTCTATGTCGCCGGCGCCGAACTGAATGCCCTCGAGACCCGGCACCTCGAGGGGGCAAAGGCCCAGACGGAGCTGAAGGTCACCGAGTCCACCCTTCGAGAGTCGCTCACCCGGCTGGATGCCGACACCGAGCGAACGGCCGACGAGATGTCGGCCCAACGAGAATCCGATCTCGCCACGGTGCTCGGACGCACCCAGGGCATGGTCGAGCGGTCGAGAGGCCTGACCGGCGTGCTGCGAGAACGGCAGCGGTCACTGGCCCAGGCCCTCGACGCCGCAGCCGACGCCGACGTCGTGTCAACCCTGGAGGCCGAAGGGGCGCGCTTGGCCGAAGAGCTGGCCATGGCCGAGGTCGAAGCCGAAACCCTCGTTCCCGAGGAGGGCACCGTGGTGGCCAGCGAGCAGGCGGCTACCGCCGAGCTCGAGGACCACCTCGAGGCCTGGGGTGACGGGGCCGCCCTGCGGGTGGCCGAAGAGGCGGTGACCGTGGCCCGGGGCCAGCTCAGCTCCCTCGACCATGCCCTGGAGCGGGACCGGCGGGCCCTCGACCAGCTGAGCTCCCGGGTGGCGACGACCGAGCGGCGGGGCGCCATTTTGGAGGGCGAGGATCATGAGCTCGGCGAACGGTTGGCCGAGACCGAACAGGGCCGACACAGCCTGCAGGCGGCGGTGGCCGGGACCGAGGCGGCCCACGGGCGGGCTGCCCGCCGCCTGGAGGTAGCTGAAGAGGCACTGCGCCAGGCCGAGCAAGAGCTGGCCCGGTCGACCGCTCGCGCCGATGCCCTGGAGCGTGCGCTCGACGAGGCCAGGGGAGCGGCCGGCGCCGAGCTGCTTTCCGGGATCGACGGCGTGGTCGGCACCCTGCTCGACGTGGTGGCTGTTGACGACGGGTGGGAGGACGCCTTCGAGGCGGCAGCCGGAGCGTCGGTGGCCGCCGTGGTCGTCTCCGGCAGCCAGCCGGCCAAGGCCGCCCTGTCGCGTCTGCGCCAGGGCGGGGCGACGGGAGCTGTCCTCGCCCTCACCGAGTCGGCGGTTGACGCCGACCGGGTCACCGCCGAGGTGCCGTCGGGCACCGAGTCGATCAGGCGCCACGTACGGCCCCACTTGAACGGGCGCAATCTCCCAGGTCTCGAACGTGCGCTCGACACTCTTCTCGCCGGCTCTTGCTGTGCCGAGGGGGGTTGGTCAGAGGCCATCGATCTGGCGTTGGCCCGACCCGACCTGGTCGTCGTCACCCGAGATGGTGACCGCTTCTCGTCGACGGGCTGGCGGGTACGGGCCGCCGGCGGCGTGGTGACGGCAGCAGTGGTGGAAGAGGCGAAGGACCGGGCCGAGGTGGCGACGGTCGCCTCCATGGAGGCGAGCGAGGAGCGCTCGGCGGCCCGGGTCGAGGTGGAGGCCACCCGCACGGCCGCGGCCGAGGCGGTGCGGGCCGATGACCGCAACGAGGTCGCCCACCAGACTGCTCGAAGTGCGCGCCAGCGGGTGGCCAACGACCTGGTCGCCTCGTCGGCCGAGCTCGAGGCCATTCGTCACGAGTTCGCCGAGCTGGACGACCGGATCGCCCGAGACGCTTCCCGGGCGGCCCAGTTGCGAGATGAGCTGCCCGCCCTCGAGGCGGCCCGCAGCCACGCGGCAGAGCGAATGGCCGCGGCTCGACTGGACCGTCGACGCATCGACGAACGGATCGCCGAGGCGGCCAGCTTGCGTAGCGAGTGGGAAGTGCGATCGGCCAGCCTGGTTGAGCGCCGTCGAGTGCTTGCCGGGCGACTGCAGGAAGTCGAGCGGCGACTCACCGGGCACGCCGATGAGCGCCGGGAGGCAGCTGAGCGCCGCACCAGGTTGGAGGCCGACGCCACGGCCGTCGAACGACTGCTCGTGGTCGTGGCGGCGGCGCAGTCGGAGCTGGACTCGACGCTGGCCGAGCTTCGGGAGCGACACCGCCTCCAGCTGGAAGCGGTACGTGCAGGCGGAGCCCGCCTTGAGGAGCTTCGCCACCAGCGATCGGCCAGCGAGCACGAGCTGGCGGCCGCTCGCAGTCGTCTGCAGAAGATCGAGATGGACCTGGTCGAAGCGACTATCAGGCGAGAGTCGGTGGTCGAGGCGCTGCGCCGGGAGCTGGCTTGCACCCCGGCTGATGCCATCGACGCCCCGACGCCCGAGCTTCCCGAAGGCGCCGACCCGGGCTCGCGCGTCGATCAGCTGGAAAAAGAGCTCGCCGCTCTCGGTCCGGTCAACCCACTGGCCCTGGAGGAGCTGTCCGAACTGAACGAGCGACACCAGTTCCTCGAGTCGCAGGTCGATGACATCCGCACCGCCCGCCGGGAGCTGCACCACGTCATTCGCACGCTGGACGAAGAGATCATGCATGTCTTCGACGCCGCCTTCGCTGACGTGAACGAGCACTTCTCCACACTCGTCACCTCACTATTCCCTGGGGGCACCGGCCGGTTGTCCCTTACCGATCCGGAGAATCTGCTGGATACCGGGGTCGAGGTCGAGGTCCGGCCGGCCGGGCGCAACGTTCGCCGACTCTCGCTCCTGTCCGGTGGCGAGCGCTCACTCGTCGCCTTGGCCTACCTGTTCGCCGTGTTCCGTAGCCGCCCATCGCCGTTCTATCTGATGGACGAAGTGGAGGCAGCCCTGGACGATGTCAACCTGCAGCGGTTTCTCGGGCTCGTCCACGAGTTCCGAGGGGAGGCCCAGTTGATCATCGTCAGCCATCAAAAGCGCACCATGGAGGCAGCAGACGCCCTCTACGGGGTGACCATGGCCCCCGGTGGTTCGTCCAAAGTGGTGAGCCAGCGGGTGCCGCACCGGTCCCTCGAGTCTCACGGCGCCGACGGCAGCGGTTTCGGAGACGGTGACGCCGGAGACAGTGACGCCGGAGTCAGAGGAACCGGAGACAGCGACAAAGACAGCGACGGCGAAGCAGGCAACAGGGGAGACGATGACCCCGGGCGCCGCCTGGCCGAGAGCGATGGATCGACTGAGACGATAACCACGGCCAGCTCTTCCGCGGCAACGGAGACGGCGAAGGTGCACGCAGCCGGAGTGCCGGAGACGTCGGACTCCTCGGGATCGGACAACGAGCTGACGTCGAGGTCGGACGAGGATGACCCCCTGCGGGTGCCGGACGCCGCAGATCCGATCGGAAGGACTGAACCATGATCGATGCCACAGTGATTGCCTCGGGATCGGACGTGGTCATCGGTCTGGCCATCGCCATCCCGGTGCTCATCGTGGGCGGAGGTGTGGCCGTCGCCACCCGACTGCGCGGGCGTGGCCCGAAGAGCAGGGTGCCGGCCGGTGAGGAGGCCGTCGACACTCCAACGGACATCGAGCTCGAGCGTGGCGCCGAAGCATCGAGGGTCGCAACCCTCGAGCGCCCCCTCGAGGAGCCCCTCCCTGCTCCTGAGCCGCAGCCGGAGCCGGAGCCGGAGCCGGAGCCGGCAACCTACCGGGGTCGACTCGGCAAGGCCCGTGGGCTCCTTTCGGGCTACCTCGGCTCGATTCGCTCGAAGGGGAAGATCGACACATCCACCTGGGACGACCTGGAAGAGGCCCTCATCCGAGCCGATGTCGGCGTTGGGGCCACGGACGCCTTGCTCGACGACCTCCGGGCCCGGGTGAAGAGCGACGAGATCGTCGGGCCCGATGCCCTGGTCGACGCCTTGAAAGCCGACCTCGTGGCCATGCTGTCAACGGCTGACGCCAAACTCTCTGTCCCGGGGGCAACGTTGGGCACTGACGATGGGCCATCGTCAGCCTCCGGCGGGACCGGTGGCGAGTCCGGAACCGAGGACAGGCCCGTCGACGTGTGGCTGTTCGTCGGGGTGAACGGTGTGGGCAAGACGACCACGGTGGGCAAGGTGGCGAAGCGCATGTCGGCGGCTGGAACCAGGGTGCTCCTGGCTGCCGGTGACACGTTTCGAGCTGCGGCGGGTGAGCAGCTGAGCCTGTGGGCCTCGAGGGCCGACGCCGACATCGTCCGGGGCTCAGAGGGTGGTGACCCGTCCTCGGTGGTGTTCGACGCCGTGCAGCGGGCGGCGTCCAGAGGGCACGCCGTGGTGCTGGCCGACACGGCTGGTCGCCTCCACAACAAGGTGAACCTGATCGAAGAGCTGAAGAAGATCAGGCGGGTTGCCGACCGACCCCCTGGACGGGTGGTGGAAGTTCTGTTGGTGCTCGATGCAACGACTGGGCAGAACGGATTGGCCCAGGCCAAGGTGTTCCTCGATGCGGTTGATGTCTCCGGGGTCGTCCTGACCAAGCTCGATGGCACGGCCAAGGGCGGCATCGTTGTGGCGATCCAACGCGAGCTCGGCCTCCCGGTCAAGTTGGTGGGCTTGGGCGAGGGCGTCAATGACCTCATCGACTTCGATGCGGCCGCCTTCGTCGACGCGCTGTTTTGACCACGCCGAAGTGCTGGATTGCGACACGGCTCCGCCCATCGTCCTGTAGCGTGAGGAACCCATGTTCGAGAGCCTGACCGACCGATTCGAAGGGATCCTCACCCGCCTCCGTAGTCGCGGGAGGCTGACCGAGGCCGACATTGACGAGGTCCTCCGGGAGATCCGGACCGCCCTGCTGGAGGCGGACGTCGAGATCGGCGTGGTTCGGACGTTCACGTCGGCGGTGAGGGAGCGCTGCGTGGGCCTTGAGCTCTCGCAGAACCTGAGCCCCGGGCAACAGGTCATCAAGATCGTCAATGAGGAGCTAGTCGCCATCCTCGGCGGCGAAACCCTCAAGATCACCTATGCCGGGCGGCCACCCACGGTCATCTTGCTCGCTGGCCTGCAGGGCTCGGGTAAGACGACGACGGCCGCCAAGCTGGCTCGTTGGTTCAAACAGCAGGGCCGAAACCCGATGCTGGTCGGCGCCGACCTCCAGCGACCGGCAGCCGTCGAGCAGCTGCGGGTCCTGGCCGGCCAGGCCTCCATCACCGTATTCAGCGAACCCACCAGCCCAGTGGCCGTTGCCGCCGCCGGACTGGAGGAGGCGAAGCGCCTCGGGCGAGACGTCCTCATCGTCGACACCGCCGGACGGCTGGCCATCGACGAGGACCTCATGGTCGAGATCCGCGACATCGCCGACGCGGTGGATCCCCACTACACCTTCCTCGTGATCGACGCCATGACCGGCCAGGACGCGGTGGCCACGGCGTCGGCCTTCCACGACGCCCTGTCGCTCGACGGGGTCATCCTCACGAAGTTGGACGGCGACGCCCGAGGGGGAGCTGCCCTCTCGGTCAAAGAGGTAGTCGGCAAGCCCATCGCCTTCGCCTCGACGGGCGAGAAGCTCGACGACTTCGACCAGTTCCACCCCGACCGCATGGCCGACCGCATTCTTGGAATGGGCGACGTCCTCAGTCTGATCGAGCAGGCCGAGCGGACGATGGACAAGGACGTCTCGGCCAAGGGCGCGGCCGCCATGATGGAGGGCCGCTTCACCCTCGAGGACTTCTTGGAGCAGCTCCAACAGGTGAAGAAGATGGGTTCGGTGTCGGGCATGCTCTCGCTCCTGCCTGGTGTGCCGAAGGACTTGAAGCAGGCGTCCTCGGCCATAGACGACCGCCAAATCGGCCAGATCGAGGCCGTCATCAGGTCGATGACACCGGCCGAGCGGGCCGACCCGTCCATCATCGACGGAGCGCGGCGGGTGCGCATCGCCAATGGCAGCGGGACGGCCACGTCGGACGTCAACGCCCTGCTGAAGCAGTTCAAAGAGATGCAGAAGATGATGAAGGGCTTCGGCAAAGGCGGGATGGGTGGTGCCCTCGGGGGTCTCGGTGGAATGTTCGGGCGGGGTGGTCCGAAGATGTCGCCGAAGGCCTTGGCGGAGATGGCCGAGCTCGGAGCGGCCGGAGGGGACCTCTCGGCGTTCGGCGGCGGGAGCGCTGGCCCGGGCGCCCTCGGGCCCGGAGGAATGGGCTCCGGCGGGACGGGCTTTCCTACCTCGGCCAAGTCCAAGGGCAAAGGCAAGAAAAAGGGAAAGGGTGGCGGCCGGGTGACACCGAAGGCTCGTTGACCCAGTACCAGGCGGCCCGGACGGGACTCGGTTTCGGGGCCCGGTGGGATAGAAGATGAGGAAAACCGTGGGCGTGCGCATCACCCCCGTCAATGATGAGAGACTGTTGCGCGCCAGCGACACAATCCAGAGGAGTTCACCGTGGCAGTAAAGCTCCGCCTTGTGCGGATCGGGAAGAAGAAGCAACCGACGTATCGGCTGGTGGCAGCGGACAGCCGTTCGCCCCGCAATGGTCGGTTCATCGAGATCGTGGGCACATACGCCCCTCGTGGCAAGTCCTTGGCCGAGCCTGATGCAGTGGTCGAGATCGACAATGCGAAAGCCGTGAAGTGGCTGTCCCAGGGCGCCACCCCGACCGAGCGCGTCGAGAAGCTGCTCCAGAAGTCGGGGGCAATGGATGAGTTTGCGAGCGCCAAGGCGGCCAAGTGACCGATGACTTGGCGGTGGACTCCGCCGATGACGTCAACACCATCGACGAAGTCGATGGGGGCGAGGGCGACGACGCCGGCAACCGGGTCTCGGGCGGGACTCCCTTGGCGGTCGTGACCTATTTGGTCAACTCGATCACCTCTGATCCCGACTCGGTCGTGATCAACACCGAAGAGCGAGGCGACTCGGTCCGCTTTCGTATACACGTCGCCCCCGACGACATGGGCCGGGTCATCGGCCGACGGGGACGGGTCGCCCAGGCCATCCGCACCGTGGTGGCTGCAGCCGGAGCCCGCGACGGGATCCGCACCAGCGTCGACATCGACGACGACTGAGCGGGAACAGGTGCCACCATCCGCCCACGCTGACGGCGGTGGGGCAGATGAGCAGGTGACGGACCGGCCCGACAAGGACCAGTCGGGTCACCCGGTGATGCTTCAGGTGGGCTATATCGTGAAGCCCCACGGACTGCGGGGCGATGTCATCGTCGTGCTCACCACCAATCGCCACGAGCGGGTGGAACAGGGCTCAGTCCTGCACACCAACGACGGCCGTGCCCTCACGGTGGCCGACGCTTCGTCGCACCAGGGGCGCTTCATCGTGACCTTTGACGGGGTCAACAGCATCGACGAGGCTGATGCGCTGAGAAGGACCGAGCTGTTCGCCCCACCCCTGGAGGACCCTAACGCCCTGTGGGTCCACGACCTCATCGGGGCCCGAGTCGAGGACACCTCGGGCACGGTGCTCGGGACGGTCGAAGGCGTAGAGGCCAACCCGGCCAGCGACCTGCTGGTGATCACCGGGGGAGTGCTCGTGCCCCTCTGTTTCGTGGTGGACACCGAGCCCGGCGTGCGGGTCACCGTCGATGTGCCCGACGGCCTCTTCGACCTGGCCTAGCTTTCATGCGGATCGACGTCTTCACCCTGTTCCCCGGGGTCATCGAGCACTATGCCGACTCATCCATTCTGGGCCGGGCAAGAGCCAACGGGCATCTCGACCTCCGCCCGCACGATGTCCGGGACTCGGCTACAGACTCCCACCGGTCCGTCGATGACGCCCCCTTCGGGGGCGGGGCGGGGATGGTGCTCGCTCCCGAGCCCGTGTTCAGGGCGGTCGAGCGGGTGGAGGACGGCCCCGACGGTCTGCCCCGGCCGCTGTTCTTGCTGTCGCCGTCGGGACGTTCGTTCAATCAGGGCGTGGCCCAGGAGCTCGCCGGACTGCGGGAGGGCTTCTCCCTTCTGTGCGGTCGTTACGAGGGCGTCGACCAACGGGTGGTCGACCACTTGGTGGACGACGAGCTGTCGGTGGGCGATTTTGTCCTGGCCGGCGGTGAGCTGGCCGCTCTGGTCGTCATCGAGGCCGTGATCCGACTGGTGCCGGGCGTCCTCGGGAACGATCAATCTGCCGGCGACGAGAGCTTCTCGGCGGGCTTGCTCGAGTATCCCCACTACACCCGCCCGGCCACGTTTCGGGGCTGGGATGTGCCTGCCGTTCTCCGGTCGGGCGATCACGGCAGGGTGGAGAGGTGGCGACGGGCCCAGGCCCTGGTCCGCACCCTCAACGTGCGTCCTGACCTGATCGAGGCTCGCGGCGGGCTTACCCCAGAGGAGGTTAAACTCCTGGTCGACCACGGCGAGGCGCGCTCCGCACAGAATCACGGCTAGCATTGGTCAGCCTCGTTGGCGCCGGCTGGACCGGTGTCGGCAGCGACAGCTCTAACAGTGGACGTGACCTGCGGGATCCCGCCGGTGGTCCGCCCGAGGGGTAGCCGACGGGGGAGAGCTCGAACGATACGTGGAAAGACGCGCCCCATGAACCCGACCGACATCATCGACCGCGACAGCCTCCGGGACGACATCCCGGACTTCCGCCCGGGGGACACCGTAAAGGTGCACGTCCGGGTGGTCGAGGGGACACGCGAGCGTGTCCAGGTGTTCCAGGGAGCGGTCCTAAAGCGCCAGGGCACCGGCGTGCGTGAGACCTTCACCGTCCGCAAGGTCAGCTTCGGCGTTGGGGTCGAGCGCACATTCCCGGTCCATTCCCCGGTCATCGACCACACCGAGGTCGTCTCACTCGGCGATGTCCGCCGGGCGAAGCTCTACTACCTGCGTGACCGTCACGGCAAGCGGGCCAAGATCAAGGAGTTGCGGACTGCTCGCTCCTAGCTGGCGGGGCCGGTCATCGGCCCTGGCGGCACCAACGGGAGCGGTCGACGCTGCGTGCATGCGGTGCGGATCATGATCGGCCAGCTGCCATGAGCGAGGAAGACCTCGAGCGCTACGAGTCCGAGATCGAGTTGGCCCTCGTCCAGGAGTATCGGGCCGTGTTGCCGCTGTTCTCCTACGTGGTCGAGACCGAGCGTCGCTTCTACCTGGCAAACACCGTCGAGGTGGCGGTTCGATCCGATTCCCAACCCGCCTGCGTCGAGGTGAACCTGACCGATGCCTGGGTCTGGGACATGTACCGCCCGGCCCGGTTCGTCCCCTCGGTGCGCATCCTGACCTTCCGGGACGTCAACATCGAGCGACTGCCCGAGAAGGAGCTGTGAGCGGGGGCGCAGCTGAGCGCCCTCTCGCAGCTGGCCCGCCTCTGGGTGGCGACCCGTCCGGATCCGGGTCGACCGTTCCGGGGTTGCCTGCCATCGAGCGCTGTGCGGAGTTCTACGAGGAGCGCGGCTACGAGATCGTGGATCGGCACTGGCAGAGGCGTGAGGGTGCGGTGGACCTCATCGCCCGACACGGCAAACTCGTCGCCTTCTGCGAGATTGCCGGTCCCGAGGCGGTGCTCGAAGCCACCCAGCGCCGTATCCGACGTTTGGCCTCGCGGTGGTTGGCCGAGATCACACCGGCGTCGGGGCGGTCACTGATCGTCATCCGCTTCGACGTGGCGAGGGTGAGCGCCGGCGCGCTGGAAGTCATCGAGGACGCTTTTTGACCACAGCCCATACGCACCACAGCACCGATGTGCCTTTGCCGATGGGACACACGACGGGGTGCCCGAGCGATCGGTGATCTCGTAGGCTGACGCCATGTCCAACCAGCTAGAGACCCTGATCGTCGAGCGCGACGCCGGAGTGGTCACGGTGACCATGAATCGCCCAGCTCGCAAGAATGCCGCCAACAACACCATGTGGAGCGAGCTGCTGGCCACTTTCGAAGACGTCGCAACGGACCGTGAGGCCCGGGTCATGGTGCTGACCGGGGCCGGCGGCGCCTTCTGCTCGGGAGCGGACCTGGGCGGTTCCACCGACATCGCCGGGCGTCCGGGGGATCCCCATCTCGCCCAGATGCGGGCTCTCGGCGACGTGGCCCTCCGACTCCATCGCATCCCGAAGCCGACCATCGCCAAGGTCGGGGGTGTGGCCGCCGGCGCCGGGATGTCCCTCGCCATCGGGTGCGACCTAGTGGTGGCGTCGGAGTCGGCCCGGTTCTCGCAGATCTTCGCCAAGCGGGGGCTGTCGGTCGATTTCGGCGCCTCCTGGCTCCTGCCCCGGTTGATCGGTCTGCACCGGGCCAAGGAGCTGGCCTTCTTCGCCGACATCCTGAGCGCCTCCGAGGCCGCCGAGTTCGGCCTGGTCAACCGGGTCGTCCCCGACGACGGACTGGATGGGTTCGTCGACGACTGGGCCCGCCGTCTGGCCGAAGGCCCCACCTTGGCCCTGTCCATGACCAAGACCATGCTCAACAACTCGATGTCCGTGTCCATGGAAGAGGCGGTGGAGGACGAGGCACGTTCCCAGGCGGTCAATTTCGGCACACGGGACACACGTGAGGCGCTCACGGCCTTCGCCGAAAAGCGTCCCCCGAGCTTCGAGGGACGGTGAGCGCCACCTCCCGGTGACGGCGCGAGGTCCGTGCCGACCCGGCCCCCGGCGACGGGTCCGGACCCCTGGCGGAGCGAGCCCCGTCATGTCAGGATTCAGGGGATCCGACTGCGGGCCTGCGCCTCGAGCGGGACCCGCGTGGTCTGTCGGGACACGGCGGCGCGCAACCGCTCCAGGCGTTCGGCGAACGGGTACGCCCCGGTGAAATGAAGGATGCGGGGAGCGGTGGACAGGTCCTGGGGCACCGAGTTCCACTCGCTCCCGAGGATCTGGGTGCGCCGGAGCCACGGCGTCGTCGTTCCGGGCTGGCAGCGCATCGGCGTGGCGTCCGGGTCGAACTCGTACCCGAACATCTCCAGGGCGGCGGCATTGTCGTGCCAGCGGGTCTCGAGGTACTGCGTCATGCCCCACATCTGCTCGAAGAACTGCCGGCTCCTTCGACCTGAGCGGACGACCATGACACCCGTGTTGGGGACGCACTGACCGTCGTAATGATGTTCGACGAGCCCCAGGAAGCGCCGAGGCGGCAGGGTGGTGGCGATGTCCACGGAAGGGTCCACGATGGCCGCGTCCGCGTCGATCCAGACCAGGAGATCACAGGTGGGGAGGAGCTGGTTGATGAAGGCGACCTTGCCCCACTGTTTGTGCCTGCGCTCGGGAGCCGGATCGTCCTCCGGGATCCGCAGGTCGTACCCGTGGAGGGCGGCGTACCGTTCGAACGACGGCCGCGTCACCTCCAGGAACTCCTCGTGCCGCCCCAGTGCCATCGTGGCGAGGACTTTCGACGGACTCATCGTGAGCACGATACCCGAAGCGAAGATCGGTTGTGTGGCACTCGGCACGTGTCCCGTCCACTCCGGACGGACCCGAGCGGCGCCCGCCATCAAGTCACCGGTCGGGACCGACCACGGCCGTGGGCCGGGGTCCTCCGGCCGATGTCCCCCGAGCCCGCCACGAGCGGTCGCACCGTCAGTCCGGATCCGGGCCCGATCCACCCGGTGCTCTGTGGCCCACCGGATCCGGTCGGGATGCGTCCGACGGTGCGATGATCGTGACCGATGGGTGCGCGACTGTACGGGCGTTGCCGTTCGCTGACGGCACAGGTGTCGAGGCGCGTGCTGTCCTCGGTGCTGCCCCACGTACCGGTGTCACTCCGGTGCCGGATGATCCCCGTGCTCCGATTCGCGTTCGGGTTTCAGATCTCGGCGCGGGCGGTTGCCGCCGCGCGGGACCGTCTGGTGGGCGGTGGGAACCTGCTCGTCTTCGGCATCGGGCTGGACAGCTCGACCTGGGAGCTCGTCAACCGCCGTGGCCGCACGGTGTTCCTGGGGGATGTTCCCGGTTGGGTCGACATCTCGAACGGCGAGGCGCCCGGGCGGGAGGTGCACCTCGTCGCGTACGCAACGACGGTGGAGACCTCCATGGGCATCTCGGAATCGACGCAGGTCCCGCTCCCGGTTCTTCCGGACGACGTTGCGTCGACGCCGTGGGACGTGGTGGTCGTCGATGGACCCGCGGGCTGGGGGGCGGAGACACCGGGACGGGCAGCGAGCATCACCCTCGCCCACGGACTGGTCCGCCGGGGCGGGCTCGTGCTGGTGGACGACTACGGACGCCCGGTCGAGCGCCATGTCTGTGATCTCGTCTTCGGGCGCCCGGCGGACGAGCTGCTCGATCCGAGCCGGCCCGTCGCCCTCTTCCGGTCCTCGTAGGTCGGTTGCCCGGCACGCCGACGCATCGGTCCCGAGGATGTGGGTCGCCAGGGCGAGTGGACGGCATCGTCCGACGGCACCTGTGTGATCCACGGCGCATGCTCGTGGTGAACGGGCATTCCGCAGGACCGCCCGCCGCGGTGTCACGCCAGAGGCCCAGTCGTCGATCCCAGTCACACTAACGAGCGCCCCCGGCCCCGGGGCGGGGGCGCTTTGCGTCCCGGCTTGGATTGTCCCGAATGCGCTCGTCGGGGGCAGGCAACGCTCGCGAGCACCTTCTGGCCGAGGCTCCGAATCCCTGCTCGCGAACGCGAGCCGAATCGTCTGGAGCACGCTCGAGCGTGTCCTCAGCCGCCACGGCTGAGACCTACCGCACCGTTCCCAGCTGCCTGGGTAGAGGTCGAACAACTACGACGACGCGCTTACTGCATTACCGTAGGCGGCAATCCCGGCTGCCAGTCGCAGCCGCCCGGCCACGGGCGTGCGCCATCGCAGGTCGACCCCCGATCCGGGGAGGCGGTTCCGAGCTCAGATCCAGGGGCGGAGCTTCCTGGAAGACGCCGCACGCCAGCACTTGCGCCACTTGGCCCGCAGTTCGGGCCGCGGCGATCGTTCCAGAGCGACCAGTTGGCCCGCCGCCAGGCCACAGGGCGGGACGGCGGCGGCGGCGAGGCGGAGCCAGGACTCCGCGACGACGGTGTCATGGTAGTCACCGAGGACGGTCTGAACGTCTTCCACCGCCCCGGCGAACCGTGAGGCCACCGGGCCGGCTATGGGAGCGACCGCCTCGGCGGCATACCGGCAGCGTTTGGCGAGGATGCGAACCTGGTGCAGTTCTGCGTCGGAGGGATTCGGTCCAAGAGCGGCGACAGCACTGGCCAGGCGCCTCCACGGTTTGCGGGCGATCGTCGATGCCAGCTGAGCGTTCGACCAGCCTGTGAGGCTAGGCCTCTCCCTGAGCGGGGGGGCGGAGGCGAAGTCGACCAGCGCTTCCAGGAGCTCCAGATAGCGATCTCCACGCAGTGCCTCGAGCATGGCGCTACGGGCTTCGTCAGCTTCGTCCTCCAATCGACGCTGCAGCTGCGCACCGCACTGGGTGTCAGCTTCGGGGAGGGTTGCGATGTGGGCGACGAGCCGGGCGGCAAGCACATCATGGTCACGGACGGCGCCGACCACGGTCCCGAGCCATCCNNCCCGACCCTCAGCTGGTGGACGTTCTCGGGATCCCCGCCGAGGCGGACGCCCGGGTCGTGGCGGAGGATTTGGTCCACCGAGTGGGCTATGGCGTGTTGCAGGACGTCGACCATCGTGGCATCGGCGGTCAGCGTGGCCACAACAACGTCCGGAGCCCGGCTCGCCGGCTCGCCCAGGGCCCGTACCAGCTTAGGAAGGGAGGACCCGGCGACACAGCCGGCGTCGACAAGGCGCGAGCCAACGCTGTCCAAGATCTGGCGTCCGCGTTCCCCGGGGTCGTGTAGCTCGATCTCGACCTCTCGGAACCGCCAGGCGGGACACTGCTCGTTGGTGACCGAGACGGTGTCGTCGACGACATCGGCCAGCAGCCGACCGTCCCCATCGCGGATCTCGATGGGGCGGCGGATGGTGGTCAGGTGGGCCACCGGCCGGATGCCCTTGGTCCTGGAGGAAGCGAGAACGAGGTCGGTGGCCGAACTCGGGACCTCATCGACTCGACCCTCCAAGCGAATCTCATGTCGGTCCAGCGTCAGCCCCCCGCTGTCGCAGGGGATCTTCACGGTCCACGGGGGGCCAGGCTCGCCGCCCCGCCAGCGAAGGGTGATTCCCGAGCGCGCCAGGCGCAAGTCGTCCGTGTCGTAGTAGNNTTGGCTTCTCGCTCGATGACCGTTCGAGTAGGTCGATCCTTCTTGCTCACGACGGCCGACGCTACAGGGGTCCGGGAGGAGCGGCACCGGTGGGCCCGGGACCAGGTGGCAGAGTCATCGTTCCAACGAAGCTGGAGCGCTCGGTCGGCGGCTCCGAGCCAGCGTCCAGACCCCGTACCGGAATCGGATCAGGACGAACCACGGGGTGACGCGATCTCTAGGTCGATGCAAGTGCGGCCAGGGCCGCCGCGACCGCTTGGGCCGCTTCGCCCGGCAAGGTGTCGATGACAGTTGCCGACTCCCAAGGGTCCATGCGCTGGTGCATGGCTTCACGTACATCGGGCGTCGCCTCCGAGACGGAGGAACCTGCGGCGAGCCGCCGAAGGATTCGGCGGTCTGCCTCCTCCGGAGGTACTTCACAGCAGAGCTCGACGAGCTCACTGGATGTCCGGGCGGCCATCCCGCGCGCCGCGTTCCTCTGACGGCCATCGATCCACGAGGCATCGAGGATCACCGACTCCGCCTGGCCGAGAGCCTGTTCGGCCTGATGGAGGAGCTCTCCGTACACTGCGTCAGTCGCATCGGGGCCGTAGCGTCCTGCCGGATCCTGCGCGATTCGCATCCCGGGCAACCCGCGGGCCTCATGCCGAATTTCGTCCGACCGGAGGACGGTCCAACCACGGGCATCTCCGAGGCCGCTTGCCAGGGTGGACTTCCCCGAGCCAGGGAGACCTCCGACGAGGACGACCGTCACCTGCGATCGACGCAGGTGCTCCCGAGCGATCCGCTGGAATTGGCGCGCCTNNACTTTGGCCCGGACGTACGCACGAGCCGCCAGATAGTGATGGAGGAGTGGTTCAGGGAACCGGTCATCGGCGAGCTCCTGGTAGTCGAGGAGGAACCGGTCAGCGGCTTCCGGGTGCCCCAAGCGTTCGAGGTCCATGGCCAAGAAGGCGCCGTCGGCGCACACGTCCACATGGCGCAACCGGTCCGAGAACTCGATGCAGTCGAGTATTCGTACCCCGTCATCGAGGCAGAAGATGTCATCGGCCTGAAGGTCCCCGTGTCCGTCGCAGATCCGACCACTGGCGATACGGGCGGCGAGCAGCCCCGCCCGTCCGTCCACCCAGCGAAGGGCCCGCCTCCGGATCTCGACCTCGTCGGAATCGTCGAGGATCCCGCCGACGAAGCGGTCGGTTTCGACGAAGTTCGCTTCCCAGTCGGACCGCAGCGCCAGGGCGGTCGCCGCGTGCGAGATCTCTGGCGAGCGGGCCGCGTTCCGGTGGAACGAGACCAGGGCCTCGGCGACAGCCAGGAGCCATCCGGTGAACTCCTCCCCCCGGGAGGCGATCGCCGTTAGCCGACGTTCGTCCGGCAGGCGCCTCATGACGACCATGTGGTCGAGGGGCTCACCGTCCAGCACCACATCGGCCACCCCCAGGTAGACATCGGGTGCCAAGCGCCGATTGAGCATCACCTCGCGCTCGCAATCGGAGCGACGCGCCTTTCGCTCTCGGAAGTCGAGGAACCCGAATCGGACGGGCTTGTGCAGCTTGAACACCCGATCGCCGATGAAGAAGAGGGTCGAAATGTGGGTCTCGACGATTGCCGCCTGCTCGAGAGGCATTGGAGAGCGCTCTGATCGTTGCATCCCGAGTCCCTTCGCCCCGTTCCACTCTGACGGTAGCCGGGTTCTCCCGTGAGCCAGCAATTGCACTCCGACTCGTGAAGGGCCGCCCCCGGTCGCGGTCTCGACGTTCCCGCCTCTGGGAACGAACTCAGGACCAAGTCCTCTGTGCAGGCGGATCGGTGGGGGCGAACATTGCCGTGAGAGCAGGACACTGGAGAAGTGAGGTGCAGCAGATGGCGCTCGTGCATCGTGGCAGTCATGTGGCGGAATGGCCCGTCTTCAGGCTTCCTGAACGGTGGGG
>PLSY01000410.1:147-4176 GCA_003164275.1 Acidimicrobiaceae bacterium | reverse complement strand
CCGAATTTCCGGGGCGTGTCGGCGGCAATGAACGTAACCGTGACAACCGGGCGGACACCGCCATGCTGGCCGACCTCCTGTCGCACCCAGGAGCGGTGGTTACCGCCAAGCACAGCGGGTATCTCCAATTCGTCGGCTACGCCAAACTTGTCGAGATCGCCGAGTCCTCTGATGCCGTCATTCGACTCGCCCATCGGCCCGGTCACTTCGTCGTCGCCCATCGGCCGCTGGCGACGGTGTGGCCCGCTCACGCGGCCGACAATGTGGTGACCGCGCTCGAAAAGCGACATGTGACGGGTCCTCACCGGACCCTGACCCAAGACCCGGTGTTCGCCATCGATCAGCTTGTCGAGATTGCTATCCGAGCCCTGTCGCCAGCAGTCAATGACACGTTCACGGCGCTGACCTGCATCGACTGGCTCTGCGCCGGCTTGTCAGAGATTTCGTCGCGGGTGCTCGATGAAGGCGTCTACCGAGACCGGGCAGGACATGTGCGCCTCATCGAATTCGACCCCAGCTACGACCGGATGGTGAATCGATCGTTCGACAAGGTCCGACAAGCTGGCCGGACAATGCCCGCCGTCATCATCCGGATGATCGACGCTCTCGTGTACATCACCGAGAACACCACGAGCAGCCAACAGCGCGATGTGCTGATTCGGCAGGCCGAGATGATCATGCGGGGCGCGGAGGAGGAGGTGCCCGAGCCAAATGATGTAGCTGACATTCGTGTGCGCTATGACCGCCTTCTCGTCACCGCGAACGAGATCGACAGCGAGGTTCGAACCGCCACTAACGATGTCAACCGCCAAAGCACGACCATCGGAGAACCCGGCCCAGTCAACCGCGAATGACTCCGATGTGCGGGAGCGTGACACTCTCCCGGCGTTGTACGGGTGTTGCTCACGGATTTTCGAACGGGCGGTGGAATGCACCAGCTGGTGATGCAAGCATGAGTCCGTGACAGCAGACAACGACCCGAAACCGCAGCAGTTCCTTCACGGCACCCGAGCTGATCTGAGGCCAGGGGATCTCATCGTGGCCGGCAATCGCTCGAACTTTGGTTCGAGGAAGATAGCAGGATTCGTGTATTTGACGGCCACCGTGGACGCCGCCATCTGGGGAGCAGAACTTGCGAACGGCGAAGGCCCCGGCAGGATCTACGTCGTGGAACCAACTGGCCCCATCGAAGAGGACCCGAATCTGACGGACAAGAAGTTTCCAGGCAACCCGACGATGTCGTATCGCTCGAAGGAGCCGCTCTTGGTGACGGGCGAACACACGGGCTGGCAGTCGCATCCCCCGGAGGTAGTCAAGGCCATGGAGGACCGGATTAGGGGGCTTGACCCCATTCCCGGATCTTAGGGTACGAAACCGCGCTTCTGGAATGTCCCACCCAACCGGCCTTCAGGGGCACGCACACCACGCCTTGCTAACGGATTTGTATCAGTCAGCGTCTCCAAGCTCATCCGATAGTCCAGCCTCGATACGAGACCACTGTGCGGTAGTACGCCCCCCCGGCCACGCAGACACTCGGGGCCAGTCAGGCGGCCCGCCGTCGGTTCGCGTGAGGTGACCCTGTTGTGGCCACCCGGGTGGCGAATCTTCCCATGTTTCTTGGCGTCCATGGACGGTGAGATCCATAAGCGCATAGCTGTAGTCCATCGCTCCTGCACCGCGCCGCATCGTCCAGTAAGTCTCGAAGACGCGGTCACCGTCTTGAAGATATGAGACGAGATGGAACAGGCCAATCTCGCGCCCAACAACGAGTGCGGGAAGGGAATGCTGCGCCGAATACCAAGGGATGTTCAACCGACGGCGTGCGGCGGCGATGGCGTCGCCCTCGTAAGTATGTGCCTTCTCTCGGGTCCTCAGCGCATCCAGGTCAGCGTTGAACGTAGCCCTGTCAACCACTGGGGCCATTCCGGGAGTCTCCTTAGGCATCACTGCATTTCCGAAGACCGACCGGCTGCCGCACCAAGTCGTATCCCACGAATCCAACGGCGCGGTTGACCACAAGATGCTGTGTCCATGTGAACGCGGCGAGGACGCTGGCGAGCCAATCGCGAACCTCGGGGAAGGAACCGCGGATGCCACCGGCCGAGCGGTAGTCGAGCACGGCATCGAGTGTGAACACCTGATCGAGTTCCTCGAACCGACCACTGTCGATCAGCGTCGCGTAGTGGGTCAACAGGTCGTAAATTGCGATCCGGTCAACGTGTAGGCGTTCGGCCTGGGCCATCATTCGATCGTAGTTTGGACCGTTCGTTACCACCCAGAGTTAACCCGCTCGCGGCAGTGGGGACACCTAGGAGCCGCAAACAAACTGGTCGGCCGGGTACAGCTGCAGGCCTTATCTGGCTCCAAAGTCCCTGGTGGGCGCGAGCTAGCCTTCGTGGCAGGCCGTTGATATGCCGCGTGTAGCGGCTCCGACGCAGGCGAGAGGATCAGCACCATGGCTACACCCGATAAGCGCCATGCCCTTGACCATGTCGTGGTGGTGCTCTTCGAGAACCGCTCTCTGGACAACGTGCTGGGCCACCTCTACGGACCCGGGGATGGGAAGAACTTCGACGGGGTCATCGGCAAGAATCTGGTCGATCCGATTCCCGAATGGGCAGAGCACGGCGCTGAGCGCAAATTGGTGCCGTACACGGTGGCCACCGATATGGACTCGCCGAATCCCGACTCAGGCGAGGAGTATTTCCACACCAATACCCAGCTCTACAACCTCATCGACGACCACAACAGGTTCAAAATCGGTGACGCAGTGAAGGCCCCTTGGAATGCGCCTCCACCGGGAAGGACGCTAACTATGGACGGATTCGTCACCGACTACATCTCGACCTTCACGGGTGAGATCGGACGACAACCGACCTATGACGAGTACGCCCACATCATGACCGGGTACACGCCGGAGCAGCTCCCAGTGCTCAACGGCATCGCCCGGGACTTCGGCGTGTTCGACCACTGGTTCTGCGAGGTGCCCTCCCAGACCTTCATGAACAGGTCGTTCTGGACAGCAGCCACCTCATCGGGCGCGGTCGTAAACACGCCGGTCAAGAAGTGGTTCAAGTTGAACGATACCGAGACGATATTCGAGCGGCTGGAGGCCCACGGCAAAACCTGGAAGGTCTACGTCATGGAGCCGATGAGGATGTCATTTACCGGGGTGATCCACTACCCCCGGCTGAAGGATCGGCTGGCCACCCACTTCGTGCCCTTCGCCGAGTTCGAGAAGGACACAGCAGCGGGCACGCTTCCGGACTTCTCGCTCATCGAGCCGAACATGATGGCGGGTCACGGCGACTACCACCCGGCCATGGGTCGGTCGTTCTCGGACACCGTGGACATCGAGTTGGACAGCCCGTCGTCGATGCTGTCGGGCGAAGCCTTCTTGAAGCGAATCTTCGACGCCTACCGGTCCGCCAATGTGGAGTCGGGCACCAACGTCTGGAACACGGCCCTGTTGATCGGCTGGGACGAGCCGGGGGGCACCTATGATCACGTCGCTCCGGGACCGGTCCCACCGCCGGATCCGTCTGCGCCCGTCGGTGAGTGCGGCTTCCGATTCGATCGTTCCGGATACCGGGTCCCCGCCATCATCGTGTCGCCATGGGTCGACTCGGGATCGGTCTACAGCGAGGAGTACCGCCACACGTCGTTGATTGCAACGTTGCGAAAGAACTGGGGCCTCGGCGAGGCATTCACTCAGAGGGATGCGGCAGCTCGCACCTTCGATCACGTCTTTTCCCTGGACTCGCCCCGTGACCCGAAGACGTGGGTGACTGTGAGAGCGCAGCCCGTACCCGAATGGACGATGGATCCCGAAGTGGTGGGGAAGGGTNNCTCACTTCTTCCCGCTCCTGGCTGGTGACGCAGCGGACCTCGACTGAGCCAGACACGAATCGGAACCTTGTGCGTAGCTGGACTCAAATCGCAAGCGCCCGGGGCCGGATGCCGCTCGGTTGAGGGTGCCCTACTCATGCCGGAGAATGACACTCACCCGGCGAACTGGGACAGTCAGCA
>PLSY01000410.1:0-126 GCA_003164275.1 Acidimicrobiaceae bacterium | reverse complement strand
AGCTGTTCGAACTGGCCACCATCGGTATGGAGAAGTCCGGCGCTTCTGACCGGTTCATCATTCTTCGCGAGGACGAAGATCCCGATGTGCTGTGGAACATCGAGGTGTTCAGGTCAGACGAGGCGA
>PLSY01000234.1 GCA_003164275.1 Acidimicrobiaceae bacterium | reverse complement strand
TACATCGAGGACCGGGCGAAGGACATGGTGTTGCGGGCCGGTGAGAACGTCTACTGCGCCGAGGTCGAGAGCGCCATCTACGATCACCCCGACGTCTACGAGGCCGCGGTCTTCGGCGTCCCCCATGAGCGATTGGGAGAAGAGGTCGCCTGTGTCGTCCAACTGAAGGCAGGGTCCACCGCCACCCCCGACCAGCTCCGGGACTTCTTGGCCGAGAAGATCGCCGGATTCAAGGTACCGAGCCGGGTGGCGTTCACCGAAGCCCAGCTCCCCCGGAATCCCTCGGGCAAGATCTTGAAGCGCGAGCTGCGCAAGAGCTACTTCATCGACGGGGCATAGCGCTCGGTCGGCCACCTGCACGTCCCCGATCGCCCTCCCGTGCGGCCGGCACGGAACTCCGAGCGGGCATGCGGCGCGGCCTCCCCATGGGACCGGCCCGACGGGTGCCCCTGTTGAATGGTGGGCCAGCGCCACGCTGGCGCGCTGCCACCGAGACCTTCCTCTGCCCATAGGCTTGGGCCGTGTGCGGTCGGATAGCCCTCTATGACGAGCCGGGACAGGTGGCCAGGCTGCTGGACGTTGGCTTGGACCCGGAGCTCGCCGAGGAGTGGCGGCCGCGTTGGAACCTGGGGCCGACGACCCAGATCTTCGGCGTCGCCCAGAGCATGGATGGCCTGCGCACGATGAGCGCCTACCGGTGGGGCCTGGTACCGAGCTGGGCCAAGGACCCAGCGGCCATAAAGAGCACCTTCAATGCCCGGGCCGAGACGGTTGCCACCAAGCCGATGTACCGCAAGGCGTTCCAAAGCCAACGGATCCTCGTCCCGGTGCAGCTCTTCTACGAGTGGAAGGCAGGCACGCCAAAGCAGCCCTACGCATTCAAGCGTGCCGACGGCGAGCCGGTCGTCTTTGCCGGGTTGCGGGAGAGGTGGAAGGATGCCGAGGGCGCCGAACTGCGGACGGCCACCATCATCACAACTGAGGCCGGACCGGACATGCCCATCCACACCCGCCAGCCCGTCGTCTTGGAACGGTCGTCGTGGGACAAGTGGCTCGATCGGGACGTCACCGGGGGCGACACTTTGCTCTCACTGCTCCGGCCGACAGTTGAGGGAACCCTCGTCCACTTCCCCGTCAACCCCGACATAGGCAACACGCGCAACGAGGGGCCCCAGCTGCTGGATCCGGTCATCGACATCGGCTGAGGTGACACTGGCCGGTCACTGGCCCCGAGCCCATCCTCGTCGCCGACTGGGGATCTTTTCGGCTTTTACTATCTGACAGGAGGCACCCATTTGGCACGGGTATTCATCACCGGCTCATCGGACGGTCTCGGTCTGATGGCCGGCCGCCTGTTGGCCGGAGAGGGTCACCGTGTCACCCTTCACGCCCGCAATCAACAACGGGCGAAGGACGCTCGCCATGCCTTGCCGGAAGCAGAGGGCATGGTGATCGGTGACCTGTCCACCATCGAGGGCATGCACGAGGTCGCAGAAGCTGCCAACGCCTCGGGTCGGTTCGACTCGGTGATCCACAATGCCGGTATCGGCTACCGGGAGCCCCTTCGCGTGGAGACGGCCGACGGGCTGTCACAGGTGTTCGCCGTCAACGTGGTGGCTCCGTATCTCCTCACCGCACTCATCACCCGGCCAGCGCGGCTCGTGTATCTGAGCTCGGGTATGCACAGGGGAGGGGACCCTAGACTCGACGACCTGCAGTGGGGCCGGAGGGCGTGGAATGGCTCGCAGGCCTACGCCGACTCCAAACTCTTCGACGTCGTGCTGGCCATGGCCGTGGCAAGGCGCTGGCCGTCGGTGCTGTCGAACGCCCTCGAACCCGGCTGGGTCCCCACCAACATGGGAGGGCCCGGTGCGCCCGATGATCTCGAGGCCGCACCCGTCACCCAGGCGTGGCTCGCCGTGAGCGACGACCCCGGGGCAACCTTGTCCGGGCGCTACTACTTTCACCAGCAGCTTCGTGATGCCAACCCGGCGGCCGGTGATGTCTCGCTCCAAGATGGCCTGCTGGCCACCTGCGTCGACATCACCGGCACCACCCTGTCCGACTCGGACCTCGCCTGACGGGGCTGGCCCGGATTACTAGGCGAACTATGGGAAGAGGGTGACCACGCCGGTGGCCGGTCCTGTCTGTCCCGAGCACTCAGCTCGTCGGCCAGGTCCTCGACCGCGCCCGTCTCCAAGCCCCACCACACCACTTTGGCTACAAGCGCCGGACCAGCCGTGGGGGCCTAGCAGGCTGGGCGAGAACCGGTTGGCCGGGGGGGGCGGCACCGGGAAACCTGATGTTCACACGTCTCGTCTTGACGGCCTCGGGCGGAGACGCAAGGTTTGTCGCACACGTCAGTAGGTGGCGTATCTGCCAAATGCCGAGGCTGAGGGACGTCCGAGGAGGTCGAGTGGCCACCGCAGTTGAGAACACCAGCAGTGATCCTGTGGTGTCGGAGTCTGACCTGGTGTTCCGCGTCGAACAACACGGCATCGACTTCATCCCCGAGTCCGAGCGATGGGCAACCCCCCGGGCGATCGGGGGCATGTGGGCAGGCGCCAGCATCCAGATCGAGTACTACATCTACGGCGCCATCCTCATGACCTTCGGTTTCACGTTCGCCCAGGCCCTCACCATCATCTTCATCGGCAACCTGTCGTACTTCCTCCTCGGACTGTGCAGCCTCCAGGGACCTCAGACCGGCACCACCGTGTTCTCGATCAATCGGGCCAGCTTCGGGCCGAACGGCTCCCGGGGCATCGCCGTGTTCAACTGGATCACCCAGATCGGGTTCGAGGTCGAGGGACTGATCCTCATCGTCGGGGCGGGACTCGTGCTCGCCATCAAGGCCGGGTTCTCACCGGGGGACCCCACCAAGGTCATCTTCGTCCTCTTGGCCGTGGCCATCCAGGGGATCCTCCCGTTCCTCGGCCACGCCAGCATCGTCAAAGTGCTCCGAATCCTCGTCATCCCGTTCATCGTCCTGTTCGCCGTGATGCTCGGCTTCGCCATCCCCCACGCCACCACCCATGGCGTCGCCCACGGTGCCGACTGGCAGACCTGGATGGAAGGCCTGGCCTTCACCATCACGTTGAGTGGGCTCGGCTGGGCCGAATGCGGCAACGACTACACCCGGTACTGCGCTCCCGACTCATCCAAGCGGGCCATCGTGGGTTGGGTGTTCGTCGGGGCAGCCATTCCCCAGGTTCTCATCATGACCCTCGGGGCCGCTGTCGGTACCTTCCTCACCACCGTGGGCAAGGCCAGCAACGCCTTCCTCCCCTTCGCCCATCAGAGTGCCATCCCGGCCTGGTTCGTCGTCATCTTCCTCATCTTCTGCATCGCCCAACTGTTCGCCATCAACAGCCTGGACATGTACTCGTCAGGAGTCACCCTCCAGGCCCTGGGGGTGCATGTGAAGCGGTCAGTCGCCGTGCTCATCGACTGTGTCCTGGCCCTGGCCGTCACGCTGTACGCCATCTTCAACTCATCGTTCAGCACCTACCTGAAGGACTTCGTAGACCTGGTCATCGTGTGGATCGCCCCATGGACCGCCATCTTCCTCGTCGACTGGGCCATGCGGAGGTTTCGCTACTCGCCGAGCGAGCTGCAACGGACGGACCGGGGAGGCCTCTATTACGGGAGCGGGGGCATATCGTGGCCTGCCGTCATCGCCCAGCTGCTCGGCATGTACGCCGCCCTGTCCGCTCTGTCGGTCACCTTCTCCCTCCCCCACTGGCTGAACCCGATCACCTGGGCCACGAGGGACTCTTTCGGATATGGGGCCGACTTCAGCGTGTTCTTGGGCATGGTGGTGGGCGGCCTCGTCTATCTGGCCCTGGCCTGGAAGCGGGTGAAGGAGCAAGCCGATAGCCAGGACCAGCTGGCCGGCTCAGTCGCTTGACCGGCGCCATGGAAGTGGCCTGGTGAGCAGCGAGCCGACGCGGCGGCCTCATCTCGAACGGCCTCCGCGCTCGACTACCTGGCTGTGGCCTTCGACGAAGCGCAGCTGGGACTGACCTCCGTCGGCATAGCCACAGGTGCCGCGCCCTTCCATCGAGACGGAACACTCCGCGGCCGCGGCCATAACGGTTGGGTCCAGGACGACGATCCCTCGCTGCATGCTGAGACCGTGGCATTCCGACAACCCGGGCGGTAGCACGGCTCCGTGGACTGCGTGATCGGAGAGCATGGCGCTAGAGCCACGGACAATGCCGACCACCAGCTTGGTGGCCGTGCTGGAGACGTTGACGGTGAAGGCCACGACGACAGTCACGGGCTCTCCGAACCGTCCATTTCCGCCTTATGCCCACGGCGGCTCGGGCTATGCCCGGCTGACCGGCGCAATCAGCTTCACGTTGCCCATGCGACGCGAGACGAGATGGCGGACTGCCCCTTAGTGCCCTCGGTCACACACCAACGGTGAGGGCAACAGGGACGACGGCCAAGGCCCACCACGAGCTGGACGCCCGGGGCCAGCGCCCCTGGTGGGTGTATCTGATCGTGTTCCCTGTTCGCCGACCTCAGTGCCGGAACCGTCGGCTCCGATGTGATCGGTATCGTCGCCTCGGGCCATCGCCTCGGGCGCGAGAACGGCTCGGTCTGCGCCCGAAAACGGCGCAGACCGAGCCACTCGTTAATCCCAGGCGGTGATCCCGCCTTCGCCTACTTGCCGGTCCTCTGGTTCACGACTTTCTTGGTGACCACATTGACGGCTCCCGGGCACTGGTAGGGAACTTCCTGCTTGAAGGTCGTACCCGTGGTCAGCAGCATGGTCCCGCAACCCGTCGGGATCGTGCTCGCCGCCGGGAAGTACTCGGTACCGATGCCTCCGGCGATCGGGTCGCTATAGGTGAAGCCCCCCACCACTGTCTTCTGTATGGCCGCACTGGTCACCTTGTTCGGATCGCCACCCACATTCTTCAGAGTCGCCTTCAGCATCTGCTCCAACAAAATGGCCGACCAGTAGCCGACGGACACGCCCGATGTCAGATACGGCGGCGATCCGACAGAGGCCAGGTCCTTTTGCGCCTGCTTGGTGGCGGCCGTCAGGTTCTCGTCGGCGGGGAACTCGTTCTCCACGTAGACGCCGTTCAAAGCGGCAGCCTCGCTCGGCTGGCTGGCCAGCTCTCCCGGGAAGTACGTGACGCCGTTGATGATCTTGCCCTTGAACCCAGCCGACTTGAGGGCCGCGGCGAGGCCGATGGCGTCAGCCGAGTCGAGGGTCTCGAAGGCCACGTTGGCGCCGGAGCCGATGATGGCCTGGGCATAGGGGGCGTAGTTCGTCGTCCCAATGACCGGAATCGGTGCCTCCTGGTAGACGACCGTCATCTTTGCGTACTTGGCCGTGCCGGCCAACGCCTTGTTGGAGATGATCCCGCCGGGGATGTTCTCTGCGATGTAGGCGATTTTCACCTTGCTCGGCGTATTCACGTTGTTGGTGATGTCGAGGATCTGGTTGACGGTCAGGTTCTGCACGACCGGGTTGCCCTGGGAACCGTTGATCCCGAATCCCCAGTTGGGCTGGGTCTCAAAGGCCGCGTTGACCGACCAGCCGATGAAGGGGACCTTGGATTGAGCCAAGAAGGCGCCGGTCGAGGCCGATGCGACCTCACTACTCATCGGAGCAACCACCATGACGTGCTGGTTCTGGACCAACTGTTGGGCATTGGTCAAGTTGGTGTTGGCGCTGAACCCGTCGTCCAGGAATCCGGTGAACTGGATCTTCCGCCCATCGAGGCCGCCTGCCTTGTTGAACCGGTAGATCCCGGCCTGGAAGCCCTGGGCAATACCTCCTGCGATGGCGATGTCACCGTCGCCACCGACCACGATCGGGGTGCTGCTGGTGGCCGCAATGGCCGATGAGCTCACCCCCACCGACGCCACCAACCCTGCCACCGTCGCTCCGGCCAAACCAACTGCGAGCATCGAACGCTTACGCACAATTTCCCCCTGAACAAGCTCCTCCGGCTGATCGCCGCAAAACTGCTGTGCAATTTCCTGGTGGACATTACTGTCACATTTCGTCATGTGCACGTCACCTTGCGAAATTCTTACAAATGAGATGATTTGGTTACCAACGACGTCACTTCCGGGCCGTGTGCGTTCCCTCCGCGCGCGTCGTCGCAGCCACAGAGGGGCTCTGGCCGCCCGCCTCCTCGGCGGAGCTATTTTGGCCAAGTGAAGACGGTCCTTGTAGCCGGAGCATCCGGCCTGGTGGGACAAGCGGCTCTTCGCCGCTTTGCTTCGATACCTGGATGGAATGCGATCGGTGTGTCCCGGCGCGCCACGGCCGTGGCCGGAACGACGGTCATCGGGCTCGACCTTCTCGATCGACGCGGCTGCGAGCTCTTCGCCGAAGAGCACGGCAAAGAGATCACCCACCTCGTCTACGCAGCCGTCTCCGAGCGACCGGGAATGGTCGACGGGTGGTTTGACCAAACATCGATCGAGCGCAACGCATCCATGCTCCGGAACCTCTTCCACCCCTTGGAACGGGGGGCCACCGGTCTCGAGCACGTGTCCCTCCTCCAGGGCACCAAGGCCTACGGCATCCATCATCCCGCCCTCGGACTGGACGGCCTGCATCTCCCGCTCCGTGAGCGTGAGCCCCGCCGTGACCATCCCAACTTCTACTTTGCCCAAGAGGACTATCTCCTCGACCGCCAACGAACTGGGCGCTGGGGACTGACGGTCCTGCGCCCGACCGTCGTCTACGGCGACGCCGCGGGGTCGAATATGAACCCACTCCTGGCTATCGGCGTCTATGCAGCGCTGGAGCGCGAGCAGGGCCGAGCGCTCGACTTCCCAGGGCACACCTACGAATCGACCAGGGCGCAGGAGGCCGTCGACTGCGACCTGGTGGCCGATGCACTGGCTTGGGCAGCTGAGGCCCCCGAGGCACGTGGGGCGACTTTCAACGTCACCAACGGGGACACCTTCAACTGGCCGAGCGTCTGGCCGTCGATCGCCGAGAGCTTCGGGATGGCCCCAGGGGTCCAGCGGCCCATGTCCTTCGTCGACGACTTGGCCGGCCGAGATGCCGAGTGGCGGCGGCTGCACGAGCGCCACGGCCTGTCGGGGCCGACGTCCATCATCGATCTGGTCGGCGCCAACTCACTGCTGTACGCCGACTGGGCGTTCAACGCCGGGCTGTCGACGTCCGGGGTGCTCAACAGCACCATCGCCCTGCGCCGGGCCGGCTTCAACGACTGCCTCGACACCGAGGACATGTTCACCTCCTGGTTCCGACGCCTCCAAGACGGGACCGTGCTCCCCCGCCGCCCGGTGTAAGCACGTCGGCGAGTGCGACCCGATCCAGCCGGCGCTCACCGTTCTTCGGCCACTCCGAACCGTTCGGTATAAAAGGCGAAGTTGCGCCGCAGCCGATCGCCATCGATACCGAACTGGGCGAGGTCGTAGATCACATCCCCGTGGCGCCCGCGGGGATTGGCATCCATGAAACGAGTCATGGCTCTGTCCGACTCACCAGAGAATGGCTGGCCGGCTAATGCGTAGATCCGGCGCACTATGGCTAGGTCGTCTTGCATGAACTCGTCGAAGCGCACGTCGATGGTCTGGGCGGCGGGGAGAAGGTCCCGCTGCTCCACACAGGATCGGAGCATCCGTTCCAGCCGGTCACTCCAGTACTCACCGATCCACTCGAGGTCAACCTGGTCGTGGCCCAGTCGGGCCGAGTAGGCGAGCATGGTCACCATCGACGCGGTGACCGACACCGGGTCCCGGTGGGTGACGACGAAGGTGGCATCGGGGAACACGTCGGAGATGGCGGAGAACTGCTCTAGGTGCTGTGGTGACTTGAGAACCCATCGGGAGCCTCCACGCAGCCATTGGAGGGCCTGGAGGATCTTCTTCAGATAGGCATAGCTCGATCGCTGATCCCGGCCGAGATAGGCGTCACGCCATGTCGGCATCGGGGCGATCGTCTCGAACAGCATGGTCGAGATATCGATGGCCAGCAGCTGGATCTCTTCATGGACGTGGTCGACCGTCATCTCGTGCATGCGCTTGAACTCGGGCATGACCGAGTTCACGAAGGACACCGCCATTTCGGTGCGGGCCAGTCGGGGATCGGGCTCGCCGTCCCCCGGTCGGTCCCGGTCGGCCAGTACCGGCTCCAAGCTCTCCCAGTAGGGCAGCGGCCGAAACGCATGGTCAGCGGACATCAGATTGTGGAGGTGGGTCGTCCCCGTCCTGGGCAG
Source organism: Acidimicrobiaceae bacterium (assembly GCA_003164275.1). The sequence continues at coordinate 13,560 of PLSY01000234.1, read as the reverse complement.
ACCGCAGATGATGATGGGGGCGACGATGCGCTCTTTGAGGATCTCAGGATGGACCGTGAGGAGGTTCTCCACCAGGAGCCGACTGGACAGAAGACCGATCAGAAACTGCGATTGGGCCAGCACGCCGACGCTGTTGAGTCGTGCCTCGTCACGCAGCGAGCGACACAACAGATCGAGGCGGGGAGCGAAGTCATCCGGCCCGAAGTCATAGAGTCCGGTGGACTCGGTGGCGGAGGTGGTCAGCACATCAGGGAAGAGCGATGCCGATTGCCCCATCTCGGACATCATGGCCAGCACGGCGGCGGCCTCCTCGGTGAACCGGGGTTGGCGCAGGTCGTCGAGGACGATGGCCGCCGGGCGGCTCATGGACGGCTCACGGTCTCCAGTTGGACGAGCTCGACCTCCGGTTGCACCGGGGTCTCATCGGGCAGGAACCAACGAAACCAGATCCGGCCCTTGTGGTGGCCAGCCGTGGACACCCAGTTCGGGTGCCCGGTGTCCGTAGGTGAGATGGCGATCTCCCAGGAGCCGTCGTCCTCGTAGCGGACCTGTGCCCCGTTGATTGTGACCCGCCCATAGTCGTAGTTGTAGGTGTGGAGGAACGGGTTCCACAGGCAGAGGTTCCAGAATGCGCAAGGGGGCGAGGTGCCACGCAGGATCAGCGCCTGGTCGTCGTCCAGTGCATAACTCCCCATGGCGTAGGCAGCGTCTCCGGCCGCCCATCCGAACGTCGTCGTCGGCACCGGATACGGGGGGTCCACGGTATTCGGCTCGCCCAACGACAGCGGGACCATGGCCGCCTGGTCCCGTAACCAGGTGAGGGCGGCCCGAAAGCGACGAGCGAGGTCGGCGTCGGTCTCCCGGTATGGCGCGTCCTCGCTCACCGCCGAGATGTGCCAGACCGCCCTGGCGTCCCGGTTCGGGTCATTGAGATAGTCGCGGGTGATGATGGCCACCGCGTCCGGTGCCAACTCGATCCAGGGTGTGCCGTCGCCCGGGTCACTCTGGGAGAGCACCATCGTGATCATCCCGTCCGAATCCGGAGGCGCCTGGCGGTCGTTCAGGCTTCCGACGATTCGTTCGGAGTAGTGGCCGTCCCTCGGACCGCCGTAGACGGTGAGTGAAAGGTAGACGGCGTCCCCCCGTTTGACCTCGACCGTGTACGTCCGGGACGGGTCGACCGGGGCAAAGCAGTAGAAGGCATCGGAGTTGTCACCACCCCATTTCTTGTACGGTCCGACGATCTCGATGAACCTTGGGTGGGCGGGATCGGCCCACAGCTGCGTGTCGGTGGCCACCTGGAGAATCGAGAGGAGCCACTTGTGAGCCTCGAGCAAGGTCTGCTCGTCACCTGGGCCGGACAGCTCAGCTACCAGTCGCCGGTGCTGTTCACCCAGTTCGGCGAGCAGTTCGGCAAAGGCGGTCTCAGTCTCTGTTCCCATAGCGGCTTGCTACCACACCAAAAGGTCGGTCGCTTGTGAACCGATTCCTTTGGGGGCGCGGTCTTGCCGTCTCGCTGATGGCGGTTCCAGATGCGTCGACACCACGGGGTGTGGCACCTCCCTCAACGGCGGCGATCCGTGACCTTGGCTCTGATCATGGAGTCACTGCGCCATCGGATCACCGAGATGGGCGTCGACGGGTTCAGCTTCGATCTCGCCCAGACCCTGGCCCGCCAGGACGGCGGGTTCGATCAGGCCTCGGCCTTCTCCGACCTCGTGTCGTAGGACCCTCGGGACGTCGAAGGTGGGCGTCTGATGGTCGCCGATGACTCGGTGGTCATTCTCAAGGCGGAAAGCGCCGACGGAATGACCGGTACGCCGGAATCCTGACTCGCTCCAAGGCCACGGCAGTCCGAGCCGGTCGTGCGTAGGTCCCTCCAGCTAGCGGCGTTGCACGATTCCACGCAGGTAGGCGGCCTGTCCCACATGTTGGAGGTCGTCGTTGATCACGCTCACCAGTCGGACCCCGAGGGTCACCGGGGGGTCCCAACTGGCGTCCACGATCGTGTCCAGATCGTTCTCCTGCAGCGACTTCACATAGGCCAGCGTCTTTTCGTGGACATCCTCGAAGTAGGCGAGGAGGGACTGCGAATCGGCGGCCACTGAGGTCACCATCTCGGCATCATGTCCGTAGCCGGTGTCGCTCACATCGAAGGGGAGGTCAAACTTCTCTGCCCATCCCTTCGCCGTCCATATCTGCTCATGTCCGTCCAGTCCGGAGATGTGGTCGTCCTGGATGCGTGTGAGGTGCCAGACCAGCCAGGCGACGGAGTTGGACTCACTGTCTGGCCGGAAGGTCAGTTCTTCGACCGAGAGGCCGTTGACAGCTGGATAGACGGCATCGCGCACTCGCTGGAAGGCATCCTCGAGTAGGTCTGCACTCGTCATCGGCTTCCTCCTGCGTCGCGGCTCGGTCGAGCGTGTGAACCCGGAGCCTAATCAGTTGGGCCACTGCGTCAGAAATAGGATCGACTGGTTTGCCGAACTGCCTGGCTCCCCGGAAAAGGTCATCGAATGTGCGCAGCGGGGACCGCTGAGCGCCTCGCGTCCTAGCCCAGGATCTTGGCCTTTTCAGCATCGAACTCTGCCTGGGTCAGAGCACCAGAGTCCTTCAGCGCAGCGAGCTGGGTGAGTTGTGCGATGGGGTCGGGGGCGGCTGGTTCCGGAACCGACGCCGATGCGTAGGCGGGCTCGGGAGCGGCAGCGGCTTGGGCGTTGGCTTGGGCATTCCGGCTGTTGGCGGCGTGGGCACCGACGGCTGCGGCGGTACCGGCAACCACGGTCGTCCGCACGGCCATCCGAGCTAAGGGGCGTCGTCTCATCATGTTCGTGTCTCCTGGTTCCTAAGGGGTTTTCAGACCGATGCAGGCAAGTCTGCGAGAGCGGCTGTGATCAACTCATGGGGAATTCGCGCGCCTTGGAGCAGGACGCCGTCGGCCCTTTGTACGGCGGCCGCGAACGAGTTCGCCCACACGTCCTCCCAGATGAGCAGCGCAGCCGAGGAGTTGGGCTCGAGCAGATCGGCCACAAGGGCTACGTCCTCGGGACCTATCAAACCGCCGACCTCCCCATCCAAGCCGGCGAAACCGGCAAGCTCTTCAAGCTCGTCGATCTCAACGGCGAGCACCGACCCGTCGACGTCCTTGCCAATAAAGATGAGGTCGAGGATGCGGACGGTGCCCGAATCGACCAGGGCGATGAGCTCAGGGGCGATCTCGCCCGTGAACTTGTTTCCCGGGAAACCTACGACGATGTATTCAACAGGTCCTATGGTCATGTGAGATTCATCCTTGGGTCGTTGTTCTTTTCAGCGGACAGATCAAGACATTGGCGTTGGGAGATTGCCCGAGGGGATCGGTCGCATTCGGGCTAGCGCTCAAGTGGCAGTGCGTCACCTTCGGCTGCCGCCCGCTCCTCTTTGTCGGGGAGCCCTCGGACTAGCCCGATGATCATCACGGCTATCGCGGCACCGGCGAGAGGGCCGACGATGTAGAGCCACCATCCGTCGAAGTTCAGGGAGACGATGTCCGGGCCCAGGGTGCGGGCCGGATTCATCGAGGCACCGCTGATGGGACTGGCAAAGAGCCCGAGTAGAGCGACCGTCGATCCGACGGCTAGGGCGGCATTGTGCCCGATGCTGCGATAACCGGTGGCGGTGTTGAGGATCACTGTGACCAAGATGGCCGTCAGCACTGTCTCCATGATGAGGGACCTCCACTCCCCGCCGGGCCTGGCAATCGGGTAGTTGCCCCCTGACTCGACATGCCCGTACATGGCCTGGAGGAACAGGGCGGCCGAGACGGCGCCAGCGAGCTGGGCAATGAGGTAGGGCACGACCCAAGCCACCTTGAACACTCCCCGGCCGGCGAAGGCCAGGGTGACGGCCGGGTTTATGTGTAGGCCGGAGAGCGGCCCTAAGGCATAGATCATGGCCATGACCACTGCCCCCGGGGCAATGACGGCGGCCGTCCTGCTGATCGGTCCCCCACCCGCGTAGTGATTGATGACACCCGAGCCGGCTGCCACCGTGACCAGGATGAACGTCCCCAAGTACTCGATGATCACGCGGATCCACAAAGGCCGGTGCCTGAGCGTGTCCTCCTGGAACTTGATCAGGTACCTAGTGCCGATGAGCTCGGAGGTCGCATGAAGGTCGACCTGCGGAGAGGAGGGAGGAGGGCCCGTGAGCTCCGTCACGGGCCCCTCGGCGGGGGAGCTGATCACGAGGGTCGGGTCATCGAGTCAGAGTCCCGTTATGGCCACGAGGCGCCCACTCGACACGGCCTGCAACATGGCGTCGTAGTCACGTTCGTTCTGGTCGGCATATGCCTCGGAGAAGGCGGCTATGGCTTGGTCGAACACCTTGCCTGATCCGAGATACCCAGCGATGGCCATTCGGTCTCCGGACCGGGCATGGGCTCGAGCGAGCGTCCAGCCGCACAGGCGCCCATAGATGGACATGCCCTCAGGGATCATCGTGTCGGTGTCCGCTGACCCCTTCCAGTCGCGCAGTTGGCGGACGTAGAAGTCCCGGTAGACCCCATCCAGCCCGAGCACCTTGTCCCATCCGAGGAAGATGTCGCTCGAGGCCTGCATCAGATGCTGGCCCGCTACCACCCGCTCCCCCTCGTTCGAGTAGTCGCTCTTGCCCACAAACTCGGCCAGGACAGACGGCTGGGCCTCTTTGGCCTGTAGCAAGAGCGGATCCTGGCCGTCACTGCCGAGCATCAAGATGACCCAGGCTCGGGTGCCCACGCTGCCCACGCCGACGACCTTTCGGGCGACGCCGACGAACCGGAATTGGCTCAGGAGATGCCTACGGTCGCTCTGTAGCGTGGAACCGTAGCTGTGCAGCAGCTTGTGGAACTGGCCGGTCAGTTCGTTGGCCCGTTCATCGGGTAGGAGCTCTTCGATGGGAACGATCAAGGGCGGGCTGCTGATGAACCGGGTCTCACCGTTCACGGTCTCGGTCAGCTTGCCCAGGGCCTGCATGCTGTCCCTGGTCCGAGCCTTGGCCACAATCTTCTCGGCGTTGACCTTCGCCTTGGAGAGGCCCTTGTCGGGCTTCTTCTTGCCGTCGAGACCGAGTTGGCCGCCGATGTCCACTATGACACTGTCGATGTTGAGCTTGGCGTACCAGACATCGAGGTCCCGCATCTGGGACAGCTTCGCCATCTCGGTGCGATAGGCCGCAGCCATCTCGAGGACGATCGACGACCGCTGCTTGTCGGTGAAGCCGCGCTCTCGCCCGGCAATAGCCAGGCTGGCAGCCAGGCGCTTCACGTCCCACTCCCACGGGCCGGGCAGTGTCTCGTCGAAGTCATTGACGTCGAACACCAGCGACCGCTCAGCCGAGGCGAACACCCCGAAGTTGCTCATGTGGGCATCTCCGCACGCCTGCACCCTGATCCCGGAGTCCGGCGTGGTGGAGAGGTCGGAGGCCATGATCAACGCCGCTCCCCGGTAGAAGGTGAACGCCGACACCATCATCCGGCCATAGCGGATGGGGACCAACTCCGGTACCCTCGACGCCGCCTGGCTCTCGAGGAGCGACACGGGGTCCGGGCGGTCCGCTCTCGGCTCCCAGCCGGCGTGCAATTGCCGAGAGGCGAAAACCCGCGCCGCTTTCCCCTTGGCAGCCCGTTCGGCGGGGGAAAGGTGGAGGGCGGGCGGCTTCTCCTCGCCAATCGCGGCCGCCCCTGGAGAGTCCTGAATGGTCATGAGCCAATCGTCGCGCTGAGGGTGACTCGTTCCATCATCCTTCGCGGGCGATTTGGGGAACCGGCAGACTTGTCCTGGCTCGATCGGCCACCGGCTTCTTCTCTGGACTAGTAGTTGGTTCCCCCGTCGGCTCCATCGGCACTCGACATCTCAACAGCGTTGACCGACTTCAGTTCGATGTTCAGGTCGCGCAATACTCCGAGCAGGCTGTACAGCCGCGCCTGATCGGGCACCCAGCCCACCAGATAGGTGAAGCCGTCGGCATACCGGCTGACCTCGAACCCATCGAGAGCGATGATCAGCGTGGGCGTCAGATGGCCCCTGACCACAATTTCGAAAGATTCTGGACTCACTGTCGCTCTTTCCTGAGCACGATGAACCGTGCGCTACTACTGCCGTCCGACTGTTGGCCTGACCCAGATGTCAAGAGATCACGACGCAGGACTCTGGGTTCCGCCGAGGCGGCGTTGACCGGTGCCTACTCGTAGTTCGAACACGCACTGGCGTTATTGTCGACCTGTCGGAAAGCGAAGTCGTCATCCCCAAAGGGTGATAGCCAACGTCCCGGTGCGCCACTGGAACAGCCGTGCCGTTAATGCCACACTTTGGACCTACGAGGGCGGAAGGTCGCAACAACATGGCCACAGGCATCGCCGCACCGGCTCACGCAGTCGACCGCCCTGGCTTGCTGCGACGACTGGATCAGGGCCTCAGTGGTCCGCTCACGCTGATCATCGCGCCGGCGGGCGCGGGCAAGTCCGTCCTCTTGGCCCAGTGGGCGGCCAGCCAGGTCAAAGTCGAGTTCGTCTGGTTGGAGCTCACCGCCTTCGACGATGATCCCGTCCGCTTCTCCCGACGGCTTCTAGCCGGCCTGAGCGAGATCCATCCCGAGTTCGGCGAGCTGTCGGAGTTGGTGCCCCTTCACGGCGCTGGTATCGGCGTCCCCTTGCTCGAAGCCCTGGTCGCCCAGATGGCAGAGCTGCCCGAGGTCGTCATCGTCATCGACGACCTTCACCAGCTCACCAATGCCACGCTGATCTCGGACCTGGGCCGGCTGGTCGACCTGATGCCTCCACAGATCCACCTCGTGCTTTCCTCACGGGTGGACCCGCCGTTGGCGTGGAGTCGCTATCGCCTGCACCGCCACTTGACCGAGATCCGCCAAGACGAGATGGCGTTCGACCACCTTGAATCCTCCGAACTGCTCGAACGCATACTCGGGTGGCCCATGCGCCCGGACGCCGTCTCCGCTCTGGTCAACCGGACCGAAGGTTGGGTGGCCGGGCTACAGCTGGCGGCCATGACGCTCCGATCCCACCCTGATGCCGATACCTTTGTCAGCCATTTCAGCGGCGGTGACAGGCTGGTGGCGGACTATCTCAGCGAAGAGGTGCTGCAGGTACAGACGGCTGAACGCCGCTCGTTTCTCCTTCAGAGCTCGGTCCTGGACGAGATGACCGCGGACCTCCTCAGCCACCTGACCGGTGAGCCCAATGCCCAACTCATCCTCGAGGAGCTCGAGCGCGAATCGATGTTCCTCATTCCCCTCGACGGTCATCGAGAGTGGTTCCGTTTCCACCACCTGTTCAGGGATCTCCTCCGCTATCGGCTCCGGGCCGAGAGCCCCGGCACCGAGGAGGCGCTCCTGATTTCTGCCGCGTCCTGGCATCTCGAACGAGACCAGGTCACCCCCGGTGTCGAATACCTCCTAAAGGCCAGGGAATGGGGCCAGGCGCTTCAGGTCATCGTTTCTCGAGGTTCTGAGGTCTTCGAACAGGGGACGGTGAAGACCGTCGTCCGATGGATCCGTCAGGTTCCCCTGGCGGCACGGGTCACCAGGCGCGATGTCAGCCTCCTCCTCGGTGCCCTGAAAGTGGCCGACGGTGACGTGGCGGAAGCCGACGACATCCTTCGACGAGTGGCCACCCACCCGGGCTCCACCCATGGTGAGCGAGTCGTCGCCCAGGCACTGCTCGCCATGATGGCGCAGTGGCGGCCAAACCCAGAGGTCACGATGCAGATGGCGACCACAACGCTGGACCTGCTCGCCACCCTCGGAGATGCGCCAGTCCCCGACGTCATGGGATTGGCGGATCCCCAGTCACTCGAGACGATCGCCCGAGTCTCGGGAGGCCGGGGCTCCTTCCTGGCCGGCAACATCGAAGTTGCCCGGAGCTGGTTGGAACGAGCCCTGATCACGCCCGGCTCCGCCTATTCCATCTGGAAAATCCACATCCTCGGCTCACTTGGACTGCTTGAGGCGTGGACCGGCCATACCCAGCGGGCGCAGGCTCTGGCCGACGAGGCGCTGGACGTGGCCAGAGCCGTCGGCGTACTCAATCACCCGTCTACCTCCGACGCCTATCTGGCGGCGACTCTCGTGTCCCTGGAGCGAGGCGAGCCCCATCAAGCAGCCCTCTCGCTCCACGAGGCGACCGTCAGAGCCGAGGCCAATGACCGAAGCAACCTCCGCTGGCTCACGCTCTTCGCCCTCGCCGCGCTGAAGATGGCCGACGGTCAACCGGATGACGCGATTGCCACCATCTCTTCGGGCCAGCACAGCATTGGCACGCCTCCTCCTCCGGTCGTTGCCGATCGCCTCCTGGCGCTCCACGGTCGCATCCTCTGGGAGACTGGAGCGCCAGACCAAGCGCTGGGCCTCCTGGATGGCGTTCGTTCTCGATCTCACTCGGTGAACATCGAAGTGGCCCGCTCCGCGTTGGCCGCAGGAAACAATGACCTTGCTCGCAAGACACTCGAGGAACTGCCCCCGCCCACCGAGCAGGATGAGCCACTCGTGCGTGTCGAGCGGCTCATCACCCTGGCCTGTGTTGCCGACTCCGAAGGCCACGTCGACGACGCTCGAGCGGACTTCTCGCGGGCCGTGGTGCTGGCCGAGCAACACTCACTGGTGGAGGTGTTCGTCCGAGCTGGCCAGGCCTCCGTGACTCTGTTGGCTGACCTTCCCGGAGTTTCAACCGGCTTTCGTGAGGTTCTCCAGAAGAGAATGCTCGTAGCCGCCTCCCCGGTCCTCAGAACAGAGCTCGCCGACCCGCTGACCGACCGTGAACTGGAAGTGCTCTCCTATCTCCCCAGTCGCTACACCAACAGCGAGCTCGCGGAACGCTGTTTCGTCTCGGTCAACACCATCAAGACCCACATGGCCCACATCTACCGAAAGCTGGACGTCGCCAACAGAAACCAGGCCATCGCCCGAGCTCGGGAGATCGGACTGCTCTAGATGAACGGAACCGCCTGGTGGCCGATCTGGCCACGGATCAGCCACCAGCGTCCCGAAGTCACCCGCCAAGGGTGATGACCACAGAATCCTGTCGTGATTCGATACATGCGTTCCAACCTGTCGGGATTCGGTCTGGACCGCCCTCGTGGATTGGTCCTCGTTCGAAGACGTCAGGCTGAACCGACCGCACACAAATCGTGGAGGACTCCCATGCTTGCAACCACCTATCCCATGCTCGACTTCTTTTGGACGATGCTCGAGATCTTCATGTTCGTCATCTATATCTACTTGATGATCGCCATCTTCTCTGACATCTTCCGGAGCCAGGACCTGGGCGGCGGGGCCAAGATGCTCTGGGTCCTCTTTGTCATCATCATCCCGTTCCTCGGCATCCTCATCTACCTCATCGCCCGTGGCTCGAAGATGCACGAGCGGGCAGAGGCCCAGGCCGCTCAACAACAAAAGGCGTTCAGCGCCTACGTCAAAGAGACTGCAGGCCCATCAGCTACCAGCAGTGCCGAGGAGCTATCCAAGCTGGCGGACCTGAAGGCCAAGGGCGTCCTGACCGAAGCCGAGTTCGAGACGCAGAAGGCCAAGCTGCTGGCCTGATGGTCCACTGCCCCGTGACGGCCCAAGTCGAGTAGCGAGCGAGCACATGTACGTAGTGGGCACCTTGGTGTTCCCAGCACCGGCCGTGGTCCTCACGGTCTCGTTCTCAAGGAGATGGCGGCGGAACAATGAGTGATCCGATGGGGACATGATCCTCGAACTCGTTCTCATCGGATTGGTCATCACCCTCGAGCCCATTCCCCTCACCGCCTTCCTCTTGGTGCTGATGGCTGAGGGCGGTGTCCGAAAGGGTGCAGCATTCATCTTCGGCTGGTTGTTGTCGCTGGCCATCGTTGTCGCCATCACTGTCCTCGCCACCGGCAACAAGCCTCCTGCGCCGAGCACCGCGCCATCATTGGCTGCACTGGCCGTCAAGATGCTGATAGGCGTGACGTTGTTGTTCATCGCTGTTCGCCAACGTCGGAAGATGGCCAAGCCGAAGAAACCGAAGAAGCAGCCGAAGTGGCAGACGGGCCTGGACAGCATGTCCCCATGGCTGCTCATCGGGATCGCTCCGCTGACCCAGCCCTGGGGATTGGTTGCCGCCGGGGTGGCCACCATCGTGGGCGCCAAGCTGAGTTCGTGGCAGAGTTACATCGGTCTGTTCCTCTTCTGCGTCGTATCCAGCACCACGTACCTGGTGATGGAGCTCTACGCAGGCTTTCGCCCGGAACGGGCCCAGGCAATCCTCCACGGCGTGAAGGATTGGATCGAATCACATACCGACCAGGTCATCATCATCGCCTCTCTGCTCTTGGGCTTCTGGTTGGTCGGGAAGAGCATCTACGTGATTGTGACGTGACCAGATGACCATTGTTGAATCGCCCGCCCCCACTGAACCGGTGGCGACGAAACCAAAGCGCTGGCGTGGCGTCACGTCGTGGGTGCTGATCGTCCTGGCCTGCCTACTGGCCATCGTCTCGGTCGTGGTGGTCTTCGCCCGCAATCAGCTCCTCAACACGGATACCTACGTGGCGACGGTCGCACCCCTGGCGTCAAACCCGGCCATCCAGACCCAGGTGGCAAAACAAGTCAGCAGCAACCTCATCGCTCGGACCGACGTCGAGGCTCGAATCAGGAACCAGCTCCCTTCGCGTGCCGCCGGCCTGGCTGCGCCGATCGCCTCTGGTCTCGAGAGCGTGACCTACCAGCTCACGCTCAAGGCGGTGGAGTCGCCTCAGTTCAAAAAGATCTGGGTCGGGGCGAACCGAGCTTCGCATGAGCAACTGGTCAAACTGCTCACCGGCACCGGCAATGGGACGGTCTCGACCAAGAACGGAAGGATCACGCTCAACCTCGGCCAGGTCGAGGTGACTCTGAAGAAGGAACTGGACGCCAAGGGCATCACCGTGTTCGACAAGGTCCCGGCCGTCAAGGGTGTCAATTTCGTCCTTTTCCAGTCGAAGAGCCTGGCCAAGACCCAGCAGCTGGTGCGCCTGCTCAACAAAGTGGCCGTCGTCCTCCCCATCGTGACCATCCTGCTGTTCGCTGCTGGCATCGTGCTGGCCAGAAACCACAGGCGGGGTCTGGTTCGAGCCGCATTCGGTCTTGCCATCTCAATGGCCCTGATACTGGTGATCTTGTCGGTTGCCACCAATCAGTACCTCGGCTCGCTGAGTCCCTCCCAGTCGGTCGCCGCCAACAAGGCAGTGATCGACATTGTGACCAACAGCTTGCGCGAGACGATTCGAATCATCCTCATCGTGTCGGCGATCATCGCCGTCGGTGCCCTGATCGCCGGGAACGCCCGGCTGGGGGCCTGGTCGGCCGAGATGCGTCGGCCCCGCTGGATGACTGAAGGACCGACCCACGCCTTCCTCGCCCGCTATCGAAGGGGTTTGCAGTGGGGGGTTCTCGGCCTTGCCCTCCTCATCCTCGTGATCTGGAGCAGCCCCACCACCTTGGTGGCAGTCGTCCTCGTGGTGATCGCTCTGGTCATCGACGTCCTGCTTCAGTTCCTGGCCGGAGGAAAACCCACCAGCCAAGCTGTCGAGCCGGGCACTCAGGACTAGGCCAGCCGCCCAGAATCCCGTAGTGGTCGCCCTTCAGAGCCAAAGCGCTTGCCCGTCCGGAGCATGACGTGATGGGGTGCCCGCCAGGCGTTGCTTACTTCCGGAGGTCGATCGCAGGGGGGCGGTCACCATCAGGTTCATCTCCACGCTCAGGGTCGCGCTGAGCGGCGGCAAAGATGAGGCGGATGACCACGGCGAGTACGGCGAGATCGGCCAGCATCTGCACCGTGGCGACCAGCCGGGCGGCATCGGTCTTGGGTGCGATGTCGCCGAATCCGACGGTCGAGAAGACGGTGACCGTGAAGTAGAGGGCGGACACACGGTCCAGGGGCTGGCCGAATGACCCGGGATCGGCACGGGCCATGGTCAGGTAGATCCATGCGAACACGACCAGAAAGAGCGGGATGATGGTGGCCACGGCCACGGCCGCCCTGAGCATGGGACGACCACTCCGCGAGATGAGTCGGATCTCATTGGTGACAACGACCACGAACAGTGCCAGGCCGACGGCGAGGCGCAACACGACCGACTGGTGAGGCCGGTGCTCGATCGGGACGACGAAATAGATGACCAAGAGAATCGTCGTCATCGCCAGCGCCCGCAGCGCCGCTTGGACCACATGTGACCGCTCGAAGCTGGCCAGGTCAGTCAATGCCGATGAAGCCATTTTCCCCACCGTATCGATCGGTCACAGAAGAGTTGGGCACGAGAAATCATGAAGCGAGCTGAAGGGACCCGTGGCGAGATGGTGCTAATAAGACGGCACCTCTCCCTCTCACTGCCACGACCAACCGGTGGCGACTCGCAGCGCCTCCGGTCACAGGTGGCTGAAGCCGCCCGACTCCTCTTTGGTCATGGCCACCGATACCGGATGCTTGTCGAAGTGCTCGATCGACTTCTTCATGTCTTCCATGAGCAGCCCGGCGAGGTCCTGGCTCACCCCCTGTCTGATCAGGATGCGCTGGACTGAGACATCTGACACCGATCCGGTGAGCGGGTAGGCGGGGACCTGCCATCCAGCCACCCTGAGGCGGTCGGCGATGTCATAGAGGGTGTAACCGGGATTCTCTCCCTCGATGATCCGCCAGGCCACCGATGGTATGCCGGTCCTTGGATCGGAGTCGGCCAACAGCTCGAACGGCCCGAGCCCCAACACTCCGTGAGCCAGATACTTGCCAGTGGCATAGCAAGAATCATGGACCTGCCGGTAGCCGTCTTTGCCTAGCCGGACGAAGTTGTAATACTGCGCCACGATCTGGCCCGCCGGGCGGGAGAAGTTGATCTGGAACACGGGCATGTCCCCGCCGAGGTAGGTGACATGGAAGATCAGGTCGTCGGGCAGTTCGGCGGTGTCCCGCCAGACCACCCATCCGACTCCCAGAGGGGCGAGTCCGAACTTGTGTCCCGAACTCGAGATTGACTTCACCCGTGGGACCCGGAAGTCCCAGAGAATCTCCGGAGCACAGAACGGGGCGAGGAACGCACCAGAAGCACCATCGATGTGGAGGTCGATGTCGAGCCCTGTGCGCTCCTGGAGGTCGTCCAGCGCCTCGGACAAGGCGAGGACGGGCTCGTAGGCGCCGGTGTAGGTGACCCCGAAGGTTGGGACGACCATGATGGTGTTCTCGTCCAGCTGCCCCAGCATCTGCTCGGCGTCCATGCAGTACTTGCCGGGCGACATCGGGATCTCCCTCATCTCGATGTCCCAGTACTTGGCGAATTTGTGCCAGACGACCTGGACCGGTCCGCAGACCATATTGGGCCTGTCGGTCGACTTCCCAGCGGCCCGTCGCTTCTCCCTCCAGCGCCACTTGGCGGCCATGCCCCCGAGCATGCAGGCTTCCGAAGACCCGATGGCCGAGCACCCGACCGGATCCCCGGTCACGGGAGCGTTCCACAGGTCGGCCAGCATGGCCACACACCTACGCTCCAGCTCAGCCGTCTGCGGGTACTCGTCCTTGTCGATCATGTTCTT
>PLSY01000373.1 GCA_003164275.1 Acidimicrobiaceae bacterium | reverse complement strand
GGTGAGGACGCCGGCCACCTCGAGCGACACCAGCAGCACCGGGAACTCAAAGGTCAGCCCGAACACCGTCATCATCAAGACGATCAGGCTCAGGTACTTGGTCGGGTCGAGGATCTGGGTCAGGCTCGGACCGCCGATGGAGTCGAGAAACTTGAGGGCGTGGGGGAAGGTCACGTAGGCCACGAGACATCCCAGGCCGAACAGCACGATGGAGGCGCCGATGAACGGATAGGCGTACTTCTTCTCTTTCGGGTTGAGCCCCGGGGTGATGAAGCGCCACANNCCGTAGGCGGCGATCTTCACCCGCAGGGCCAGGCCGTCGAGGGGGCCGGTGATATAGAAGCCGCAGTGCCGGGGGTTGATGTTGCAGTAGGGCCGCTGGAGGAAGGACAGGATGTGCGGATAGACGACGAACGCGATGGTGGCGGTGACGACGAAGGCCACGGCACAGACGAGCACCCGGCTGCGCAGCTCGGTCAGGTGCTCGACCAGGGTCATGGCATCCGGTGAGGACCTGGGTTCGCTACGTCGCTTCAAGGAGAGGGCCATGGGTTCAGTGGTCGCAGTGGTCGCAGTGGTCGCAAAGCTGACCGTCGGGCGGCTCGGTCAGTTCATCCCTGGATCGTCCGGGATGGACCCACCGGTCGAGCGAACCTGATGGACGATGCCGCCCGGGTCGCCGATGAGCACGCCGGGAATCAGCGGCTGCTCCTCCATGGCGTGGACGACCCCTAGCGGCCGATTGGTGTCCACCGAAGGTGGGAGAGCATCGCCGTACACATCAGGTTGTTCGGTGCCGCCGGCCGTCCCGGATGAGGTGGCCTCGTTCTCGGCGGCATGGGTGTCGGCGAGCGTGTCGAGGAACGTCAAGGGCGACCGCACGGCCTGGGTGATCTTCTCGGTCGACGGGAGGTCGGGGAACGAGCCCCGCACGTCGGTCTCCAGTCGCTCGCGGAACTTCCTGAAGTCACCCCACAGGCTCCCGACCTGTTTCGCCACCTTGGGCAGCTTGTCGGGCCCGAGAACCACCAAGGCCACGACCAGGATGACTAGGAGCTTCGCCGGGCTGAGGAAGGGCACAGCCGAAGTCTACCGGCGCCCAGGTATGGGAGAACATCCCCCACCGCTCCGACGCCACCTCCCACAGTCGCCCCCTCAGCTGGTTACTGACCGGGCTGGACGCCGGGCGGGCCCCGGCCAGAGCGGCGTTCGGCCCGGCGGGCTTGGTGAGGCGAGCGGAGGCTGATGACGATCAGGATGATGAGAATCACGGCCAAGACGATGAAGACCCACATCCAGCTGGTGTCGGACAGAGGCCACGCCCTGAAGGCCATTTTGCCCACGATGAGGCTCTCCGGGATGGGGCCGAAGTAGCGGCTGTCCTCCGAGTCCGTGCGGTTGTCCCCCATGACGTAGTACTCGCCCTTCGGGACGACATAGGGATGGTTGAGGCTGAAGCCGTCGGGCAGCGGGCTCGGCGAGGTCACCGGCATCGGGGTGGGCAGCCACGGCTCGGCCAGGGGCTTGCCGTTGATGTACACACGGCCCCCCACCGACGACACCGTGTCCCCTGGCAGGCCGATGACCCGCTTGACCAGGTCGGCGTAGGCGGCATGCTCGAGGGGCGGACGCCGGAACACGACGATGTCCCCGCGGGCCACGCCGTGGAGGTGGTAGCTCAGCTTGTCGACGACGATGCGGTCACCGATCTGCAAGGTGGGGAGCATTGAGCCGGACGGGATGAAGAACATCTGGGCGACATACGTCCGCACGCCGATGGCGAGGAACAGGGCCACGATCAGCACCGCCACCCACTCGAGTACCCACTTGGACGTCCGGGTTGTGGTTCCCGAGGCCCTCGGGGGCCTGGTCCGCTCGGCCACGTCAGCCCTCGGTGAGGCGGAGCGTTCCATCGGCGGTGGTGGTGGTGGAAAATGCGCTGGGTCCGAGACCCCAACAGACGGACTGTGAAGGTTGGGGTCCACCAAGCAGGGAGGCTACAGCACCCCGACCGCCAATTGTGGTCTCACAGTCCCTTTATGTGACTGAAGGGCCAGGCCACGAAGACGGCGCGTCCGACGATCAGCGATTTCGGGATGGGCCCGAAGTATCGGCTGTCCTCGGAGTCGGTCCGGTTGTCCCCCATCACGAAGTACTCCCCGGCCGGGATCTTGACCGGCCCGGGCAGGTCGAACTGTGGGTGCTGGTCTCCCCCGGCGAGCGCTCCCGTGTAACTCTGCGGCCCTTTGGGCAGCCAGGGCTCGTTCAGGCGCTTGCCGTTGATGTAGACGTACCCGTCCTTCGACGAGATGGTCTCACCGGGTAGCCCGATGACCCGCTTGACCAGATCGGCGTACGCCTGGTCCTCCAGGGGGGGCCGGGCGAACACCACGATGTCGCCCCGGTGGGGATCGTGGAAGCGGTAGCTCAGCTTGTTTACGATGATCCTGTCCCCGACCTGCAAGGTGGGGAGCATCGATCCGGAGGGAATGTAGAACGACTGGACCACATAGGTCCGCAGCACCACCGTGCACAACAGCACGGCGATGAGGATGAGCACCCATTCGACGACGGTGCGGTAGGCCCGGTGCTTCAGTGGGGTATTGCCCTCTCCCCCACTGGTCCTAGACGGCCTAGAGGGTGCGGACGGCTCGGAGACGCTCGTCGGTGCCGCTTGTCCGGTTGGTTGGCTGTCCACAATGAGGGGACGCTACAGCAACGGTCGTTGTCCACCCGATCACCGCCAGCTGGTCACGCGGCCGACGGCCTCGGTGTCACAGACCGGCGATGAGCTTTTCCACCCGCTCGTCTTTGGACTTGAAAGGGTCCTTCAACAACACGGTGCGCTGGGCCTGGTCGTTGAGCTTCAGGTGCACCNNGCACCCAGTCGACGGTGAAGTCACGGCGACGCTCCTTGGCCTTTTTCACGAACTCGCCCCGCAGCCGTGCCCTGGTCGTCTGGGGAGGCGTCGACATGGCCGCGGCGATGTCTGCGTCGTCGCAAATCCGGTCGAGCTGGTCGTGGCGCTGCAGCCGGTAG
>PLSY01000143.1 GCA_003164275.1 Acidimicrobiaceae bacterium | reverse complement strand
CTGCGGCAACGGCATCGGCAGCTATGTCGCCAGTTCGCCGGACGGATCGCCGACTCGCAGCGAGGGGAAGCGCTGCTGGACCCTCAACTACCCACGCGAGCCCTTCCATATCGACATCCTGCCCGCCATCCCCGATGGCAACTCGAATCCCAACGCCATCCTGCTCACCGATAGGGACCTCCACGAGTGGCAGCACTCGAACCCGATCGATTACGCGGACTGGTTCCACTACTCCATGCGGCAGGAGTTCATCCGTCTCGCCGAGAAGGTTGCCAAGCGCATGGACGTGGCCGACGTCCCGTCGTGGCGGGTGAAGACGACGCTGCAGCGCAGCGTGCAGGCCCTCAAGCGCCACCGCGACTTGTACTTCACCGACTTCCCCGACGACCGCCCGGCGTCGATCATCATCACCACGCTGGCGGCCACCGCCTACACCGGCGGGGGCACGATGTACGAGGTGCTGGCCGACGTCACCGCCAAGATGCCCGGTCTCGTCGAGGTGCGCAACGGCGTGTACTGGGTGGCCAACCCCGTGCAGCCGGAGGAGAACTTCGCCGACCGGTGGCGGAGCCACCCCGCCCGGGCGGGCCGCTTCTTCGAGTGGATGGAGCAGGTGCAGAAGGACGTCAGCGGCTACGGTGCCGAACTCGGTGTGGACCGGGTCCTCGAAAAGATCGCCCTGTCCTTCGGCGAGCGGTCCGCCCAGCGCGCCGGGGAGTCCCTCGGTTCCGGAATCTCCCGTGCGCGGGAGGCCGGGGTGTTGGGCATGGCCGCTGGCACCGGCTTGCTGGGGACGGCGGCTCGCCGTCCTGTTCAGCAGCACACCTTCCACGGTGGCACCCGCCCGGGGCGCCGTGGTCAATAGGCTGGCTCATCAGGCGTTCGCACTGCGCGCCAGATTCCCTGACGCCAAGGGCAAACTCACCCCGACACGGTTCGTCTGGACCGGGACCCTGCAGCCCAACCCGGCCAGTCGCGTCTACACCGTTCGCATCGTGCTGGACAACGGCCGGTTCCCCCGGGTTGAGGTGATCGAGCCGACGCTGGAGACCCGCCCGGGCGAGTCGCTCCCGCACGTATTCGACGATGGAACACTCTGCCTCCACCTGGAGAACGAGTGGACGTCCGACATGCTGATGGTCGACGCCACCGTGCCGTGGACGTCCGAATGGTTGATCAACTACGAGATCTGGAAGGCCACCGGGGTCTGGTGCGGAGGGGGCGAGTGGCCGCCACCTCGAACGCCCGCCCCGGACCTGACAGGCTCGGACTCGGCTCAGTGCCCGTCCCCCGCAGCGGCCGGGATCTGAGCGAAGATGGAGACCCAACATGACGAATACCACGCGGCGACATGGCTGACCCGGAGATCGCCAACCTCGGGGCGATCCTCCGTGCTCGGCGACGAGAGAAGCACCTCAGCCTTCGCGAGCTTCATGAGCTGACGGGTGTCGCAGTCAACACCCTTTCGCGCGTCGAGCGCGGCGATGTCCCTGACCTCAAGAACTTCCGACTCATCGTAGAATGGTTGGATCTACCCGCGGAGCGGTTCCTCGAAGGCGCTGGTGAAGCCTCCACGCCCGAGATCATCGCCCGGCACCTCCGCGCAGATCGGAGACTCCCCTCGGAGGCTGCCCGGAAGATCGTGGAGATGGTGGAGGAGATGTATCACCAACTCGTCGCAGAGCAGCCGTCACTGTCGCTCCACCTGCGTTCCGCCAAGACGTTCACGCCCGGCGCCAGCACCCTGCTCGCCGACATCCTCGGTGAGATGCAGTCCAATCTGCAGGCCGGCGGGTCGTGAGCGGCGATGCGTCGAGGATTCAAGGCTGAGGCCGAACGGCTTGCCGAAAAGGCCCGCACGGACATGGGCAAACGTCCGTCGGATTACGTCGACGCCGTTGATTTCGCCCTCCACGTCGGGGCCACCGTTCGGTGTGCCGACGAGCTGACCAGCCGCGAGAAGCTGGAGACTCTCGAAGAGATCCAGCCCGGGGCGTTCTCCGCGTGCACGTTCACCATTGCCGACAAGCACATCATCGTGTACAACCCGCTCGCCTCGCCTGGCAGGACCCAGAGCGACATTGCGCATGAGGTCTCGCACCTCCTGTTGGAACACGACATGAAGTCGGTGGAGACCATCGGCGGGTTGACCTTCTTCACTTGTGACCCCGAGGAGGAGCAGGAGGCGAACTGGCTCGCGGGTTGCCTGCTGCTACCCCGACGGTTGCTGTATCTTGCGGCGCGACGAGGACTCCGTGGCACCGAGATCGCGCAGGAGTACAACGTCAGTGAACAGATGGCGTCCTTCCGACTTCGGACCACCGGTGTGCTGCGCCAGCTCGGTGCGACGGGTGGTTGACTCATCTCGGCCTCCGTTGACGCTGCGGCCACACTTAGCGTCGTACGCAGAGTGCTTTGAGGCTGGTGGTGCGCTCACCGGAGCCGTCTAGCACACGGATCTCGAGCAACGTGTCCGATTGGACACATTGGAAGCGACTTGGGCAGGAGCCGGGTTCGTGAGTTGTATTGGCCTTTCCGGGCTGGAAGCGAGAGAGCTGTGGCTCGTATGGCTATGGCTATGGGATCGGGAGCGGGATCTTGATCACGTCTCGGACGAAGCGAATCTCGAGCGCGTTGGCGCCACTCTGCCGTCCTTCTTATGGACCAGCAGTCGAGACTCCGGCTATGACCGAGGTCGTGACGATAGGTTCGGACTCTGGCGCGCGCCAAAGCCAGGTTCCGCCGGGGCGATTCGCCGCTACCTTGCCATGCGCCTGGGTCAGGGGTATTACCCGAACTGTCACTGCGCCGGGTCAGACTAACGATATGAGTACAGTCAATGGTGGCGGTCGATAGTGACCGAGCACGAAGAGATTGCGGCTGTGTCGCAGGAGGTGCCCGGCACGGTTGCCGCAGCTGTCGCCCTGGCGGTGTCGGCATTCGGCGCCGCGGTTGCGCCAAAGCTGGCCGGGGCCGAGGGTGAGCCCGAAGACCAGATGCGTGGCCCGCTCGAAGTCTTCATGGGTGCCGTCGCCGATGAACTCGGGGTCACGATCACTTCCGTGGGGGAGACCTCCCTATCCGACCTGCGCGTGCGTCCTGATTACGCCATGAAGGTGAACGGTGCGGTCACCGGCTACATCGAAGTCAAGGCACCTGGCAAAGGAGCGGACCCGACCAGGTGGAGGTCGAACAGCCACGATGCTCAGCAGTGGGAGAAGCTCCGCGCACTCCCAAACGTGCTCTACACGGACGGCCAGGAGTGGGGGCTCTACCGGACCGGTGAGCGAGTTGGCGAGGTCGTCCGACTGGTCGGGGACGTCCGTACGTCCGGGAGCGCGCTGACCACGGCAGACGATGGCCTGGCAATGCTCCTGACCTCCTTCGTCCACTGGGAGCCGATAGCTCCTCGCCAGATTCGCCAACTGGTGCGCTCGGTGGCCCCGCTGACCCGTCTTCTGCGTGACGAAGTGGTGGACACGCTATCTCGGGAAAAGTTGGCCGGCGGCGGTCCGTTCTCGTCACTGGCCGACGACTGGCGCGCTCTCTTGTTTCCCGAGGCCGGCGACGCAGAGTTCGCCGACGGCTACGCCCAGTCCGTCGCGTTTGCTCTGTTGCTCGCACGGACCGAAAAGATCGACTTCACCGGCAAGTCCGTAGACGCCATCGCAAAGGAGCTGGGAAAGACCCACTCCCTCCTCGGCAAGGCCCTATCAATCCTCACCGACGAAACGATCGGTGCATTGGCCGTGACCCTCGACACGTTGGTCCGGGTCATCTCCGTGGTGGACTTCGACCGCTTC
>PLSY01000029.1 GCA_003164275.1 Acidimicrobiaceae bacterium | reverse complement strand
CACCCGGTCGGCATTGTGCCGGTTGGCACGCTGGACGAGTTGGTCCATGGTGACGGCCCCTTCGCCTTCGGTGTTTGCCTCCCGGGTCTCCCACGCCGGACAGTCAGGGTGACGGTCGGTCAGTTCGTGGAGTCCGAGTTCGTAGGAGAGTTCGATGGTGATGATTCGGTCCAGGGGGCTCGCTTCGGCGAGAAGTGCCCGCAGCATCGTGGTCTTTCCGGCGTCGGTGCCCCCCGAGACGATGATGTTCAGCCGGGCCCGCACTGCTGCTCGGAGGAACCGACCTACCTCTTCGGTCATCGACTCCGCCAGGTCCTCCAAGGTGGGATCGACCAGACGATGGCGGCGGACGGAGACGCACGGACGATGGGCCACTTCGATCATCGCCGAGAGACGATGGCTGCCGACAAGGTGAAGATCGACGATCGGCTTCGCCGCGTCGATCCGCCGTTCGCCCCCGGTATGGTGCGCGCGGGCTGCCCGCTGGACCAACTCGACGAGTTCCTCGTCTGAATCGGTGACCGCCTCGACCTGCTCTTTGGTCCCATCTGCTCGCTTCACCCAGACGTTGTCGCATCCGTTGATGTCGATGTTCTCGATGCTGTCGTCGTCCAGGAGCAACTGGAGACGACCGAGCCCGAGCTGGGAGGCGACCACGTGACGCAGTACGAGGGCTTCAGCTTCTGCAGTGGGTGCAGGCATGCCCTGCTGGATCATTTGGGACGCCACCTGGTCCATGGCTTCCCGGGCCAGGTCCTCAACGAGCGCACGGCGATCGGACTCGGTACGGGCCGTACCGCCTTGGCGCAGAATGCCGTCGGCCACCGCAGCGGCGACGAAGGTCTTCATCTCGCTGTCATTCATCGGGTGGCCCATGTAGGAGCATCCGAGTGCTCCGTGTCGCTTAGGCGCTCGGTGTCATTTGGAGCCTCATCGTCATTCAGAGACTCAGTGTCATTCACGGACGGCCTGGGTGGGTCGTCCGTGATCTCCGGGATGGAGAGCGGATCTTGCATCGCTGCCGGAAGTGATAGGGAAGCGGCCAGTTCGGCCGCGTTCGTCCGTGCCCATTTGGCGAGCGTGGTCTTCGAGTTCGCCCACCCAATGGCGTTCCTGCTGAGGGCAGCGGCGCCCTTGGGATCGTGAGGGACGGGCGGTGCGACGTTGATCGTCAGGGTTGAAGAGATCTCGTCGGACGAGAAACCTTTTTCGGCAGTTGGTTGCACGATGAGCCGGGCGGACGGTGATCCAGCAACAAGTGAGGGCAGGGAAGTCTTCAGATGGACGATGCCCGCCAGGGTGGGAGGACAGAGCACGACAAGCACCTCGGCCAGGGAGAGAAGGGGCCGGATGCCCCCGGCGAAGTGTGGAAGCAGTCTGCCTGCGTCGATGATCACGTCCGCGTCCAGCGCTGCCAATGCCTCGGCGACTGCTGGCCAGGCGGCTTCGTTGGCCACCGCTTGGTCGGCACTGGCCAGGCCGTAGAGAACGGGCAGACCCGTGGGCAAGGTGGTGGCGTGCTCCCACACGGCGTCAGACTCGATTCCACGGCGACCGGCGGCGAGGAGGGACCACAGGCCGGACGTTGGGGCAACACCGAACCAAGCCGCCAGATCACCACCGAATGGGTCCGCCTCGACGAGGAGGACACGCCTGTCCTGCCGCCAGGCACTTGCGATGGCGGTGGCCGTCGTCGTGACCCCGGGTGCACCCTTGATCGACGCGACCACGATGATCACGGGGCGTGACCCGAGGTGAGAGTGATGGCGATCTGGTCTGCCGCGGCATAGCCGGCCACCTCCGGCGCAGAGGTGCCGGGTATCTCCAGTGAGAGGCTCTCCACATACTGGGTCTGGTTGGCCGGCGGTGCACCTGTAGCCAGCACGGTGGCCGCAGCCACCAGCGAGGTGCCGACTGTCGAGCTGCCAGAGGATGCTTGGCCGGGCGTGGACACAGCGATCACCTGGACCCGATCGCCGACCACGATCGGTACGGAGGGGATTTGGTCACCTTTCAACAGCACGCCGACCACCTGTGAGCCGGCAGCGAGGGGTGGCTGGGAGGAGACCATGGCTCGTACCAGTAATTGTCCCTGCGTGGTCGGCACGGAGAGCTGCTGGCCGATCAGCACACTGGCTCCGCTCGCGCTCATGGCCGTGATGTTGTCGTTGGCCGGCAGCGAACCTGTTGCCAGATCGGCAGCTGTGAGCACCGTTCCGGCCGGGAGGTTCCGTGCCGCGATGACGACCGAGACCCGCTTGGCCGACGATTGGAAGACGGTGGCGCCGATGGCGCCGCAGAGCACGACGAGGGCAACACCGAGCCCGATCTGCCATGGACGGCGACGGTAAGTACCGGAGGAGAGACGCAAGCCGGTACGGCCGTCGGGGGTCGGTGAGGGAACGCTTGGGCGGGGTGGAGCCATCGAGCTGGTCACGGGTTCTCCCTCACTTCAGGACGGATTCGATCTGCTCTACCTTCAAGCTGGATGTACCTTGCGTACCGATGGCAGCGAGTTGGCCGGTCGAGCCATCGGGGCCTGCCCAGGTCACGTTCCAAGTGACAGCGGCGGTGATCGGAAAGGCGGCGTCGGCCGCCTGACCGTTTGGTGACGGCTCGCCATAGGAACTGATCGCATAGGTGTGCGAGCACTGGGTCGATTGCTCGGAGAAGGCCACGCTGGTGTCGTACGGGGTGCCAGGGCCGTAACAAACCGTGGCCGCTGCCGTGTCTCCGGTGTTCCAGGTCACATAGTCGGGGGTAGCGGTGGCCGCTGCCGTAGTGCACCCACCGGCGTTGCATGCTGTTGCCGACGTGGTGAACGGATGCCAAATCGCAGCATTGATCGAGAGCCACTCGGGGAAGTTGACGTAGGCGTTGGCCGCAGGGCTGAGCGTCAACGTTGGACTGGCCAGCTGGAGCTGGCTGGCCGCTTGGGCGGCGACCACCGCTGGGTCGGGCGGTGGGGGCGGCGGTGGTTGATTGCTGACGATCCAGGTGAGGCCAGTGGCCTGCCCCTGTGGGGTGCCAACCGCACAGGTGTTGATGTACCAGGCCCCGTTTGGGTTCTCACCGGCGGGCGGTGCCCCGCCCTGCGGGTAGGGCACGTAGTTGGGGCAGGTCGGGGCCGTCGTACTGCCACCGCCGCCACCGGTGTTGTCGCCTGTTGTGGTGGCGCCTGATCCACCGGTGCCCCCAGTTCCGCCAGAGCCTCCGATCCCGGTGGTGCAGCCGACCGTGTTGCCGGAATCAGAGCAGGATCCTCCGCCGGAAGTACCGCCTTGTCCAGCGAATGCGCTGTCGGGGAGGAGCATCGTTACCAGCAGGCCGATCGGGGCGACGGTGATACCAATTCGAAGGATCTGGCGTCTCAGCACTTCGCTACGCCCGTGGTCTGACCGGAGGCAACCTTCCACGAGCCGGCGACCAGTTCAAGGTTTGAGGTTCCCCGAGCGCCACCGGCGCCACCGTCAAGTGTGAGTGGGCCGGGTTTGCCAGTGGCCGTTGTGGTACCGCTATCCGAGGTGCAGAACGCCACCGTGGCAGTGGTCGCGGTTAGGGCTGTGACCGTGGGGTTCCCGAGGTTGTAGCTGGTCGGGCCGTTCAGAAGCTGCGTCTTGAGCTTGATGAGGAAGATCCCCTCGGACTGGAGTGCCGGGTTCACGTAGTAGTCGGCGAGCTTTGGAAAGAGGTCCGCCGTCGTCTGCCCGGCCACCAGATCCGCCCGGAGGGGAGCCGGCGGTTCGTCCATGTAGGCGTAGAGGGTCTGGTCGGCCGCGAGCCAGGCATTCAGGACGGCTTGTTGGGTGCTGGCCGTGCCTGCAGGGAGCTTCGGGTTCGCGGTGCTCGAAGTCGTGAGCGGCTTAGGCTTCGAAGGAGCGGTCTGGAGATTGGAGTCCGGCCCAGAGGAACAAGCGGCCATCGTCAAGGTGGTGACCACAAGGACTGCCGTTGTGGCAGCCGTCCGGCTCCACCGGCGGCGGGAACCTGCGTAGGCGGTACCCGCTCTTGTCATGGTTCCCCTGCCCGGTGATCCGCTCATGGCCTTCTCTCTTGTACTGAGGGTGCTGCGCTCCGTCGTACAAGGTGTGGCCAAAGTGCGCGACGGGTCCCTCAGAAGAGAACTGGGTCACGAGCCGCGATAATGAGCAAACTTTCCGACAGAGTTTGGATCTGGCGAAAAGCTACTAGGTTTCCCTATGAGGTTGTCAAACCACCACCGGTTTCAGCTTGCGGGCCACGTTGACCGGGACGCCGCCGGGTCTCTAGCCATTCCTCGATCGTTTGGCGCCGCCAGGCGTAGGCGTTGCCAATCCGGATTTCTGGCGCGGGAATTGTCCCTTTGGCAAGGTGCTGGTGCACTGTGGCGGGCCGTATGCCTGCCATGTCCGCAGTCGTGTTCACATCGACGAGATCGAGCGGTGCAGACTCGGCTGAGGGCATGGGGGCATCTTCCACGGTGCACATTGTGTCGCATCAGCGGCCACCGAGCGCGGACGCTGTGTGCGGCAGCGCCCACTTGCTGTGGCTATCTGAGACCTGGCGCACTTCGTCAGCGGGGCTGGCTCGCATGAGACGACAACCAGCGCATCTGATGCGGGATGGCCGCGAACTGCAAGTAGTTGGAGAGTCTTTGCTCCCCCCTTGCCTGGCCAGATCTGACCGCTCCGAGGAGTGAGCCTCATGGTGGGGCACGTCTACGGGAGACCATTTCCAGCAGTCCGTCACACCGTGCCCGTAACCTGTGGTCGTGACCAGGAGCTCCGTGCACCAATCTGGAGCGCCCTCTAGAAGAGCGCTACACCTGCCACCTGGTTTTTTGGCCTCTTTGGCGCCAATCTACCGCTGGAGAGGCATCGTAGATGCATACCGAGCTGACCTCGCTAGAGGGTCTGAACAAGAGCGCTCCCCCCAGCGGACTGCTGCGAGGGTGGATGGCCGGCCGTTATCGCCCGGCGGTCCGTTGAAGTGACCGCTCTCACGGACCACCAGGCGAAGCTGTTTGCCCTCGAGTTGCTGCGCCGTCACCCCGCCGGTGATACCGCTCGGATCGGAAGCGCCCTGATGGATGCGCAGGTCGACCTGAACCCGCACCAGGTCGACGCAGCGCTGTTCGCGTTCCGGTCCCCATTCTCCAAGGGCGTGATCCTCGCCGATGAGGTCGGTCTGGGCAAGACGATTGAGGCCGGACTCGTTCTTACGCAACTTTGGGCAGAAGGAAGACGCCGGGTGCTGGTCATCGCCCCCGCGAGTCTCCGGAAGCAATGGGTCCAGGAGTTGGCGGACAAGTTCTTCCTGCCTGCCGTGATCTTCGAAACGAAGACATACAACGCGGCGATCCGTGGGGGGAACGCGAACCCGTTCGATCTGCCCGCAGACCAACCTGCGGTCATCGTCTGTTCGTACCAGTTCGCCGCGCGTCGAGCAGACGAACTGGCGGCCCTACGGTGGGATCTGGCCATCCTCGATGAGGCTCACCGCCTACGTAACGTCTATAAGCCCGGTGCCCAGATCGCATCGGCGATCCGCACTGCCCTGTGCAACACGCCGAAGCTACTGCTGACGGCGACCCCGCTTCAGAACTCTCTGATGGAGCTTTACGGCCTGGTGAGCATCATCGACGAGCACCACTTTGGCGACGCCAAGAGCTTCCGTGCCCAATACTCACGCCTGGCCGACGATGGACGTTTCGAGGATCTGAAGAGCCGCTTGGATCCGGTCTGTCACCGTACGCTCCGCCGACAGGTGGTGGAGTACGTCAGCTACACGAACCGGGTTCCCATCACTCAGGAGTTCTGGCCCTCAGCGGACGAGCAGAAGCTTTACGACATGGTGTCCGAGTACTTGCAGCGGCCGGAGCTGCAGGCTCTGCCCCCAGGCCAGCGCACGCTCATGGTTCTAGTCATGCGCAAGCTGCTGGCTTCGTCCACATTCGCGATAGCCGGCGCCCTCGATTCGCTCAGCCGGAAGCTGCAGGGCCTCCTGCAAAGCGACGATAAGACCCGGTCAGATCTTGCCGAGCAGCTCGACGCGGCCATCGAAGCCGACTTTGAGGAGCTTCCGGAGAAGGCGGAAGAGTGGGGTGCCGAGCCTGATAACGACGACCCAGTGCCGTTGACCGAAGAAGGCCGGTCAGCTATCTCGTCGGAGATAGAGGAACTCGCCAGATTTCGAGATCTCGCAGTGTCCATCACTCAGAACGCCAAGGGAATCGCACTCCTCCAAGCATTGGAGACAGGGTTTCACAAGGCCGAGGAACTGGGAGCGGAGGACAAGGCGGTCATCTTCACCGAGTCGCGCCGGACTCAGGACTATCTCGTTCGGCTTCTCTCCGAGCGCGGCTACGAGGGTCAGATCGTCCTGTTCAACGGCACGAATAGCGATCCTGGTTCAAGGGCCATCTACAAAGAGTGGAAGGAACGGCACCAGGGCGGTGACCAGATCACTGGGTCCCCGACAGCGGACATGCGATCGGCACTTGTCGATCGGTTTCGGTCCACAGCGAAGATCATGATTGCTACCGAGGCGGCGGCGGAAGGTATCAACTTGCAGTTCTGCTCGATGGTCGTGAACTACGACCTGCCATGGAATCCACAACGGATCGAGCAACGCATCGGTCGGTGTCACCGCTATGGGCAACAGCACGACGTTGTCGTCATCAACTTCCTCAATCAGGCGAACGCCGCGGATCAACGGGTGTTCGAGCTTCTGGCCGAGAAGTTCCGGCTGTTCTCCGGAGTGTTCGGTGCCAGCGACGAGGTATTGGGGGCAGTCGAGTCTGGGGTCGATTTCGAACGTCGGATCGTGGCCATTTACCAAGAGTGCCGTACGACGGAGGCGATCGAAGCGGAGTTCACGCAGCTCCGGTTCGATCTCGACGCCGAGATCTCGGAAACGATGAGCGACACCCGCCAGAAGCTCTTGGAGCACTTCGACGCCGAAGTCCACGACCGGCTTCGAGTCAGCCTGGCCGAGAGTAGCGAATTCCTCAATCGGGCNNGTGGATGCCGAAACACGGTCTTTTGTCCTCGACCAGGCACCCGCCATCAGCCCCGAGGTTCCAGCTGGCCGTTACGTTCTCACGCGATCGGGGGACGATGACACCGCCCATCGATACCGTCGCCAACACCCATTGGCCGTAGCGATCCTGGATGCTGCAGCCAATCTCGAGGCGCCAGAGGCTGAACTGACGTTCGACTACACGAACTGGGGGGCCACAGCCGAAGCACTCAAACCGCTCGTCGGTCGATCCGGATGCGCGGTAGTCGACCATCTTCGACTCGATGGGGAAGACATCGAGGATCATCTACTGATGGCGGCCCATACCGATGATGGCGTCGAGCTGACAGGTGATCAGATCCGACGGCTGTTCGATCTCCCTGCTTCCGTCACCAGAATCGGCGCTGCGAACCTTTCCAACGAGGTTGTCGGCTCTGTCGAACGAAGGGCCGCGGAAACCCTCCAGGCGATCAGCGAGAAACAGGGTCGGTGGTTCGACGAAGAGATGGACAAGCTTGATCGATGGGCTGAGGACAAGCGGGCGAGCCTCAAGGCCGATCTCCGCGAGCACGATGATGCTCTGAGGTTCTTGAAACGGGAGGCACGCCAAGCCGCCAGCCTTCCGGACAAGCTAGCCATTCAGAAACGGATCAAGGTGACCGAGACCAGCCGCGAGGATGCATGGAGGGCCTACGACAATGAAGCCGGTACGGTCGAGAAGGCTAAGGATGCGATCATCGACGACGTGGAAGCGCGCCTCGGCACCACCCACTCAATCCGCCGAGTCCTCACAATCCGATTTAGCGTCACCTAGACCACTACTCATCATGGAGAACGAATGACCGACTTCCCCGAACGCTTCGACCTCGCGTCGCAAGACCCCCTGGTCGATCGCGTCGCGGCGTTGCGAGGGCTGTTCCCCGATGCGTTCCGGGAAGACAAGATCGACGTCGACTCGCTTCGCCGAGAACTCGGCGAAACAGTGGACCTAGGACCGGAGCGATTCGGCCTTACGTGGCCAGGCAAGGCAGAATGCATGCGGGTGATCCAAGAGCCGTCGATTGGAACCCTCGTTCCGATGCGTGAGGAGTCGGTCGACTTCGACACCACTCAGAACGTGATCATCGAAGGCGAAAACCTTGAGGTCCTCAAACTGCTCCAGAAGGCGTACTACGGCAAGGTCAAACTCATCTACATCGACCCGCCGTACAACACGGGTAAGGAGTTCGTCTACCCCGATAACTTCAAGGAAGGACTCGCCGACTACCTGAGTTACTCTGATCAGGTCGACGAAGAGGGATTCAGACTCTCAGCGAATGCCGAGACGGATGGTCGATACCATTCCAAATGGCTATCGATGATGTATTCCCGACTCTTCCTCGCCCGGAACTTGCTGCGCGAAGACGGAGTCATCTTCGTCTCCATCGACGACCACGAGGTTCACAACCTGCGTGCGATCATGAATGAGATCTTTGGTGAAGAGAACTTCATCACCATGTTCATCTGGGAGAAGAGAACTACTCGCGAAAATCGACGGGCATTCTCAATCTCGCATGACTACATTGTCTGCTTTGCACGAGGAAAGACCAACTTCGAGCTGACCAGAGGGCTGCTTCCGTTGACAGATGCCGCTAGCCAGCGGTATTCAAACCCAGACGATGACCCTCGGGGAGAGTGGCAGTCCGTATCCCTCAATGCTCAAGCTGGTCACGCGACCAGTGCTCAGTTCTACGAAATAACGACACCCGGTGGACGTGTGTTGGAACCGCCGCCAGGACGCTGTTGGTCGGTGACTCGCGCCAGGCTCGATGAACTTATCGCGGACGATCGAATCTGGTTCGGGGCCGACGGAATGAATGTTCCGAGGGTGAAGGCCTTCCGATCTGAAGCTACCGAGGGCCTTACCCCCCACACACTCTGGAGAGCCTCCGAGGTCGGTACCAATGATTCGGCGAAGAAGTACTTACTGGATCTATTTGCTGGCGAGATGACATTCGATACTCCAAAGCCCGTCGAACTACTGGAGCGGATCGTGCAGATCGCCGCTGGTGGGCGAGATGACATCGTCCTTGATTTTTTCGCGGGCTCTGGAACGACTGGCGAGGCCGTAGTGTGGGTCAACCAGAAGGATGGAGGCGAGCGGCGGTACGTGATGGTCCAACTTCCGGAACAGACCGACGAAAGGTTCTCGCCCAATATCGCTAAGGACTTGCGGCGGCGGATGAAGCTCGCTGGGGATCGAATTTGCTTGGCGGCACCGACGCTCGATGGCGGGGCGAAGCAGACCGACTCAGGGTTCCGTTCCTTTGCGCTCGCTCGGTCGAACTTTACGGTGTGGGATGCTGGAATCACAGACCCCCAAAGTGTTTCTCAACAGCTTGAGATGGCCGTGGGACACGTAACTGATAGCAGCTCTGAGGAGTCGATGTTGACCGAGTTGCTTCTGAAAGCCGGCTATCCGTTGACCGCGCCGGTAACTGTCCTAGAAGTTGCTGGAGTTGCCGTACATTCCGTGGCCGAAAACGCGCTATTGCTGTGTCTCGCCGATTCACTTTCCATCGAAGTATTCGAAGCGATGGTCGAACTCGATCCTGCGATGATCCTGGTGCTCGATGCTGGTTTTGGTGGGAGCGACGAATTGAAGGTCAACGCGCTTCAAACGGTCCGAGCTCGGAACCAGCGGACTGGCAGCGACCTCGTGCTGCGAGTGGTGTAACTTCGTGGGCCTGCTGAAACTGAAGTTCGACGCCACACTTGCTTATCAGCGAGAGGCCATTGGCAGCGTGGTTGATCTTTTCATCGGGCTACCGGTTGCGGATGCCCAATTTTCGCTCACCTCGCAATCAGCAAGCCAACTCGGTTTCAACGAGCTTGGCGTGTCTAACCTGGTGCCTGAAGACGAAGCGGTGTTCGAGGCACAGCTATTGGACAATCTCCGTGGGGTGCAAGAGCGTAACGGAATCGCTCGGAGCGAGGTGCTTGCCGGTCGGAACTTCTCAGTAGAAATGGAGACCGGGACTGGCAAGACTTATGTCTACCTGCGGACGATCTTCGAACTGCACAGGGCTTACGGTTTCAAGAAGTTCGTGATCGTGGTGCCCAGCATCGCGATCAGGGAGGGCGTGCTTGCCAGTATTGAGCTCCTCAAGGACCATCTGACCGGCATGTACCTTGAGCCCTTCGACTCGTCGGTGTACGACTCGAAGCAGCTCGGTCAAGTCCGTCAGTTCGCTGCCGCCAACACGGTTCAGATCCTCGTGATGAATATCCAGGCCTTTCAAAAGGACGTCGAGGAAGTGGCCGACCCGACAAAGGCCAACATCATCAATCGAGCCCAGGACCGCATGTCGGGGCGGCGGCCAATCGAATTCATACAGGCAACCCGTCCTGTCGTGATCCTTGATGAGCCGCAGAATATGGAATCGGAGCGGGCCGTGGCCGCCATCAATCGCCTCGGCCCGCTCTGCACTCTGCGGTACTCGGCCACACACAAGAATCCGTACAACCTCGTGTATCGGCTCGGACCGATCGATGCCTACGACCTAAACTTGGTGAAGCGGATCGAAGTGGCCAGCGTGGTCGCGGACGACAACTTGAATGCTGCCTTCGTCCGGCTCTTGCAGGTGGACGTCAAGAAGATCCGAGCACAGTTGCAGATCAATTATGGTGTTGGCCTTGCGGCAACGCAGAAAAAGGTCTGGGTCACCCGTGGCGACGATCTCGCTGTCACGTCTGGTGGCCGGCAAGAGTACGCCAATGGCCACATCGTTGACGATATTTCGTTTCGGCCGGGCGCCGAAGCCATCGAGTTCACGAATGGAACCGGTATTTCGCTCGGTGAGGCCGCCGGGAGCTTCGATGAGGACGTTCGCCGAGCCCAGGTATTTGAGACGGTCCGGCAGCACCTCGACAAGGAGCGAGCGCTGCGCGCTCACGGCGTCAAAGTACTCTCACTGTTGTTCATCGACAAGGTGGCCAACTACCGGGGTTCAGATTCGGAAGGAAATCCTGAACTCGGCGAGATCGGTCTGTGGTTTGAGGAGGCGTACACGGAGCTTGCTGCGCAACCGCGCTACGCCTCACTGAGCTTGCCGCCTGTAGACCAGGTCCATGACGGCTACTTCAGCGTTGACAACAAGGGTGCCTACAAGGACACCCGGGGAACTGGTGAGTCGGACACCTCCACCTATGACCTCATCATGCGGGACAAGGAACGGCTGCTCTCGACCGATGAGCCACTCCGGTTCATCTTTAGCCACTCGGCGCTGCGCGAGGGTTGGGACAATCCGAACGTGTTCCAGATCTGCACACTGAACGACTCGAAATCTACCGACCGCAAGCGCCAGGAGATCGGTCGCGGTTTGCGCCTGCCCGTCAATCAGGCTGGCGAGCGGATCCATGACCCACAGATCAACCGGCTCACCGTCGTCGCCAATGAGGCCTACGAGCAGTTCGCCCGGACACTGCAGGATGAATACGAAGAGGATACCGGCCAGCGATTCGGAATCGTTCCGAAGGTTGCGTTCGCGAAGCTGGCGTTGCCCGCCGAATCTGGCGAATCTCAGGGGGCGCTCTTGGGGCAGGACAGTTCCTCGGAGCTATGGGATCACCTCGTGGCGGAGGGCTATCTCGACTCTGCGGGCGGCGTGCAGCCGAAGTTCAACCCGAGCGACGAGTACTTCGAGCTGGCGGTTCCGATCCACGTCCAGCCCCTTCGAGCTGAGATCACGGACACCATCTTGCGATACGTGTTTGCAAATCGCATCATCAACGCCAAGAAGCGTCAGAAAGTTCGCTTCAGTAAGCAGGTAGCCCTCGACCCGGAGTTCAAGGAACTGTGGGACCGGATCAGCCAACGTACGAAGTACCGCGTGACACTGTCGTCGGACGAGCTGGTAGCCGTTGCGGCCGAAGCAATTGCCACTGCTCCGCCGATCGGGCTGGCCAAGGTTCGAGTGCGCACCGTTGAGATCGAACATACCGCTGCAGGGCTTGGTACCGACAAGATCATCGATCAACGCGATTACGAGACCGATCGCCCGAAGTACTTGCCTGACATCCTCGCCGACCTCCAGAACGAGACCGACCTCACTCGTGCCACTCTGGTGCGAACGTTGATCGCCTCGGGTCGACTGGCTGACTTCACTTTGAATCCTCAGGAGTTCGTCGCTTTGGTTACCACCAAGATCAACGCTGCCATGCGAGAGCAGATGATCGAAGGAATCAGCTACGAGCCAATCGCTGGACTCCACTGGGAGATGCGCCGACTCGAGCCGGCGCTGGAGGAGGAGATCGAGCGATACGCCGCTCGCCTCTACAAGGTGCAGAACAA
>PLSY01000117.1 GCA_003164275.1 Acidimicrobiaceae bacterium | reverse complement strand
AAGGTGTGCGCCAACGCTCAGGCATGTTCTTCACGATATGGCGTCCGCTACACAAGTGGCCACCTGCTTCGCAAGTATGGGCGGCACGGAGTTCCCAATCTGCGCTTGTACGGAATTGCGTCGCCCGGCGAACTCGAAATTGTCGGGATAGGTAAACAAGCGGCGCAGTTCGGGAATTCGCAGACGACGATTCTCCCAATGGAACGGCCCGACGTTGGGACCGGGTTGAGCCTGGATGGTTGGAGCGGGGCGACTGGGGTCAAGTTTCAACAGGAATGACCAGTACCTGCTTCGCCATTCAAAGATGGGGCTCGGGTACCCCCGCTCGGCGGTGAAGTGCAGGTAGTTCTCACCTGGTGGGATTTCAGCTAACAGATGGCCCCATTTTCCCCGAACTTGCTCCGAGGGTTCGGGAGTGGTCACGAGACCGGACAGTGCTTCCCCGGTCGTGACGTGTGCACGGTCGGAGGTACCGGTCGTCCGACGCTCCCACGAACCCCCGTGCGTCGGCTCGGGAAGCTCAGGCTGCTGGGACCGCTTGCGGGCACCGACGATGAACAGCCTGGGGCGAGACTGCGGTACGCCGAAGTCGGCAGCGTTCAGGACGCGCCACGTGAAGTTGTAGCCAGCCTCGTCGATCTCGGTGAGCAAACGACGAAACGCCGGGGCGCTGGCCTTGTTGTTGTACGTGAGGGCATAGACATTCTCCAGAATGAACGCCCGTGGCTTGGCTTCGGCAAGTATCCGTGTGTAGGCCTGAAGGAGACTTGCATCGGGGTCAAGGCCTGCCCGTTTCCACTCGAGCCAGAATCCTGATTTCGAGAATGGCGTGCACGGCGGCCCACCGATGAGTAGGTCAGGGTGCTCCCGGCCGCGCAGACCTGCCGCCCTTAGGAGCTCTTTAGTCGGAACGTCGAAGATGTCTCGTCGCACAACGCCGGAGTGGAGGCCTCGGAAGTTCTTTTCCATCGTGTCTGCGGCGTCTTCGTTGACTTCGACGGCTGCAGCGACCTCAAAGCCAGCAGCTTCGACCCCCAGGTCGAGCCCGCCAGCACCGGAGAAGAGGGAAATTGCGAGGCCACGCGATGACATGTCCGTAGTGTTGCAGGCGGCTGCCACAGACAGGTGGAAGCCCAGGTTGGGTTGGCGAGCCATCGGATTAGTCATGGGACTGCTCCCGGGCCTGCACCAGCTCTGACCAGCGGTGTCGCCCTCCTTCGGAAACGCCGTGTTCCAGCATTCGCTTGGCGTAGTTGCCTGGCAATCGCTCCACGATCTGCTCAATCGTCGTTGTGGAGAAGACGCACACCGTGCTGAGTAGTTCGGCGGCGCTCTCGACGACTTCCAACATCACTCGATAGTCCTGTAGTGCCCGCCGACGGATGCGTTCTCGGTCGAGCGGCAACTGATCGTCAGCCATGGCAACAAGCATCGCCAGCGACGCGTGCAGGCTGTGTGCCTCGCGAGCCAAGTCGAAGGCTGTCTGCTCCTGTACCGCAGCCTGTTTGACCTCGACTATCCACACGACTTCACCCCTGCGAAGGACTCGCACATCCCCGGGACGTGGATCGTTGATCGGTTGGAGCACTACTTCGTCGAATGCGCAGTCAAGTACGGCGGCGACAAGAGACTGTCCGCGCTTGCCGCCCTCGGCGTCCTCTCGAACGAACATCTCGGTGATCGTGAAGAGATCGGCTGCATCAAGCGACGACGTCAACGCCAGTTGGGAACTTGCCTCGGCAATCTCGCCGGCTTGAACTGCCATCCGTACGCGAAGCCACGCAGCCAATGCGTCAAACGCCTCTGCCGAGTTCATGCGTTTGAGGTCGATCAGTGCATCGCGGAACAGCTCGAACGCCGGTCGGGCCTTCGAGTTGATCTTGGTGAACTCGTCGATTCGAGAGGGACCCCCGAGGAACGGTCGATTGTTCAGTGGGTTCTTGCCGGTGGCACCCATGTGGAATCGCTCATGGTTGTGTTCTGCAAGAAATTCGGTGACAACGCGAAGGCTGTAGCCGTGGGCACCGGCTTTCATGTCCTGGGCAAGGCTGTCGACTCGATCGTCAGTTGCCTTGGCGAGGAGTGCTCCGCCCAATGCGGCGATGTACGTCTTGATCCCAAAATCACCCAGCCGCATGACCCGGCCGATCCACAGTTCGGGCAACTCATCGTCACCGCGAGCCTGGGCGAGAGCCCCGTCGAGCACGAGCTCCATTTGCTTGCCTTCCAGGGTGATCCCCATCTGATGACCATAACCAACGGCGATCCAATCAAGATGCCGGTCTGTTTCAAGGAACCTTCGTCGCAGGCAGCGCCTTTGGCGTTTGAGTAGCAGCAAGGACGTGCCAATTCTCGGAGCTGGATTCTCACACGCAGTCAGAGCGTTGATGCCGCTCACCAACGATCTCGGCCGCGAGGTCATCGACCACGCCGACGAGACGATCATTGGCGCAAGCTTCGAGTCCAGCGCCACGGGTGTAAGCCCGAGTTGGATTGCTTTCCAGGCCGTATCACGTTCCGGCAGCCGACTCCACAACACGGCGCTCCCACGGCCTCGGTGCGGCAATCCGAAATGGCTCCGAAAATCTGGGCCTATAACTGGGCCTATATTTTC
>PLSY01000022.1 GCA_003164275.1 Acidimicrobiaceae bacterium | reverse complement strand
AGCTCTACCGGGCCTACCTGATGAATTAACCGGCCCTCGCCGCCGGACCAACACTGCTCATTGACCAGGGGTGTTGTCCGTGAGGCGTCGGAGATGCCGTTCCAGGCTCACGATGACCCGCTCATGGCGACTCACCTCCGACTTCCATCCGCGCCGTTCAGCGTCGTCTCGTAACGCCCGGACATCGTCCAGCTGGGCTCCGAGCGCCGGTGCGAACTCGGGGGTGGTGACGAAGTTGGCGCAGGTCTCGCAGACGTTGGAATAGGGACAGGCCTCGGCCGCCAGTTCCCGCGCACAGAACCCGTGGGCGACCCGGGTCTTCAGCATCTCCGCTGACAGCCACGAGACCCTGTCCGGGACGGCAGGGAGCCCCGCCGGCGCCACTGGGATCCTGGGGGCCACCTTGCCGAGCGCCTGGTCGTACGCGGACCGCAGAGTCGGGGATGAGAGCCGGGCATAACGAATGGTCATCTCGGGAGTGCGGTGCCCGAGAAGAGCCATGAGGGCCTGGAGGGACATCCCTGCGTTCACGAGCTCGGTGGCCCAGGTGTGGCGCAGCTGGTGGGCCACCACCTTGCGCGGTGCTCCGTCGGTGCCGACGAGGCCGGCGATGCGAACGGCGTCCCTCAGCCCGCGCTGGATCCGGGCCGGTCCCAACTGCCGCCCCCGCTCCATGAAGACGAAGTCGCACAGCCGCCCGTCGCGTTGATGGGGAATCGCGCGCTGGACGGCACGCTGGGCCATCCATTCCTCGAGGGCCTCGATGGCGGTGGCGTCAAGCGGGACGGCCCGTTCGTCGTGAAGCTTCCCGATGGGAACGCGCAACCAGATCCCGCTCGGTCCGTGGTCCGTGACGCAGTCGAGCTCCAGGTCGAGCAACTCGCCCCTGCGCAGCCCGGTGTGTCGAAGCACGGTGATAGCGATCCGGGCGAAGAGATCATCGAGACCGCGCACCGCTTCCATGAGGGCGGCGTCCACATCCGGCGGGAGGGCCCTCGGGAGGATCTCGGGTTGCCTCGGGATGTCGGTTGCGAAGACGAGCCGGCGCTGGGGGGCTTCTGCCCATCCCCAAGCGGCGATGTCGTCCAGGAAGTTGCGCAAGGTGAAGGCGGCGTGCGCGGGCACGAAGGGGCCGACGGGTTTGGCGCCATCCTGCGCCCGGCGTCCGGGCCGGGTCGCCGTCCAGGTCAAGAAGGCTTCGACGTGGTGGCGGTCGAGCTGGCCGATCGACCCCACTTCGGGGAAATGCTCACCGATGAACTCGCCGAAGATGGCCAGCGCGCTGGTGAGCTTGTCGAGGGTCTTGGGGCGCACCACGGCCGATCGTGCCTCCAAGTAGGCCAGGATCGTGTGGCGGACGGCGGGTGATGGCACTGCCGCCAGTCGTTGAGCCCGGGTGGCCGGTCCACCTTCCCGGCGGCGGGGTGGTGCGTCGTCAGTCATGCCCGCCTGGAAGAGCAACTGACGCAGCCGGAACAGCTGAGCGTGACGGCTGCGCCGCATGGCGGCGGACAGCCTCGGGCTCGTCTCGGTGAAGGCCACGAGCTCCTCGAGATTCCCGATGCTGAGACCACTCGGTGGAACCCCGAAATGGGCGATGGCCAGGGGAATCACCCCAGCAACGAGATCGGTGAAGGACTGCTCGCTCTCCCCGAGCCGCTCGGCTGCCACGCGCAGGGCGGCGATGTCGTCGGGATAGAGGATGGAGGTGGAGCGCCGGCCGGAGTGGCCGAAGTGCTTGGCGAACAGGAAGTCGAGGTCAGCCTGGCATCGNNCCGGCCTGGCATCGGCCGCTCAGGAGCACGAAGAAGACGAACGGCCATGACCCAGTGCGCCGAGACAGCTCTACCAGGCGGCCGTCAACCGGCCCACCCATCCATGCGGCGAAGTCACGGTGGGCGGCGTGGAAGCAGGTGGCGACCCGGATGAGCTGTTGGCGGGCCTCCTTCTTGATCGGGAACTGCTTGGAGTGCTCGATGAAGGCGTCCAGCGCGTCGTCAACGGCGGGATCGACGAGTTGGGCGATCGTCATCGGCCGAGGGCTTTCCGGGCGGCAGCGAACTCTGCGGCCAGGGTGTCGGGTGAGAGATGGACATAGGCCGCCGTCGTTTCCGGTGAGGCGTGCCCCATCAGCTCGCGCAGCACCAGCAGGTCGACCCCCGCTGTGGCCAGCTCGGTCCCATAGGTATGGCGGAGCCGGTGGGGTCGCACCCGCATGGCGCCCGATCGGTCCCGGTGGGTCCGGAAGATCTTGCGCAGGCCGTCCTCGGTCAGCGGATCCCCGGTCGTCGGACCCCGCAGGACCACGAAGCACTCCGGCGTCTTGCACCCCGGCGGACGCTCGGTCCGCACGTAGGCAGCGCACTCACTGAAGAAGGCCGGGTCGACCGGCACGATGCGTTCGCGGCCACCCTTGCCGACGACACGAACCCTCTTCAATCCCATATCGATATTCGCCAGTCGGAGACCACGCACCTCGGCCGCTCGCAGGCCGCCGAACACCATGGCGAGGACGATGGCGCGGTCTCGGTGTGTCTCGAGGTCGTTCAGGAACAAGGCGACGTCGTCCGGATCGAGGCTCTCGGGGAGCCGTTGGGGTTGCCGGACGAGCCGTCCGCCCCGCTTCTGGCGTGCCGCGGGGACATGCCCGAGCAGGCCCCGTCGGGTGGATCGCAGGCCGCTCGATCGGCGCGCCGCCGGCACGGGGTTGTCCTGACGGGTTCCCTCGATCACCATGTGCTCGAAAAGTCCCCTCACCGAGGCGATGCGCCGGTTCATTGTCGCCGGGGCTGCACCCACCCCCCGGATCGGGACCACCTTGGCTGCGGTCTGCGGTCGTTGCTTCTGCTGCCAGTCCAGATAGTCGAAGAGGTCGGTCGGTCGCACCTCGTCGAGCGTCAGACTCCGATCCGTGAGAAACAAGGCGAAGTTGGAGAGGTCGAATGCATAGGCACGAACCGTCGCCGGTGAGTAGCACCGGGTCTCAAGGTGTCCGAGGAACCGATTGGCTGCAACAACGGTCGTGTCATCACCCGTGAGCCTGTGTCCCCGACCGCTCCGGACCACCGATGAAACCATGTTCGGCTCCCTTGTCGGACCCAGTCTCTATCCCGTCTACCGCGGAGTCGTGGACCCCTCGTCCCAGACCCGCTCAGGGCCGGTTAACGGATAAGAGCAGCTGCGGCTGGCCATCCGCGCCGAGAGCCTCGAGGTCGCCACGGTCAGGCTCGAGCAGTTCTACGAGCTGGCCCACACCGCCGCCACGCCCGAGGTCCTCCGGTTGGCCAAGACCATCAAGCGATGGGAGCCCCAGGTGCTGTCGTTCTTCACCACCGGCCGGACCAACGCCCGGAGCGAGGCCATGAACCTGATCACCGAGAAACTACGCCGGAACGCCCACGGCATCCGGAACTTCGAGAACTATCGGCTGCGCTTGTTGCTGCACTCAGGCGTGCAATGGCACACTCGGCCGACTGCACGAATCAGGGGCCGTCACCCACGCCTCATCGCGTAGAGCCGGGACACGCCTCGGCTGAGGTCGATGGAGGAGGTGACTGGGTGATCATGGTCTGGCATCCGGTCAATGAACGCATCTTCCCGTCGACGGCACGTCATGCGTGTGCAGTCCTCTCGTTTCACGAGTTACTGCTTCCGGCCAGAATGCAGCCAACCAGCGCGATAGACGCAATGGCTCTCGCAGCGCGTTAGTCAGGATTCCTGAACCCGTGAGTAGCGGCAAGAGGAAACCTCCCAAACTGACACTCGAGTCGGGTGTGGACACGCCGGACACGCCTCCTGCTGCTTTCAAGTGGCATTCGAGCTGGTTGGTAGTTGCTGTCGTCGTCGGATGGGAGCTGTGGAATCTTCGAGCCACCCTGCTACCGGTCTCCTATCTCGACGACGCATCAGTGCACGAGCAGATGGTTCGTTACGCAACCAATGCCTTCCGTTCGGGACACAATCCCTTGACCGGTTGGTTCCCGTACCTCGGTGCTGGCTCACCCCAGTTCCTTCACTATCAGAGTCTCGGGGCGATGATTACCGGGATGGCCGGGATAGTCGTCGGAGCTGACACCGCCTTCCGGTGGTCTCTTTACCTCTTGTTGACTCTCTGGCCGATTGTCATCTACACGTCGGCACGTGTGCTGGGCCTAGGGCCATGGGCTGCGGCTATTGCTGCAGCATTCTCTGCGCTTCTCGTGAGCGTCCCTGGAGTTGGATACGAGCAGCAGGCCTATGTCTGGATCGGCTTTGGAGTCTGGGCGCAGCTGTGGGCGTCCTGGGCCCTCCCATTTGCATGGGCATTCACATGGCGCTCCTTGGACGACCGAAGATTTCTGGCGCCCGCAGCACTCGCCGTGGCCGTCACTACCGGACTGCACTTTGAGACCGGCTACCTTGCCTTTCTGCCGATCGTCTTCTTTCCTTTTGTCATTCCTTCCGATCTCGGGCACCGGTTACGCCGTGCGGCCGTCCTCCTGGGAGTTTCGCTGCTGGCTACCGCTTGGGTCCTTGTCCCTGTCATCGAGTTCGGGAAGTGGGCTGCCGTCAACCAGGTACTTCACGAAACCCCTCTGGTGAATGGCTACGGCGCAAGGCGCATTGTCTCGTGGCTTCTCTCCGGTCAGGTCTATGACACTGGACGCTTCCCCATCATCACCACCTTGGTATTGCTCGGCCTCGTCACTGCAGTAGTCCACTGGCGTAAGAGCCCATTGGGCAGAGCCCTCGCGGTGATGTGGATCTTGTCATTGTTGCTGGCGTTCGGCCGGACTACCTTCGGGCCGTTGGTCGATGTGGTGCCGGGTTCTGGCGATATCTTCTTTCGCCGTTTCCTCATGGGTGCGCAGCTGGCTGGTCTCTACCTTGCCGGTATCGCCGGAGTGACCTGCTGTCGACTGGTTCTCCAGGCAGCACAGCGGATATCTCACCACTTGACAAGCTCTGATGCAGACAGAGACATCGCGAGATGGACGCTCACCGGATTAGCAGTCCTTGTCGGAGTAGCAGCCGTTACTCCCGCGATCATCCAGATCCAGAGGTTCGACTCTCGAAACGCTGTGTCTATCGAGTATCAACGCACGGGCGAAGCAGTCCAAGGTCCTGAGATCGCCGCGCTGACCAGCTACATCAAGAGTCATGGAGGGGGGCGAACGTATGCGGGACTGCCAACCAACTGGGGATCCACCTTCACAGTTGGTATGGTTCCGGTCTTCAAGTATCTGGAAAGTCAAGACGTGGATGAAATTGGCTACACCTTGCGTACGGCCTCTCTCATGACAGACCCCGAGTACTTCTTCGATCAAGCCAACCCAAGTGACTACACGCTCTTCGGAGTGAGATATCTCATTCTTCCGGTAGCAATGTCCTCTCCCGNNTCCCTATCGATCATGCATCGCGGCCCCTACCGTCTTTGGATAATCAGGTCGAACGGCTACCTTGACGTCGTAGAGACGGTGGGCGTTGTCCACGAAGATCGAGCAGACGTCGCGAGCCAATCTCTGGGACTCATCCGTTCGTCACTTATAGCCCGCCATCTCGATCTTGCCGTGGCTTTTGATGGAGCTGCCGCCGCAGCCCGGACAACGTCCCTTCGACCAAGCACTTCGACCACCATCAACTCGCCGGGGTCTGTGCCTTCACAA
Organism: Acidimicrobiaceae bacterium; assembly: GCA_003164275.1. The sequence goes on along the minus strand of PLSY01000022.1, from coordinate 2,413 downwards.
CCAATGAGTCTTTCCAATGGTGTCGCCCGAGGCATGGTGCATTTGGTCCGGCCAGGCATTGTCATGCTGTCTGCGTCGTTTGATCCAGGTTGGCACGTCACCGTCGACGGTCACCCTGAGCCGATTCAAGTGCTTGCACCAGCTGTAGTGGGGGTCAAAGTCACCGCTGGAATCCATCGAGTCGAGTTCACCTATAGAGGATTCTCCCTCTACCCAGAACTCATCGTATTGGGCATCATGGCGCTACTCGTGCTCCTAGCTCTGACGTGGAGTCGTCGTAGGATCACTGAGTGACCTTGTGGTTGATCGGACTTGATTACTTCTGTCCGTGGCCAGATTGAAGTCCCCACGGATGGCCAGGCGGGCTCAATCAGTCAGCGCAAGAAACCCCCGGCAGCTCTGCGCAGCTCTACCCAGGACTGGGACAATGGGATCATGTTGACAACTCCTGGACTCCCTGATGAGCGCACCGGATCACCTGGTGACCCTCGGGCGTGGTCCCGGACAAGGGCCGTGACACCTGTCGCCGGGCTGGAGGGCTTCTGATGGCTACTGGCTACATCTCCGGACAGACCATGTTGAGGCCGATCCGCATAGGTCTCGTTATGCCAGCTGGATCGCTGGATTCGTTGCGACGAGCTGTCGAGCTTGCCACCAGCACGTGGGGCGGACAGAGCTTTCCAATCTTTGAGACAACAGGCGACAACGAGGAGATTCTCCGGCAGTCAGTTGCCATGGGTGTTGACTGTCTGTTCCCTGTTGGTGACGACGAAGAGTCGGTAAAGCTGGCAGAGACTCCTGGGTTCAAGTGGTCCGCNNCCGTTCAATCGTGGGAACGACACGCATGGAGAGCACCTACTGCCCGTCTCAAGCCTCTACGAATGGTACCGCTTGAATCGACTGCCAAGCGTCCCTACCTATTCGATTGGTTGGGAATCCGACCACGAACTCGACGACCTCCTGACAGTGTGGTTTGGTCGTTTTGGGCAGGACCAAGAACAGATCGCCGATGGCCAAGCATTCGCTGGCATCGCCCAACCGTGCCCACTGGGTGTTGGAATGTTGCTCCCGGCTCGCCCAATGTCGATGCCTAATCAGCTCTCTGTCACAATGCAGGACGTACTACACAGACTTCGTTGGCACCGACAAGGTGTGGTGGTTCTCGATCCCAAAGATACTGCTCAGCTCACCACCTTCTGGAATCTACGAGCTTCCGGGCAAGACGTCTTCCCTTGGATTGAAAGCAGCGCCGAGCTTCTCGAAAGTTCGCTCACGACGTGGATCGGTGACATAGCAGAAGCGACACAAGCCAGTGCAGATCAACCGATCGACTTTTCGCTGTGGCTCCCGAATCCGGTAGTGATCCCTGAGCGTCTCAAGTCACTGGAAACCGACGATCGGTTCCGGCTCATGATTGATTCCCATCGGCTTGATCTCCACAACTGTGGCCCAATCTTCACGACCCACGAACGACACTTTGCGGTAGATGTCGATCCCTCCCGTGGGGATGCGGCTATTCCGGTCGCTCCACTCGACTTCCTACCTCGACGGTCCTCGTGGGCCAATCTGGGCATGGTTGCTGCCGACATCGACATATGGACAGAATCAAATCTTGGCGATGGAGCACGGGCGACTGTGCCCGCTGCACGGTGCATCGCTCCGCATATTCGTAATCGTTGGAACAGCCTTGTTCCCTTCGCTCGACCACGATCCCGAGGTCGAGTCGTTCCGATGAAGGTATCGGAGGAGACGACTCGATTGACGTTTGTTGGGGCCGACCTCCTTACTCAACGGTTAGCGAAGGACGCCGGATATGAACTCACTCTCACAGAAAACGGACGTCGTATTCATCACCGGATGGCACTCCTTGGAGGTATAACCGAGGACAGCCTCGCCAACCAACCTGCTGTCCGTGAGGTGGTCCGTGTTGCTCTACGCAGTCCGTATGGAGTCAAGGTTCGAGCGCTTTGGGAGACAGCTCGACAACACGACGCAGCCTGGAGCTATCACATGTGGTTCGTACGACGGAGTTACAAGGATTACCCAGCGGCGGTAGTGGGCACTTTGGCAAATCGAGGAATACTCCAACCGCTCGCTGATCTCCAGTGCCCCAACTGTGCGAGCGCAATTCGTGTTCCTCCTTCAGCACTCGGCGAGCCCCTGCTGTGCGAGTTGTGTTCTGCGTCTGTTTCGTTCTCCACGTATCTGGCGAACCATCCAGAAAAGCCAGTGACATGGGACATGCAAGCGATGCCAGCGCTTGATGCCAAGCACTTCAACGAGACGATCCCCATCATGGCGACGCTGTCGGTCTTCGCCGCAGCCTTTGAGTTCGGTCACTCGGACAGCGCGCCTCTGAACGTTGTTGGTGTCGAGCTGAAGGATGCTTCTATGGAGTGCGAGATCGACTTCA
>PLSY01000225.1 GCA_003164275.1 Acidimicrobiaceae bacterium | reverse complement strand
TCGGAATCGACCCATCAGCCCGTAACCACGCGGCCAAGTCCTCGTCAAGAATGCGAACGCAGCGGCCAATGCGACGAGCCCGAAGATTACCGTCTCTAATCTCCTTGCGGAGGGTCCCTGCCGAGACTGCGACCCGGGATGCTGCCTCGGGCACGGTGAGAACTCCAGGGAGACGAGCCACGCTCATGACGGGTGGCCCCGATCACCATCGATGAATACCGTATCGAGTTCGATGGAATGGCGACCGGGATGTCCGAGTGGGTCAGCCGGTACCGTGCCGTGGCCGACGTGGACTGATCGACATATCCCGGTACGTCGCCGATGATCAGTCGGTCGACCGCTCCCCAGGGAAAGCGGAAGTGGTCGTCCATCCGGACGACGGGCAAGAGGAAGGTCCCCTCCTTTTCCGATCGGTAGACAGGCGAACGTACTTCGGGGAGCAAGATCTCCGCCTCTTGGCAGGCTCGGAGTTGACCCTGATTTGTTCTGCCACACGTCAGGCCACCAGCCTGTCGATGGCATGTCGCCTCTGTCGCCGAAGATGATGAGCAGGTATCCCGGCGAGGTCGGCGACCTCACCGAGGGTCATTCCGAGGACCCTGGTTGCGTAAAGAACGGCGGCGTCGGCGACCTTCAGGCCATTCCCGGTCGTATTGGAGAGGGCAGCGGCCAAGAGTTCCTCGCCCGTGCGACCGATGGATGCTGGAAGGGTGTCCAACGCGTCGGGGGTGCTGGTCTGCCGACAGCGGTGCCGATGCTCGCTGGCCTGGAGTGTTCGCATCCGAGTACGAACTGCGGACAACAGGTCACCGGCGGCATAGGGGCGGTTGGCACCAGACCAGGTCGTTGTCAGTTCCCAGAGAGCAGAGACGGCGTCGGCGTAGAACGCGTCGAGATCGCTCCACGGCCCGCCGGCAATGTCGATGCGGCGGGACAGGCCGAGGACTCCAGGGATGAGCGCTTGGATGATGGCACGGGGGATCAGCGCGTCGACGTCAGCGCTCCTCAGCATGGCTGCGATCACGGCTGCCGCCTGGTGGCGAGACAGCCGGTCCGATGAGAGCGAGAGGGCTGAGATCAGCTCGGCGAGGTCGCCCACCTGAAGCGCGGCGACCACGAGCTCACTCTCGGCCAGGCGATGACAGGCTGCCCTCGATGGGGGGGTACTCCCGAGGGCCTGCCATTCGGATCGGAGCCGTTGGATCGTGGGGGAGTCCATGCCTGCCACGATGAAGAGGGACCCTCATGAAAAGCCTCATGGAAACCCTCATGGTCCGAGAAAACCCGAGAAATTGTTGCCACCGGACAAACCACCAGCTCAGGGACGTGGTGAATTCGACGACGGACAAACCACCAGCTCAGGGGGTTCATGGTTGTGACAATGAACCCCTCATGACCGCGCTACACCCATTGATGTCGAAGAGCGCGTGGCGGTACCTGCCGCAGAGGTGATGATCGCGCGCCGCACCGCCGCCGGTCGGCGCTCGGTGCGATGGGAACGAGCACAGAACCACCCATTCCGCCACTGTCCGTACCGTCCATGGCAATAACTGGTCCTCCATGCAAGACTTCCCCTGGTTCTTGGACGACGTGCGAGCCACCACAGGTGGGACGGGGTGACGATGGCTGACGGCGGGCGGGGTCGGCGAAAGAGTGTGGCCTTTCGGGTCGGGTGCGGGGTTGCGCTGATCACGGGCCTGCTGGCTGGCCCGGTGGCATCGGCGGGGGCAACGACTGTGACTCCCAGAGCTAAGGCGGCCTCAGCGGACTCGAAGACCTCCACTGCACCCACGGTGACCGCCTTCGTGGTCACACCGAGCACGCTCGGCTCCGGTGGAGGACCGGTGACCCTGTCTGCGAACGTAACCAACGCCACCTCCTGCGTCTTCTCTTCAATACCGATCATCACGGGCCTTCCGGCAACCGTTCCCTGTGCCTCGGGGTCGGTGAGCCAGGGCGTCACCGTGCCTGCCGATAAGGCCACCAAGGCAGCCAAATACAAGTTCGGCCTCTCCGTAATGGGCACAAAGATGGTGAAGGCCAAGGCCATCAAGCTCACCGTGCCCGCGGCTGCGGCCCCTGCGACCCTCACGTCGGTGAGTCCTGCGACGGGTTCCGAGGCCGGTCAGACCACCGTCACGCTAAAGGGCAAGAACCTGGCGGGAGCCACGGCAGTGGACTTCGGCTTAGTTCCGGGCACTCAGGTCACCGATGCGTCGGCCACCTCGGTAACGGCTGTCTCTCCGGCTGGCACAGGGAAGGTCAATGTCACCGTCACCACGCCCGCTGGCGACTCGCCGGTCACGCCCAAGGCCACATTCACCTACGTCCCAGCCCCAATCGTCACTGGAGTCAGCCCCGGTGCTGGTCCCCACGCCGGAGGCACATCGGTCACCATCACCGGGAGCAATCTCTCGGGTGCACCCAGCGTGAAGTTCGGGACCAAGGCGGCAACCGTTACCGCCGACTCCACCACCTCGATCACAGCCACAAGTCCCGCTGAGTCGGTTGGCACGGTCAACGTCACGGTCACCACGGCGGACGGGACCTCGGCAATCTCCTCCGCCGACAAGTTCGCCTACACCAGCGTGATCACTTCATGCACCGGTTCAATTGCTTCCGACAGCGAGCTTCCGGCAGGGAGCTACGTCAACTGCGGCTTTGATGTCCCATCTGGGGTCACGTTGGCGATTGACCCAGGAGCGGTCTTGAAGTCCGGCACGGGGCCGCCAATCAGCGTCGAAGGCACGCTTGATGCCATAGGTACGCCCACCGACCCGGTGACGTTCACCTCGATGAACGACAACAGCATCGGCGGGAACACCGGAAACGGGAGTCCTGCCGGTGGTGACTTCTACGGGATCATCGTGGATGGATCGGGCAGCCTCAACCTTCAGTACGCGACCATCGACTACGCCCGCACGGGAGTGACCGCAACCGGGGCCGGTTCGATCGACCAGGAGAACTCCCTGATCGAGAATTCCAATACCGGCGTGTCGGCCAACACCACGGGTTCGGTACGGCTCATCAACAACGCCCTCACTTCGATCTACTTCGCAGGATTCCTGATCTTCGCCGCGGCACCTACTGTCGAGGGCAACACTGCGACGAATGTCGGACAGCTTCCTAATGGCTCCTTTCTCACCTACCCGGCCTACTTCGTCGATGCGAGTGCGCTCAATCCGGCGTTGGTGGGCGGGAACTCCGCGTCGGGAGGATGGCCGGTCTTCGGCCTGAACGGCACTGTGGCTGTGAGTGGAACCCTTCCGGCTGAAGAAGCTCCTTGGCTGCTTTACGGACCATCGGACGCCTGGGGTGTGACGAGTACGTCGCTCGATGTGCCGTCCGGAATCACACTGACCGTGGCTCCAGGTGCAGTCATCAAGGGGGACGCAGTTGGCAACGGAGGTCCTGCACCCGACCCCATTTTCGTCGAAGGCACGCTTGATGCCATAGGTACGCCCACCGACCCGGTGACGTTCACCTCGATGAACGACAACAGCATCGGCGGGAACACCGGAAACGGGAGTCCTGCCGGTGGTGACTTCTACGGGATCATCGTGGATGGATCGGGCAGCCTCAACCTTCAGTACGCGACCATCGACTACGCCCGCACGGGAGTGACCTTCTCTGGATCAGGATCGCTTGATGTCCATTCGACCACTATCGACGACGCCGGGACGGGAGTTTCGTTCGCGGGATCGGCTGGGATCATTGGCGGCTCCATCACGGATTCAGGCGTCGCCATCGCCTCGACTACGGGTGCGCTCAGCTTTCGGGGGAATCTAGAGAATGACCAGATGGGAGTGGAGTCATGCAACTGGGGTGGCACATGCACGGTCGATGCCGCATACAGCTACTGGGGTAGTGCCAACGGTCCAAGTCCATCGGGCGGAGCACCCCTCGCCTGCGGGGCGGTGACTGTCAGCCCGTGGCTGACTTCCAGCGGAGGTTCATTCACGACAAACGACAGCGACGCCATCGGCATAGGTGATTGCGGTGGCTCGCCATCGCAGTCTCCCGACCAAGTTCTCAGCGCGGCGGAATCTAGCTACGGCATCGCTATCGGTAATGAGCAGATCGACTGTGGCAACGGATTCCAGGACGCCTGCCAGGTAATCGAGCAATCTCAGGCGTGCCTCAGTGCTGCTTGGGGACTGGCCGGTGGGTCCAGCCCCTTCACTCTGCCCGCGGTTGGCGGCGACATTGTCTCCGCCGGAAGTTCATGGCTTGAATCGTCAGAGTCAGCGGTCGTAAGTGATATTGGCTCTGTACTCGGCTTCTCCGGCGACGTGGTTGGCCTTGTCGTGACGACTCTCGGTATTGCAAGCGCATACAACCAATGCGTGCCGTAAACCACCGTTTCTGAGCCACATCATCGACTGGTGTCACACCGCCGCCAGCCCTCCAAGGTCGCTCCGGAATACGCCTCGCCCCCGGAGATCGCCGGCACGCCGGCGCCGGGGTCGGCCTTTATGTCCTCGCTCGGCCGGTGGCCGCCCTTTGACCGCTGGCGTCTGTGTGGGCAATCGGCGCACATCCGATTGATGACGGA